>PGYS01000006.1 GCA_002839795.1 Ignavibacteriae bacterium HGW-Ignavibacteriae-3 | reverse complement strand
GAAGCCCCAGTAAACGGCGGCCGTAACTATAACGGTCCTAAGGTAGCGAAATTCCTTGTCGGGTAAGTTCCGACCTGCACGAATGGTGTAACGATTTGGGCACTGTCTCAACCACGGGCTCGGTGAAATTGTGGTACCGGTGAAGACGCCGGTTACCCGCATATGGACGGAAAGACCCCGTGCACCTTTACTGCACCCTAACATTGGGTTCGGATAAAGCATGTGTAGAATAGGTGGGAGACTTTGAAACCGGGGCGCTAGCTTCGGTGGAGTCAACTGTGAAATACCACCCTTGTTTTATTTGGATTCTAACCTCAACCCATGAATCTGGGTTAGGAACAGTGTTAGGCGGGTAGTTTGACTGGGGCGGTCGCCTCCCAAATTGTAACGGAGGCTCTCAATGGTTCCCTCAGCATGGTTGGTAATCATGCGGCGAGTGCAAAGGCATAAGGGAGCTTGACTGCGAGACATACAGGTCGAGCAGATGCGAAAGCAGGACTTAGTGATCCGGCGGTAGTGAGTGGAAATGCCGTCGCTCAAAGGATAAAAGGTACGCCGGGGATAACAGGCTGATCTTACCCAAGAGTTCATATCGACGGTAAGGTTTGGCACCTCGATGTCGGCTCATCGCATCCTGGGGCTGAAGAAGGTCCCAAGGGTTTGGCTGTTCGCCAATTAAAGCGGTACGTGAGCTGGGTTCAGAACGTCGTGAGACAGTTCGGTCCCTATCCTATGCGGGCGAAGGATACTTGAGAAGAGTCGCTTCTAGTACGAGAGGACCGAAGTGAACATACCTCTAGTGTACCAATTGTCTCGCCAGAGGCATAGTTGGGTAGCTATGTATGGATGTGATAAGCGCTGAAAGCATCTAAGTGCGAAGCACACTTCAAGATTAGGTATCCCTGGGGCCTAGCCCCACTAAAGACTCCTTGGAGATTACAAGGTTGATAGGCTACAGATGTAAGTTCCGTGAGGAATTCAGTCGAGTAGTACTAATAAGTCGTGAGACTTAGCCATTATTTTATTTCAAGATAGTTGTTATTACTAGATTCATACTCTTTCTTTCTTTCATTTATTTTTTAACAGATACTGTTCCTGCTCTGCGGGACAAAAGTTTTCTGGTGGTTATAGCTAAGGGGAAACACCTCTTCCCATTCCGAACAGAGAAGTTAAGCCCTTATACGCCAATGGTACTGCGTGCGCAGGTGCGTGGAAGAGTAGGTAGCCGCCAGGATTTAAATTAAGAACCCTTCAATACTTTGTGTTGAAGGGTTCTTTTATTTATTATTTAAAGAGTACTGCGTACAACGGTGCGTGGAAGTCCCGCCTTGGGCGGGATAAAATCCGGTAGCCGCCAAGCCTGTCCCGCTTTGGGGGAGATTTTTTATTTATGACCCTTCAATACTTTGTGTTGAAGGGTTTTTTTATATGCGGTTATTGCCCGTAATTAAAATATTATGTAATGATAACCGATAATTATATAGATAAATTTCAATTTTATTGTAACATTATATCCATTTGGAATTTCTGCGGAATTATTATTTTGTTAGGTCGGTTATATTAATAAGCTAAATGAATAAGTGGGAATTAAGTCTATGCAGAAGGTTCTTATAGTGGAAGATGACGCTCTTACCAGTGATGTGATCGTTTTATTCCTTAAAGGAAAATATATTGCCGACACTGCCAAGAGTGCCGAGGAAGCTGTTGAGTTCATTGCTAAAAATAAATACTTGTTTATACTAATGGATATTAATTTAGGAAAGGGAAAATCAGGACTTGAATTGGCAAAAGATATTAGGATTTATTCCGGATATGATAAAGTCCCTATTATAGCTTCCAGTGCTTTTATTATGATCAATGATAAAAAAGAATTTATTGATGCGGGATTTAATGATTTCCTGAATAAACCATACACTCGGGAGGAGTTATTTAAAGTGATTAACCGGAATATCCAATGTTAATCTAAGTCTCACTTACAGATCATTTAATAAAGCTAATTTCAAATAACTGATACCCGGTTGATGCCAAGAAATCGGTAAAAAGGGGAGCAATATTTTCTACCTGATTATCTCGCGGCCGCCAAGTTCCTTGACTATCTCAGATGCCAGGGAATCGACGGAGTCCGGAGAATTAGCTCCTTTGCTTGATGCGGTTGAGGTCTGGACTGCAGCTTTTTTTCTGACAGTTTTTTTCTCTTTTGAAATACTTAAATCTATTTTCTTGCCGAATACTTCTTTTGTCTTTTTATCGAGATAACTCTTATTCTCTTTGATTATTTCGCCATCCTCCGGATGCTCAACTTCAATATGAAGCTGATCATTTATAAAATCTAGAGGATTGGAATTTAGCAATACAGATGCAAAAAATAATTTTTCCGATTTCACCTGCTCAATGAACTCGCTCCATTTCGAAATTATGTCATTAAAATCTGAAGTTGAACTTAATGAAGGGGCTACAAATGCCTTAACCTCCGGAATGATCACTTCTGCTTTTGTGGCAGGGCGGACATTAGCTATCGGAGGGTTATTCTTTTTAGGCGGACTGTATGATGCTGAAAAATCCCGAACGGAATTTTCACCGGATGAATTTTCCATGCTATCGATTTTTGAAATTATCTCCGAAATAGTTGATGACTTTTCCAATCCTATCAGGTGACACAAGGAGATTTCGATTTTTAATTTTTGATTCGAAGATGATTTTAATTCCCATTGAACTTTGTTGAGAAAAGCAAGAATTCTAAGAAGATCACCCTCGGAAAATTTGCCGATGTATTCATTATATCGTTTCTTGAATACTTCGGCCGCCTCAATAAGATCAGTATTCTTCCGGATTACAACAGTCATTATATTTCTGAAATGCTCAATCAGTTCATTCAGGAAATCTATATAGTTCCACCCGTTGTCGTAGATATTCTGAGAGACATTAAAAGCCGAGGAAAAATTCTTCGATAAAATTGAGTCGGAAATTGTAAAGTAGATCTCCTCATTTATAAGATTCAGCATCTTTGATAACAGAATGGAATCCACCTTTTTCCCGCTGAAGGAAATAACCTGGTCGAAAAGACTCTGAGCATCTCTGAGCGCGCCATCTGCTTTTTTTGCTATTAGTGTGAGAGCGGTATCGTCGATGCTTATTCCTTCAGCAATTGCAATTTCCATTAGAAGTTTTTTCATTACACCCATTTCAATACGGCGGAAATCGAACCGCTGGCATCTGGAAATAATTGTAAGAGGAACTTTGTGTACATCGGTGGTAGCGAAAATAAAAACAGTGTGTTCGGGCGGCTCTTCCAAAGTTTTCAGAAGCGCATTAAATGATTCAGTTGTGAGCATGTGAACTTCATCTATAATATAGACTTTATAGCTGCCTTTTGTCGGAGCATATTTTACACTTTCGCGAAGCGTGCGGATCTCTTCAATTCTTCGATTGGAAGCTCCGTCTATTTCAATAATGTCCAACGTCTGAGAATTTGTAAACGACTGGCACATATCGCATTCGTTGCAGGGTTCGCCATTCTTGGAATTAGTACAGTTCAAAACTTTTGCAAGTATGCGTGCGGTAGTTGTTTTGCCAACACCGCGCGGACCGGCAAATAAGTAAGAGTGGGCTACACGGTTATTAAGAATCGCATTTTTGAGTGTTGTGGTAATATGTTCCTGTCCAACGACATCTTCAAAAGTCTGCGGTCGCCATTTTCTTGCAGTCACTACAAATTTTATCTGTTCTGTCATATAATTCCGGCTTATAAAACTAGTTTTTCAAACGGAAGTTTTTTTGTGAGTAAATCACAGAGTAATTCCAGGTTATTTTTATCAACTTCATTGAATGCGGATAAATTGTAACTATCCAAATCAAGTACGCCATAAATTTTTTTATCTTTTACGAGCGGCAACACAATTTCTGATCTGGATCCGCTGTCGCATGCTATATGTCCCGGGAATTTATCAACATCTTCAACAATGAGAGTTTTTCTCTGAACCAGACTTGTGCCGCATACGCCTTTTCCATTTTCAATTACTGTACATGCAACTTTCCCCTGAAAGGGGCCGAGGAAAAGCTTGCCATTTTTCTCGAGATAAAAACCGACCCAGCTGATTTTCCCGAAAGATTCTTTTAGAACCGCCGTTACATTCGCGAGATTTGAAATTAACGGTTCTTCCGGATTTAAAATAGCATTTACTTGCTTAAGAATAATGGCATAGATTTCACCATCTGGAAGGGCTTTATTTATTTTTATCGATTCGGACATTTTCCGGTTAAAATTAATCATCAGTGAATAAAGAGTTTATATTTCCCGAATTATCATTCTAATTGTGGCAGTGTATTTAGACTGAGGAAATGTATGTAACATCTCAACACATTTTTTATCGCTAAGTTCTCTGGTTGAAATTTGGAACGGAAAGTCAAACAGATTAACCCTTCTGATCCAGGGGACTTTCAGTTTCCCGTTTAATTCAACCTTAAGGCTTGATAGCGCTTCTTCTCCATTCGGCTCATAATTGAATCTTACTTTCTTGATATTGATATACTTTCTTGATCTGTTTTCAGTTATTACAAGCGTTCCTTCACCAATACATTTGTCAATGGTCGTTATTAAATTATTAAATCTCTCAACATTAATACGTTCCTGCGATCTGACCTTGCCATAATTACTTTCAATTTTTTTATCCAGCATTTCAACAAAGGATTTAAATTCTTCAATCTTTTCATTACTCAATGGTTCGGGTTCTTCAGTCTTTTGAGGTTGCCCAAAATTACTCCCTCCAAATCCGCCGTTGTACATATTCATAATGTGCTTCCCCAAGATGCTGTAACAATAATTTTAACATTTAGTACCATAAATCTGACTTCATGTAAAATTCAAAATGAAAAATCTAACCCGATCCCTTTTATCTATATGGTCTAATTTTCACGTACAAATTATCGCTTTTTCTTTTTTAAAGTTAAGACTTTTTGCTTTGGGAGTTCAAACACGAATGTCAAAGCTTCCTTAATTGTCTGGATAGGGATTATTTTAATTCCTTCCGTAATTTCTTTCTTGATTTCAGAAAGATCTTTTTCGTTGTCCTTGGGAATTAGTACTGTCTTCATTCCGTTTCTTCTTGCGGCAAGAAGTTTTTCATTCAGTCCGCCGATAGGGAGAACTTTGCCCCGCAGTGTTATTTCTCCGGTCATGGCAACATCATTCCGGGCTGGTTTGTTGCTTAAAGCGGAATACATTGCCATTGCCAAAGTTATTCCGGCACTCGGTCCGTCTTTTGGAATTGCTCCCTCAGGAAGATGAATATGGATTTCCTTGCCTTTTGAGAAGTGTGAATCGAGTCCAAAATCTTTAGCGTTAGATCTTAAATAACTTAATGCTGCCTGCGCAGATTCTTTCATCACATTTCCGATCTGGCCTGTGATTGTAAGTTTTTCAGCGCCTGTCATAACAGTCGCATCAACCTGAAGGATCTCTCCCCCAACACTTGTCCATGCCAATCCGGTAACGCTTCCAACTCTTAATTCTTTATCGGCTTTTTGAGATCTGAATCTGGGGACGCCGAGAAATTTTTCAATGAGTGATTCATCAATTGGAAATTTTTTCTTGGATTTTTTTGCTTTTCCGTTTTTCGAATTAATAGAAACAATTTCTCGTGCTGTTTTTCTCAACACCGAAGCAATCTCGCGTTCCAGATTTCTAACGCCGGCCTCCCTTGTATATTCTCTTATAATTTTGTTTAGGCCTTCATCCTGAAATTCAACATTATATTTATCGAGTCCATGGATAGCAAGCTGTTTAGGTATAATATGCCGTTTAGCAATTTGATTCTTCTCATGTTCAAGGTAGCCCGGTAATTCAATTATTTCCATTCTGTCCTGAAGCGGAAGGGGAATGTTGTACCGGACATTTGCGGTAGTGATGAACATTACTTGAGACAAATCATAATCAATGTCGAGATAGTGATCGTTGAATGTATGATTCTGCTCGGGATCAAGAACTTCCAGCATAGCGGATGACGGGTCGCCCCGGAAATCCATGCTCATTTTGTCTATTTCATCAAGCAGCATAACAGGATTTACAGTCTTCGCTCTCTTCATGGACTGAATAATTTTTCCGGGCATTGATCCGATATATGTTCTTCTGTGACCGCGAATCTCGGCCTCATCGCGGACGCCGCCTAATGAGATGCGCACAAAATTTCTTCCGATTGCCCTCGCGATCGATTTTCCCAGAGAGGTTTTACCTACACCCGGAGGCCCAACAAAACATAGTATCTGGCCCCGCATGTTTTTAACAAGGTTAAGAACAGCTATGTGCTCCACTATTCTTTCTTTAGGTTTATCCAGACCGTAATGATCCTCATCTAAAATTTTGCGGACATTTTTTATTGTAAGATTGTCTTTTGTTTTATTGTGCCAAGGAACATCTATCAGCCAGTCCAGGTAATTCCGTATAACAGTAGATTCCGGAGAACTCGGCGGTGTTTTTTTTAATTTATTAAACTCTTCAACTGCCTTCTCCAGAACAGGTTTCGGCATTTTAGCTTGTTCAATTCTTTCCCTGAGTTTTATAAAATCGGGGGATGATTCCTCCTCTTCGCCCAATTCATCCTGAAGAATTCTGATTTGTTCCTGAATAATAAATTTTCGCTGTGTTTTCTGAATATTATCCTGAACTTTTACTTCTATTTCTTTCTCAATTTTCAGAATCTCAATTTCCGAATTAAGAAGACGGATAACTTCAAAGAGCTGATCTTTCAGCGAGAATTGCTGGAGTATTTTCTGCTTCACTTCAATCTGCTGATTCACATTTGCCGCAACGTAGAACAGTTTCCGGTCAGGCTCATCAATATTATCAAACGCGTTAACCGCTTCGGGAGGTATTGATTTATTTATCTTTACATACTCTTTAAATAAATTCGTCATTTGTCGGATTAAAGCGTTCATCTGTCGCTTTTCTTCCGGTTTTGGTGTAATAACTTCAATTTCCGCTTCGAAAAAATTTTCCCTGTCTGTATATGCTATAATTCTTCCCTGAATAATTCCGTCAACAAGAATTTTCAGAAGTCCGTTAGGCAGTTTCAGAATTTGAATTATTTTTGCAATTGTCCCTTCATTATAAATATCATCCTTGCCAGGTTCTTCAACAGTCGATCTTTTCTGGGCTGCCAGAAAAATGTATTTAGAATTATCGAGCGAAAAATTCGCCGCACGAATCGACTGCTCACGCCCTACCAGAACCGGAAAAATCATATAGGGGAAAATTACGTTATCACGCAATGGAAGCACAGGCAGTATGCGGGGAATGTTCTCTACACCGGAAATCTCATCGCTCAATTTAATTTTAATTTCATTCATCAGATTTAAAAACTCCGTATTTGATTTGCGTCCAAAATATACCAATAAATCGAGGGGCTATCAAGGAAGAGGATATTTGCCAATAGGCACTATAAATATATTTTTATTCACGATCGTAATCTTAATCCGTGTTGTGGATGAAGATCAATAGCATGATGATATGAGGGAGCTTAGATTAAGCGTGTGAAAATGTGATTGAGCAGAATGTGCATTGAAGGGAGGAATAAACTATCTTTGTATAAAATTATTATTGAGCAAAATGATAGATAAGGTAATACAAATATCAAAGGAAGCGGGAGAAATTATTCGTGAAGGATTCGGAACAAATTTTTCTGTCGAGTACAAATCAAATCTTTCCGATTTTGTAACTGAAATTGATAAAAAATCGGAAGAAACTATCATTAATTTCATCAGAAAAGCATATCCTGCCCATTCGGTTCTTGCCGAGGAAAGCGGCGGACATGAATATTCATCCGAATATTTATGGGTGATTGATCCGCTGGACGGGACTTCAAATTTTGCCCATGGATTGCCGATTTTTGCGGTTTCAATAGGTGTTCAAAAAAATAATGAAACGATCTGTGGTGTTGTTTACGATATTATGCGCGATGAAATATACTCATCTGAAAAAGGGAGTGGTTCATACCGGAACGGACAAAAATTATCCGTGAGTTCAAATGATGATTTAAGAAAAAGTATGCTTGTAACAGGTTTTCCGTATGACATCTCCGAGAATCCCGACTTTGCAATTGAGAGATTTGCCGCGTTTCTGAAAGCATCGCGGGCGGTGCGGCGGCTGGGATCCGCCGCTATTGATATGTGTTATGTCGCTTCCGGTGTATTTGACGGATTCTGGGAAGTTCATCTCCATCCGTGGGATATCTGCGCCGGTAAATTACTCGTCGAAGAAGCAGGGGGAATTGTTACAAATTTCGCCGGCGAGAAGATCGATATTTTCTCAAAACAAATATTGGCGGCAAATGGAAAAATACATCGGAAAATGATTGAGTTACTGCGTATTTAATGTAATTAGTTAAGCACTCAGAAATTCGGCGGGGTAATATGAAATTTATCTTTGGTTTATTATTCATAATAATCGTTTCAACGATTTCCGATGCTCAAATCCGTGAGGAAGTGAATTACTATCCGCTTAGTGTTGGGAATGTTTGGCAGTATAAAGTACATACAAAGGGAAATTTTTTTGAAGGTGATACGACTTATTATCTGAAGCGAACGGTTGTATCTGATTCAATAATGCAAAATGGAAAAAAATATTTTAAAGTAGTTCCAATTCAACCTGACCCTTCCTATATTTTTAGCAATTATATAAGAATTGATTCTGCAACTGCAAATGTTTACTACTATAATACATTCGCAAATTATGAGGGTATTATAGATACTTTGGCTGCTCAACCCGGGGATAGTTATTCTGTGGTTTTCAGTGCCGGGAATCCAGCATCGCCTCATCAATTTAGTGTAGTATGTTTACAAATCGATACCGTCAATCTATTTAATACGTTAACGGATGTAAAAAAATTTTATATCCCAATTGTTGATAATAAAAGGTGGTATAATTATGCAAAAGGTATTGGAAATATTTACAACAAAGTATCTATAGTTTGGATTATTGGTTATGACTTAATTTATGATCTCGTCTACGCAAAAATAAACGGCAAAGAATACGGCACTTTTGTCGGGGTGAAAGGTAATGATATGATTCCCGGATCATATTCTCTCTCTCAAAACTATCCCAATCCATTTAACCCCATTACAAAGATAAGATACTCACTTCCAGCCGCCGGATTTGTTTCTCTGAAGGTATACGATCTGGTAGGTCAGGAAATTCACATGCTGGTTAACGAAGAGAAACCTGCCGGATCTTTTGAGGTTTCCTTTGACGGAAAAAATCTCGCAAGCGGTGTATATTTTTACAAATTAAGTTCCGGAAGTTTTACGCAAACCAAAAAATTTATTCTAATGAGATAATCATTCAGCTAATGAATATTTTTCACCGATAGTTTTCCGCTATTCGCCGATTTCTTTTCAGTTGTTTTTATAAAAACCCATATTTTTCAGTAGGAAGTCGGATCAATTATGAACTTATAAGTTTTAATAAACGTCATATGTAATGAAATTCTATTGATTTACTTGTTTGACTGAGAGGGAATTTATAAATTCAATTTATACTTTTCGGGCAAACCATTATTGTTCAACCAACTGGGTTAAAAATTGGAAACTAAAAACGCAGATTTATCCTCATTAAAAATTGACCGCAGCAGCGGACTTAAAAATCCCGAACTGAAGGGAAAGAGAATTAAGTTTATCAGTACAATTGTAGGGATAGTAATTTTATTATTGGTTATCTATTTCGGATGGAAATCATTAACAAATCCCGCTATCGAAGTGAAATTGACAAGTGCGGTACTTCAATCTCCTTCCCAGACCAACGCGGTTCTGACTGCAAGCGGATATATTGTAGCGCAGAGAAAAGCGGCGGTCGCTTCTAAAGGAACCGGCAGACTGGTTTACCTTGGAGTTGTCGAAGGTGACCGCGTTCAAAAGGATCAGATAATCGCGAGAATCGACGACAGTGATATCAAGGCCCAGCTCGAACAGGCAAAAGCGAATTTAAAAATGGCCCAGTCGGAATTAAAAGATTCTGAAAATAATTTTAATCGCTACAAAGAATTATTAAAAACCGGTTCCGCCACTCAAATGGAAGTTGATGCCGCCGAGTTTCGGTACAATCGGGTTCTGGCATCCATCGATGTGGCAAAAGCTCTTGTTCAGGGGGCGGAAGTGGCAATGGAAAATACATTAATTCGCGCACCCTTCAACGGAACTGTCCTAACTAAAAACGCCGATGTGGGTGAGGTAGTTGCACCGCTTGGTGCGGGCGTAAACTCCAAAGCCGCTGTGGTTTTAATGGCAGATATGACATCTCTTCAGGCGGAAATTGATGTTTCCGAATCGAATATTGAAAAAATCACTATCGATCAGGATTGTGAAATTCGGCTTGATGCATATTCGGACAAATCATATCCGGGATATGTTGCCAAAATAGTTCCCACTGCTGATCGTTCAAAAGCAACGGTAATGGTAAAAGTCGGATTCAAGAATTATGATCAAAGAGTGCTGCCCGAGATGAGTGCCAAGGTTCTTTTTCTGAATGAAAATCTTAAGAATGAAAAAATCGAGGATACAAAACAACTTCTGGTCGTACCGTCGGGTTCGGTTGTGAACCGGAATAATGCAAAAATTGTTTTTGTGGTGCGCGATGATAAAGCCGTTGCCGTACAGGTGACAACGGGAAAAGAGCTCGGTTCTTATGTAGAAGTATTATCCGGTCTGATGAACGGTGATAAAGTGATTGAAAAGGTTGATGATAAAATTAAAGACGGTGTTAAAGTAAATGTTAAATAAAAGTTTTCAGAAAGGCAGGAGATAATATGTCGACTATTATTCAGGTAAATAAAGTTTCTAAATCTTATTGGAGAAACAATCTGGAAATTCCCGTTCTGCAGGACTTAACACTTAATGTTGAGGAAGGAGAATTTCTTGCCCTGATGGGACCGTCGGGTTCGGGTAAAACAACACTTCTAAATCTTATTGCCGGTATAGACCGTCCTTCGAAAGGAGATTTAACTGTTGCCGGTACAGACATTGCCAAATTAAATGAATCCGGCCTCGCTAAGTGGCGTTCCGAAAACGTTGGATTCGTTTTTCAGTTTTATAATTTAATTCCTGTCCTTACCGCATATGAAAATGTTGAGCTCCCGCTTCTTCTTACGAAACTTTCCAAATCCGAACGCAGAAAACATGTAGAGGCAACATTAAATATTGTAGGACTCGGCGACCGAATGAATCACTATCCCAAACAGCTTTCAGGCGGGCAGGAGCAGAGAGTCGCCATTGCGCGCGCGGTTGTAACCGATCCTGTTATTTTAGTCGCAGATGAACCTACCGGCGATCTGGATAAGACTTCCGCTGATGAAATTCTCACATTGATGGAGCGCCTCAATAAGGAATTTAAAAAGACTATTGTTATGGTTACTCATGATCCGCATGCGGCGGAAAGAGCATCCCGGCTTTTGCAGCTCGATAAAGGCGATTTGGTATTGGAGCCGATATGAAAGTATTTAAATTAATATTTAAGAATGCTCTCCGGCATAAATTGAGAACAACTCTTACGATTTTCGGAATTGCGATTGCGGTTATTGCTTTTGGCTTATTGAGAACTGTGGTTACAATTTGGGATTCGAGCGTGGATGCTGCCGGTGCGGATCGATTGATCACGCGTCAGGCAGTTTCGTTTATTTTTCCCCTTCCCGTTGCCTATAAAACCAAAATAGAAGCTGTCCCAGGAGTTGAAAGTGTCTGCGGCGCGGTATGGTTCGGCGGTACTTATAAGGATAAAAGTAATTTCTTCGCGAGAGTGGCAATGGATGATAATTTCTTTGAATTATACCCTGAATTCATTGTCTCCGAAGAAGATTTCAACCGTTACAAAAATGAACGGAACGGGTGCATCGTTGGAAAGTCAATCGCCGATCAATACAACTTCAAGGTAGGCGATATAATCGTACTCGATGGAGATATTTTCCCGGGAAGGTGGGAATTTGTTGTAAGCGGAATTTATCTTCCGCAGAATAAAAACACTGACGGCACTCAAATGCTTTTCCATTACGACTATCTGAATGAAACAATTAAACAAAATACTCCTGGTCGGGGAGATCAGATTTTTTGGTATATCATTAAAATAGAAGATATTAAGAATTCGGCAGAAATCTCGGAACAGATTGATGCGTTATTTAAAAATTCAACCGCCGAAACGAAGACCGAAACTGAAAAAGCTTTTGCGCAAAGTTTTGTTTCTGCCTCGGGTGCAATTATTACCGCGATGAATTTCATGTCTTTTGCTATAATTGGAATTATAATGCTGGTTCTTGCGAACACGATGGTGATGTCCGCGCGCGAAAGAACCAGGGAATATGCAGTGTTTAAAACATTGGGATTCTCAGCTATTCATCTAACAGGATTAATTCTTGGTGAGTCAATGCTCATTGCCTGTATCGGCGGAGGAATAGGAATCTCGCTTCTCTATCCGATAGTTTCAGGATTCGAACAGGTAATGCCAAAGGGATTTTTCCCGTTTTTCTTCATTGAACCTATTACGATTATTCTTGCCGTAAGTTCAGCGTTATTAATTGGAATACTTGCAGCGGTTTTCCCGATACACAAAGCACTTAATACTAAAATTGTCGATGGATTCAGGTTTGTTGGATGACTCCGGTGGATTCATTCTGAAGGAGTTAGAACTACTGAAGAAACTAAGAGAAAATTATAAATTATTTTTCTTGCTAAGAATGTAAAAATTAAGGAATGACTCTATGGCAGTTCCATTTAAATATGTTCTAAAGAGTTTAACCACAAGAAAACTTACAACTGCAATTACGGTTACCGGAATAGCTTTAGTCGTTTTTGTTTTCGCGGTAGTCCTCATGATGGCCTACGGCGTACAGAAAACTCTGGTGGCAACCGGTTCACCGGATAATGTTCTGGTCTCAAGAAAAGCATCGAACGGTGAAATTTCAAGCATTGTTGACGGCGATACAAGGAATGTTATTAAAACCTTGCCCTACATCGCAAAAACCTCTGACGGTAAGCTCATAATTTCTGAAGAGCCGGTTGTTGTGATCAATTTGGAAATTAAGCAGGGCGGTATGAGCAACGTTACGGTTCGCGGCGTTTCCGAGGAAGTGTTTCTTCTTCGGCCACAGGTTAAGATAAAAGAGGGGAGAATGTTTAATTCCGCGTTGAGGGAATTAGTTGTCGGAGAGGCAATCTTCAATAAATTTAAGGGAGCCCAGATAGGCAGCAAAGTAAAATTCGCCGGTGATAACTGGGATATTGTTGGAATTCTGGAATCGGACGGAAGCGGATTTGATTCCGAACTGTGGGGCGGTTCAAATCAATTGCTTAATTCCTTTGGTCGCGGGAGTGCGGTTTCAACTCTTACTTTTAAAATGAGCAACGTAAATGACTTTGAAAAAATTAAACTCGCATTCGAAACCGACAAACGACTGACTCAGTTTGAACCGAAACTTGAACAGAAATATTTTGAGGAACAATCTGAATTCCTCGCAATGTTCATCCGGGTTCTCGGAATATTTATTACCGTAATATTCAGCATCGGGGCGATGATTGGCGCCATGATTACTATGTATTCTGCGGTTGCAAACCGGACAGTGGAAATCGGAACAATGCGGTCTCTCGGTTTCAGACGCAGAAGCATTATGGCTGCTTTTTTATCTGAATCATTATTAATCTCTCTTTTGGGTGCCTTTGTAGGAATATTTTTCGCCTCTTTCCTACAGTTTTTTACGGTCTCAACTCTGAATTTCAGTTCATTTGCGGAATTATCATTCTCTTTCGCTTTATCGCCATCGATTATCGTTTCTTCGCTCATTTTCGCAATAATAATGGGATTTATAGGCGGATTTCTTCCCTCTGTCAGGGCTTCTCGGCTGAACATTGTTAATTCCCTTCGGGGCGGGTAAATCCAGGAATTAAATCTCCCGTTTAAATTTGCGGTATCCGGCTTGTTTTCCTATTTTTGCAAGCCAAATGTTAAAGAAAATAGTCATAGCAATAGACGGTCCCGCCGGTTCTGGCAAAAGTACTGCTGCTAAAAACATTGCTCAAAAACTCGGATTCACTTATTTGGATACGGGTGCGATGTATCGCGCAATTACTTTTCTTGCTCTTCGTAGCGGAATTGTCGATAATATTTCAGCCGTTATTGATTTGGCAAGAGAAATCGATTTAAAATTAAAATTTGAAAACGGCGTTACCAGAGTTTTTGTTAATGATGAAGAAGTGACTAAAGAGATCAGAAGCGCGGAAGTCAATGCAAAGGTGAGCGATATCAGCAGAATTCCCGAGGTGCGTGCCGAATTGGTGAAGATGCAAAAGAAACTTGGTTCCGAAGGAAATATTGTTGCCGAGGGCAGAGATGTGACTACCGTTGTTTTTCCGGATGCCGATTTGAAAGTTTTTCTCACGGCTTCAATTGATGTGAGAACAAAAAGAAGATTAAGGGAATTTCAGGATAAAAATATTTCAATCAGTTATGATGAAGTTCAGGAAAATCTTGAGAAGAGAGATAGAATTGACAGCGGGCGAAAGGTATCACCTTTAAGAAAAGCCGAAGATGCCATTGAGTTTGATAATTCCGCTCTAACACCGGAACAGGACCTGGATTTTTTGATTTTAAAAATTAAGGATGTTCTTAACAAAAATAATAATGAGTCGCTTGGTAACATGGTAAATGAGCAACAAAGTGACTAGGTTGATAAAAAGTTTAAGCTGACAGCTAATTGCTAATTGCTAATTGCTAATTGCTGTAGAATACCATCACAAAAAACTGATGTATAACTAAACCAAAACTGCAAAGACTTCTTTGATGGTGGAAGTAACCGAGCAGAGTAGAATAATCAGGAGTTCAGATGTTCGAACAGGAAATAGATGCCCCTAAAAAGGTATCGAAAGTAAAAAAGGAAAGGTTCATCAATGAAGATGAATACTCCCCGGAAGATTTAAAAGAATTATCAAAACTTTATGCCGATTCATTCCGTGAATTCAAAGAAGGCGAAATTGTCACGGGAAAAATTGTCGGTATTAACGCGGATAATGTTGTTGTTGATGTCGGCTTCAAATCTGACGGCTCAATCTCAAAATCAGAATTCAATTCAACTGACGAAATTAAAATCGGCGAAAGCGTTGATATAGTTATCGAAAGCGTTGAAGATGAAGACGGTAATCTTATTCTTTCTAAAAAGAGAGCAGACTTCCTCAAGATCTGGGGAAGAATCATGGATTCTTTCGAAAACGAAAAAATCCTCTCCGGAAAAATCCTCAAACGCATTAAAGGCGGAATGGTTGTCGATCTTATGGGAATTGAAGCATTTCTCCCCGGGTCGCAAATTGATATTCGACCCGTACGCGATTTCGATGCGTTCGTCGGCCAGACAATGGATTTCAAAATTGTGAAGGTAAATGTTCCTACTGAAAATATCGTTGTTTCCCACAAAGTTCTTATTGAAGAAACCATCTCCGATCAGCGTAAAGAGATTCTTGATAAACTTGAAAAAGGTCAGATCCTTGAAGGAACCGTTAAAGCAATTACGGATTTCGGTGTGTTCATCGATCTCGGCGGCGTTGATGGTCTTGTCCATATTACGGATTTAAGCTGGGGCAGAATTAATCATCCCAGTGAAGTTGTTAAACTTGATGAGAAGATTAAAGTTGTTGTTACGGATTTCGAAATGGAACGTAAGAGAATTTCACTTAGCTTGAAACAGCTTCTTCCTCATCCATGGGAAAAAATCGAGGAGAAATTGAAGATCGGCGATAAAGTTGCCGGACGAGTCGTTTCCCTCACCGATTACGGCGCTTTTATAGAAATCGAAAAAGGTATTGAAGGATTGATTCATATTTCCGAAATGAGCTGGACACAGCATATCAGCCATCCATCCCAGTTTGTATCAATGGGACAGGTTGTTGAAGCCGTAGTTCTAAGTCTTGATAAAGATGATAAGAAGATCTCCCTGGGAATGAAACAGTTAACTCCTGATCCATGGTCGGATCTGTTAAAAAAATATCCTGTCGGTTCACAGCATCAGGGTATCGCCCGGAATCTTACCAATTTCGGAGTATTTGTTGAACTTGAGCCCGGTATTGACGGACTGGTTCACATTTCAGATTTATCATGGACCAAAAAAATCCGCCACCCCGGTGAAGTTGTTAAAAAAGGCGACAAGATTGATGTTGTAGTTCTTGGCGTTGATACTGATTCAAGAAAAATTTCTCTCGGACATAAACAGATTAATGATAATCCATGGGAAAATTTTGAGAAGGAATATGCAGTCGGCAAAAAAGCTGAGGGCAAGATTGTCCGTATAATCGAAAAAGGATTAATCGCGGAACTATCGCTCGGCGTTGACGGATTTATTCCGGCAACACAGCTTTCGACATTCAAAATCAAAAATCTTTCTTTTTGTTTCCCGATCGGCACGAAACTGGAAATGAAAGTTGTTGAGTTCGATAAAGAGAACAAGAAAATAGTTCTTAGCGCACTCGCGGCATTGAAAGAAAAATCCGATGAAGAAATCGCACAGTACATAGCCGATTACAAACTTGAGAAGACAACTGTTGAAGAAATTAAAGCAGCAGATGCCGGCAAGTTCGATTCGTCTGATTTTAATTTATACGAGGATACAAAACCTCAGTCTCAAAGAGATAATGCTCCTGTTGCTGCTGACGCTGAGAAGAAAGAATCAAATTAGTATTCTAAGCCGTTGGTATTAGGCTCAGAGTAAATTAAATAGGGCTGTGTTTAATCAAATATGTTCTTATGTTTGAATTGAATACAGCCCGTTTTATTACTAACAATATTGAAGTTTCTTCGTCATCATAGTCATGATCTTAATCTTAATTACTTTTGAGATCAACATTATGATCACGAGCAAGAGTACGAGAATAATTTTATAAGAGCAAAAACAGCAATGTCGCAAAAAGTTGCATTTCATACATTAGGTTGTAAACTCAATTTTTCGGAAACCTCAACTATAGGGAAGCAATTCCTCCGGAAAGGATTCGATATTGTGGATTATAACGATCATGCCGATGTGTATGTTATAAATACATGTACTGTCACGGATAACGCAGACAAAGAGTGCAGGCAGGTTGTCCGCCGCGCATTAAAAAATAATCCAAATGGATTTGTTGTTGTTACAGGATGCTACGCTCAATTGCGCCCGGAAGAGATTGCAAAAATTGACGGCGTAGATGCCGTTCTTGGAAGCAATGAAAAATTCAATCTGTTTGATTATATGGAGAGTTTTGAAAAGAAAGATCTTTCATGCATTCACGTTTCCCCAACAGAAAAACTGGATTCGTTCCATTCATCATTTTCTACGGAAGCTGACAACAGGACACGTGCTTTTTTCAAAGTGCAGGACGGATGCGACTATAAATGCTCTTTCTGTACCATTCCGCTTGCGAGAGGCAAGAGTCGCAGTGCAGATCCGGAAACGGTCGTTAAAGAGTTTAAGGAATTACTGGCCGCCGGATATAAAGAAATTATTCTTACCGGTGTGAATGTAGGAGATTACGGATCGGTTCTTAATCATAATCATACTCTTGATCATGATCAGGATTATGAGCAGGGGCATGAACCTCAAATAAATCTGTACTCTCTATTAAAGATGATGCTGAAGGTGGAAGGTGACTATCGAATAAGGATCAGTTCCATAGAACCGAATCTTTTGACCGATGAAATTTTAGAATTAACCGCCAACGAAAAAAGAATGTGCAATCATTTTCATATTCCTCTGCAGAGCGGAAGTTCAAAAATTCTGAGAATGATGCAGAGAAGGTACCGTACTGAAGATTATAGCGACCTCATAAGACGGGCAGCAGGGAAGATTGATGACCTGGGAATTGGAGTTGATGTTATTGTTGGATTTCCGGGAGAGACTGAAGATGATTTTATAGAAACATATAATTTTCTAAGGGATCTGCCGATTTCATATCTTCATGTTTTTACTTATTCTGAAAGGCCGAACACAAAAGCAATGGATATGGAAGGCCAGGTTGATATTGTGGAGCGTAAAAAGCGCGCCAACATGCTCAGAATATTAAGCGAAAAGAAACGGCGCGAGTTTTATGAAAGAATGAAGGGGAAGAAAATGGAAGTTCTCTTTGAGTATGAGAACCATGACGGCTATATGAAAGGATTCTCCTCAAACTATGTAAGAATAAAAGCACTATACAATTCGGAAATAATTAATAAATTTGCTCAGGTAAAAATAACGGAGGTTGATGAAAACATTTGTACAGCGGAGAATTTGTCAATTAATGTTCACTAAAATTATCTTGGAATTAAAATGAAAAATATAATCTCTCTAGTTGTGCTTATGACATCAATGATCTATTCACAGACAACTCCTACAAAATCTCTTCTTGAACTTAGGCAGCTGTCAGCAGTCAGCGTTCAGCAATCGGCCTTCAGTATCGAGGATCAGGTATCAAGTATCAAGAATCAAATTCCGGGTATACAGAATCCTTTGAATGAGAAAAAGAATCCTGGACTTGCAATTTTGTATTCAATGCTGCTTCCGGGAATGGGCGAACTCTACGCGAACGACTACAGCAGCGGAAAATATTTTACCATTGCCGATGGAGTATTATGGGGCGTTTTTGCAGGATTCGATATATACGCCAAGAATCAGGAGGATAATTACAAATCTTTTGCCCAATCGAATGCAGGTGCAGGTATTAATGGAAAAGATGCGGCCTATTTTGCCAATATTGGAATTTATTCAAGCGTTGATGCTTATAACACAGAAAAAGAATTAAACCGCAACTTTGAAGGGACTTATAATCCCTCAACCCATTACTGGAACTGGAAAAGCGATGCCCATAGAAAGGAATACCGCAATATCTGGACCTCGAGCGAATCAGCTTATAATAATGTTCGCTTTGTAGTCGGTGCACTTGTACTGAACCGTGTGATCAGCGCGATTAACGCCGTCAGACTTGTTTCCGCCTATAATAAAAACCTGACTCAGGAAATGAGCTGGAATGTCTCGATGGGAGTTGTAAATCATCCGAACCTTCCACCCTCTCTTACATTCAATTTTGTAAAAACATTCTAATATTTTTTCAAAAAGAGAATAAAAAAAGCTGCCCTTGTGAGGCAGCATTTTTTGTAAAGGATAAGATAAAATTTATTTATCCCAGTTTTTATTCTTTTGTTTTTCATTATATGGTATTTGGTACCATTTCCATGTTCCACCCGGGAGATGCCATTTATCAAGTCTAATTTGATCAAGAATTCTTAACCCTCTTAACCAAAGCGCTTTATCTCTCTCTTCATATATGCTGTACTTTCCGGCTTCAGGGAGTATCGATAGCACTGTTCCTGCTGTTTTAACCGCTGCACCGCCTTGTGTTCTTACTTCATTAACCAATGCTAATGCGTCTCCTGTTGCATTACCCCGAAGAATTAATTCTGCTCGAATTAAATTAATTTCAAGCCAATCAACCACTTCAATTGGAGTAACATCTGAGCCTGTGAGAACATATTTACGCTGGCTGTCATAAACGAAACCTCCAGTTCCGGTAAAAGAAGTAAATTTAATTCTATTCTTTTCTGTCGCGTCAGCTACTGTATATGCTTTAAACCTTGGGTCAAGGCTAAATTGTGTTCGAGTATCACCCGCTGTTAGTCTGTATGCATTGTTATTTGTTGTGTTATATTTCAAGGTTAACGCCGCATCACCTTTCTTTAAACCAAGATTTGCATGAGTAGCAGCATTCGCATAATCCTTCATGCACAAATAAATCTTGGCCATAAAGGAGTTGGCAACTTTAATTTGAGTTGGGTCTGTCGTGTAAGTAATAGCTGTTTTCAATTTAACTATTGCAATATTATACAATTCTGCTGTGGTATAAAATCTTCTCAAGTTTATAGGTGATCCGCCAACAGTCTGAGATTTACCATAATACGAGCCAAGATAAAAATTAGCTATTCCACTCCATAAATAAGCAGAGTAGAGCCCTTTGTTTTTAGTAGCCACATTTGAAAATGTTATCTTGTTCTCGATACGATAAACGAGTGTATCAGCTTGAACTCTTAATTCATGTAATTGAGTAAAAGGACCGCTGAATTCGCTATCGGTATCTTGTTGAAGACCCTGATCGGCATTTTCTAATCCGGAAAATGTAGCATTAGCATTTCGCCTGTCAAAAATCAACGCATCGGAAAGTCCGTCGGCATTAACTAACGCGTCGTCAATTGCCCAGTTCGCCTGGTTTTCGAGACCGATTATCAATCCATCCACGTATGATTCGCCGTTTAATCCAACATCCGTTACTCTATCAATGAACGGGTCTACGTCTGTAACGTAATCGCTACATGTGGCGAAACCGAATATGATTGGAATTATTAAAATATATTTGAGTTTATTCATTTTTTTCTCCATTGCTAATTAAAAGTTGAACCTAATCCAGAAATTAACTGTACGCGGCTGTGGCAATGTTGCAAAATCTGTTCCCACACCGCCAACTGTACCGCCGTTTGTATTTACGTCAGGATCCATTTCATATTTAGAAGATTTGAATACGTTTCTGACTGATAGACCAGCGTTCAATTCTGAGAATAAGCTTGTCGGCATATATTCTTTCATTAGATCGGTAAAATTATAAGCCAATGTTAATTCTCTGATATAAAAATAGTCTGCATCAAAAACAAAGTTGCCGTAACTGCCAGCGCTTGGATCATATTTAACATATTCATTTGCGACATCGATATATTCCTGAGTTCCGGGAGTTAAAGCCGAAACACCGGGAAGTGTTCTTGTAGTCAACCCAAGTTTAATCTGCATCGGTAAAACGGGTTCGTAACAATAAGCAGCTACAGCTCTACGTACGGAATAACTCCATACTTTTACATTTAAGCCCCATTCCATTAATGCGCTTAGAGTAAAATTTTTCATAAATCTGAAATCGAATGAGAAAGTTCCGCTATGGTCTGGAAACGGATTTCCTAAATCTACTTTTTCTGAGGTCAGATTAGCGCCTGCATATTTCAAAGTTGTAGCGTTAAATTTTGGAGTTGTTGGGAGATAATCCCAGAATTCCCATTTTGGAGATCCAACTTTTAATATAGCGATTGTTTGAGAGGCACCTGTAATTTGAGCCGCTTCTCCAAGATTAGTAACCTTATTTGTCTGATAGCTCCAATTCAAAGTGAAATTCAAATCGTAATCAGCGGTGCGGATAGGGTTAAACCGCAGAGAGCCTTCAAAGCCATGACCTTCCACACCTCCAACGTTCACGGGCACAGAATATGCACCTAATCCACTGGACTGTGCCGCAGAAGCATTAACGATTGAATTTGATGCAGTAGAATTATAATATGTGAACTCTAATGCAAACATACGCATGAACTCTGTGTCAAAACCTATTTCGAAAGATTTAACTCTTTCAGGTTCTATCGAAACGTTTCCGATTGATCTAAATCCATAACCAAGCCCAGTACCACCCGAATATGCGCTGTACATTAAAGGGAGGCCATCATCAGCACCCGGAAGTTGACCCGATTCTCCGTACGCAGCTCGGACTTTGAATAGATTGAAGTCATTTGGAAGAAGATCAAATTTATCTATCCGAACGGATAAACCAACAGAAGGATATGTAATTGCAGGAGCTTCAAAACCAATTGCTGTAGCGTAATCTCTTCTGAAAGCTAATTTAAGATTATAAGTATCCTCATAACTGAAAGTATTTTCAGTAAAAATACCTGCTTGTTTATTATTTGAAGCTGCGTCATTCTTTGTAGTTACATCTTTACCAGCGCCTAGGTTTGTTACATCAGGATGCAAGAAGTTTTGAACGGTTATATTGCGTGACCAATTCCTTCTTTCAATAATTTGGGTACCAATAACTGTGCTGAAATTAAGATTAGGAAAAAACAAGTCCTTGAAACTATAACGTGCATTGGCATCGTATGTAAAATTGTCGCCGTTACGCGAAAAATCGGAGTAAGAACCGATATAAGAAGTACTGTATCTGTTTCCATAAGTCACAGGAATTTTATATTGATCCTGCATGAAGCTGTTGTCAATACCTGCGCCAACGTTAATTTCAAGATCGCCAATTGGTTTCCATGTTGCACTAAAACTTCCAACAAATTGGGTTGTATTTAATAGATCGCTTATTGCCATAATTTCCTCTGCTTTCAATCGAGAATAAGCAGGGAAATATGATAACGTATTCAATAACCAGCCAAATACACTGTTATCATTTATTGGTCTGCGGATTTTTGAGAATGAGTAGGCAGATGAAAACTTAAGCGAAAGATTCTCTGCCGGCACTATATTTAAGTTCAATCTTAAATTATTTCTATTCATCCAATTTTGTTCGGGAATAAGACCTGATTCAAAACGGTTCTGTATTGATGCAAAGTAAGAAATAATGCCAGTTCCGCCTCTGATACTGAGTGAGTGCTCTCTTATGTATCCATTGTTCGCGAAGAGAGGATTTGTCGCGGTATCGGCGTTGGAAAATGTTGAAGGATATTTAAAAACCTGACTGTTCACGCCGTAATTAAATTGATACCCGATAGAATAATTCTTTCCAATGCCCATGGCAGCAGCACCTTTACCACTTTTGGTTGTAATTAATACAACACCATTCGAAGCATTGGTTCCGTAAGTAGAAGCTGCGGCGGGACCTTTTAATATTTCAATATTTTCGATATCATTTGGATTAAGATTAGAAAGTGAGCTTAGCAACTGGCCGCCTGTATTGTAACCAAAATTAAAATTGTCTAGTCTCACTCCATCTATATAAATTAACGGTTGGCCATTGCCATTGATACCGCCACCATCCCTTATGAAAAATGACCATCCTGACCCCACATTTCCAGACGCAAGACTTACTTTAACGCCAGGAATTTTACCGACGAAAAGTTGAGAAACAGATTGAAAGTTTTGCTTTTCCGTTAATTCAGCGACTGGTATTCTTGTTACAGCCACATCTGAAACAGACTTAGATGTTTTTGAAGCAATGCCTGTAACAACCACTTCTTCAGTTTGAAATACATCTTCCTCTAAAGTAAAATTTTGTGTAATGTTGCTTCCATTAAGGACTACTCTTATCGTGGACTTCTTATAGTTTATATAAGAAGCAGTTAGTTCGGCAGTTTGTCCGTTTGCAATGGAATTTGGAACGTCAAAACTGTAATCACCGTTAATATCGGTGACACCGCCATAGTTGGACGGCTTTAGTACCACATTAGCTCCAATTAGAGCTTCTCCAGTTTTGGCATCTGTTACTTTTCCCTTAACCTTGAAGGTACTTTGTGCCAGAATAAAGCCGGGCAGTAGTACTAAGAAAATTAGAGACAGTAGAGGTTTTCTCATAGATTCTCCTTGTTAGTAGAGTTGTGTTGCGTTAGTTGATTAATTGATTGAGAGGAAGACTGAATTTTTTATTGAATTCATTGAACCTTCAACTGTAATTACCAGCACCTATATTGTTGAGTGAATGCCGGTATAGTGAATCTGTTATTACTTTTATTTAGAATAGCTATAGAAATTTATTTAGAAATAACTTCAAATAACAACGGTTCAATGTGGGTCGAAAATAGATTATTTTTTGGATATACACAATAACTATTCATTGAATAAAGAAAATTACCCGCATGAATATATGAATCGTGGATCCTATGATATCTCTTTAACTTAATCTCTAATTCTCTTGGAGAATTTACATTAATATCAAAATAAATGAGTAAACAACTTTTTTGAACGGATATAAAAAAACCTGTCCCTTCTAAAAGGGACAGGCTCTTCATCGTATGCATCGACCGGATGAATTAATCAGTGATACTTTAACAATCATCACTGATTATAATTATTGCTAAATTATCCCGGATCATTGGCATTCCTGGCCGGCTGAGCTGATGGAGATGGAATATTGGGATTAGCATTTCTTTCACCATCGCCATATAGCAACCGTCTCGGAATTGTTCCGCCAGTAAATGGAGTTAAAACCGGCAGACCTGTTCTTTTCCAGTCATTATAAGTTTCAATGTTGAAAAATTGTGAAATATATTTCTCTTCCATTATTGCACCAAGCAAGGCAGTTCCGGTTAATCCTGCGGCAATTCCAAGTGAATTTGCGGTAAGACTCCATTTGGTTTCCTGTGCTCTGCGCGCTGCATTTAATTTTGCGAGTGCTGTAGCAGCATCACCTGCTTGATATGCACATTCAGCCCAAATTAAGTTAGCTTCAGTGAACGTCATAACATCAAAGGAAAGCTCTTTGGCAAGAAATGTAGAGCTCAAATTGGATGCATCCGTCAAAGCAACACCTGCAGGTGCTCCGGTGTACTGGCCGCCTTTATCAACTGCGAAATATTTAGATAATCTTCCATCGTTACGGGTCTTTAAAAGATCAACTAAATGTTTGCCCGATCTTATGTAAGAGTCTCTGCTTCTCCAAAATTGATAGATTGAATTTGATTCAGACTCAGTTGTTGAATGTTTCGTTCTGAAATCATTTGCATTGGTTGAAATACCTAATTGGATTGCAGCTAACGCCTGGGCGTATTTAGAAGGATCAGTTTTTGCCCAATGCATATAGAAACGAGCTTTCAGGGAATAGCAGGCTTGAATCCATTTTGTTTTATTGGCAGCGTAGACCCAATCGTTGGGAGGACTATAACCGCCTCCGGTTGTCAGGTCCGCGATTGCTTTATCCAATAAAACCTGGCAGGCATCATAAATACTTTTCTGTCCATCGAGTTTTGGAGTTTTTACATCAGAAACAGTTTCGGAATAGGGCAGGTCGCCCCACAAGCTGGCGCTCATACCTATAACAAACGCTTCCCAAAACCTTGCAATACCTGAATAGGTTTTCCATCCCTTTGCGTCGCTTTCTGCAATAATACTTCTTATATCAATCAGTCCGCCGCCCGTGTATATTCCACTCATTTGGCCTGTCCACTCATTTTCGGTAAAGATATATTGAGCCAAACCTAAAGACTGACGGTCAACTCCACCCAGCTGCTGCATCCAGACCGCGGTTGTTCGTGCCAAATGGCCTTCATATCTAAAAAACTGATTTACCTGTACCGAATTGAAGAGCAGATCTGAACTAACTATTGTAGCGCGGTTGGGGTCATTCTGTATTTCCGGATCATTTAGGAAATTACTGCAACTGGCGAATAATATTACAGAAAGAAAAATTGCAGCCGGTAATAATTTATTGGTTTTAATTGTTTTCTTCATTGTCTCCTCCTTAATAATTAATTCGTAACGAAAGAACAATTGAACGGGTCTGGGGATTATTAAAATAATCTAAGCCGCGTAAATTTGTTCCTCCGGTAAGATTAGTTTCCGGATCGATACCTTTATATTTTGTCCAGGTCTTTAGATTACGGGCGCTCAATCGAAGATCAATACTGCTAATCCCTGTCCAGTCTTTTATTAAATCATTTCTCAATGTATAGGCAATGGAGATCTCACGAAGTTTTACATAACTACCGTCTTCCATATTTGCGGAAGAGGGGCCTACAAAGCTGCTGCCAACACCGGTATAATAGGCCTGGTCTTTAACGACAGATTTTCCTGCTCCAGGACCATAACCGGAAAATACAACAGAAGTACCGCGATCTGCACTTTCACCGGAGGTACCAAAATAGGTTAAAGCGCCCAGTGTTCCATTCCACACATCTCCGCCCTGCTTAATATCAAACAGGCATGAAAGTTCTACTTCTCCGAAAAGTGTAAATGAACTTCTTACGCTTCCGGTCCACTTGGGATTAGGATCACCGATTATTCTAACCTGAGGATCTTGAACAGGATAACCGGTTGTGTGGATATACAAATCACCGTTACTCCATCCGGTATAAGTTTTATCGATATCAACACCGTTATATACTACACCTCTGCCAAATTTTACATAATCATAACCTCTGATAACCGGGAGCGGGGAACCCATATATGCGGCACCGTTAGCACTGGTGAATCCTCCCAATCCAATATATTCTGCTCCGGCAAGGTCTAATACTTCATTTTTATTAGTAGCATAGATGAATCCCAAATCCCATTTGAAATCATGAAAATTTAAAGGTCGGGCGGTAATGCTTAACTCATACCCTCTATTATTTATCGTACCGGCATTCTGAACCTGCGAAGTATAACCTGTTGAAGGCGGTAAAGGAAGAGAGAAAATAGCGTCAGTGGTTCTTGAGTTATAATAAGTAAATTCAATACCAAGTCTTTCATTCAGGAAGCCAAAGTCAAAACCGACTTCAAATTCTTTTGTTCTTTGCGGAAGAATATTTTTCTGACCTTTACCTCCGCTTGTATAAAATCCTCCGTATCCGTAAGCATTCGAAGTAAAACTTAATCCCCAACCGTCGCCAAAAGCACCGGTACTTGATCCGAAAGCAGTTATGGTAGTATATACTCCGGGTTCTTGTCCGGCTTCACCGTATGATGTCCGCAGTTTACCGAAGTTCAGCCATGAAGAAAAATCTTTAAAGATATCAAGCTTGGTAAATTCCCATGCACCGCTGAATTTTGGATACCAGTGGCGCTTCTTGCTTTCGCCAAATGTGGAGGAACCGTCATTACGAAGTCCTGCCGTGATATACAATTGGTTGAACATTTCTACGGTTAAATTTCCCCAATATGATTCGCTTCTTATGACTGATTCATATTCATCGGGCGTGTAAGATGCAGTATTATCCAATTGATTGAAACCATAAACTGCCATATTGGTCCCGGTAACCGAGTATGCGTTGTATTTTCTCTGATTTAGGTTTTGGCCTAATATTATTGTTGCAGTAAGATCTGCAAAATCAAATTTGTTTTTTGCGGTAACGGTGAAATTACCATCAGTTTCCTGAGTGTTGAATTTTTCTCTCGTAACAAGACCGTCCGGTTGAGCCGAACTGCTTGGCGGAAGAACAGTTCTTCTTTCATCATTTGTATAGTCATGACCCAGAATATAGCTGAAGTTCAGCCAGTCATATGGATCATAATCAACCTTAATATTTCCGAAAGCTCTCCCAACCTCAGATTTGTTTACGTGCTCGAATGCAACAAAGAAAGGATTATCATAACCGCGCGAAGTCTTTAGAGATGTTGGAGATTGAACTCTATATGATCTATGAAATCCTGTGACGGGATCAATATATTGTGAATTATCAAAATCCGGAGGAGTACGCCAGGCGCCTAATAATAAACCGCTCACATTGGAACCTCTTTGTATTCTATCGGCGGAGACATCATTATATTGAAAATTTCCGGTGACTTTTATTTGATCGTTTACAAGTTGGGAAGCTTTTAACCGAAAAGAATTCCGCGCATAGCTGCTGTTCCCAATAATAGTTCCCAAAACATCTGTGCGACCGGCCGAGAAATAATATGTTGTTCTCTCATTACCGCCCGAAATTGTAATATTGTTATCGGTATTGTGGCCGGTTTGAAACATATCCTTCTCATGATTAAAAGTTGGTGTTCCCGGGGCTAATAGCGGTCCCCAGGTTGAACTTGCAGTTTTACTTGCAGTCCCGTTGCTCCCCTGACCGTACATCTGCTGAAGGGGTTGAACATTAGTAATATCGTCGAATGAATAGGAAAGATCATAACTGACTTTCGCTTTTCCCGGTTTACCGCTCTTTGTTGTTATGAGAACAACACCGTTAAGCGCTCGCGATCCGTAAAGAGCTGCTGCCGATGCCCCCTTTAAAATACTGATCGACTCGATATCTTTCGGATTAATATCGGTTGCTCTATTTTGCTGGGTTACACCTCCTACAGCCCCTGCGCCTATTTCCTGATTATTAATAGGTGATCCGTCCACAACGAATAATGGTTGTGTACCGCCGGTTATAGAGTGAGCACCTCTAATTCGTATATAACTGGAGGCACCGGGTTCTCCGCTTGTTTGTGTAATTTCAACATTCGCAACTTTTCCCTGGATCGCGGAAATAACATCAATCGCCTTACTGTTATCAACTTCAGATGCGGAAACATGCCCAATAGTATTTCCAAGTTTTTGCTTCTCTACTTGGGTTCCGGTTCCGGTAACAACAACAGTCTGCATCTGGAGAACATCCTCTGTTAGGGAAATATTTTGAATAACCGAATTCCCGGCAAGAGTGATTTGAATAGAAATTTTGCGGTACCCTACATAACTCACATCGAGCGTAATTATGTCCCCTTTTTGAGCACCAGGAATTTCGATGGAGTAATTCCCCTCTGCATCAGTTGCTGTCCCAACCTTAGTTGATTGAAGCATAACCACGGCACCAACTAACGGCTCCAAAGTTTTTGCGTCTAAGATTTTGCCTTCTACTTTAAATTTACCTTGTGCGAACAGGATACATGGTAAAAGAAGGAGGGCGATGAAATGGATTAGTACAATTTTTCTCATACATTTCCCTTGAAATTATTATTAAGATGAGTTAATTAAGTTGTGCAGCGTTTATCAAAACACAATAAACCAAAAACTTAGCATCAATAATAAAATTAACGACCCTGCATTCAGGGATTGCAAAATGTTTTTAGAGAAAGAGGAAATGTATATATTATAGCCGGGAAGAAAAGAATATTAGCCTTGGTTACCTGACAAGATTTTTTTTCATAAATAATAAACGACAAATATTATTTTGAAACAAGAATTATTTTTATAACCGGACAAGATGTATAATTATATTATAGACATTCAATACGACGGTACAAATTATGCCGGCTGGCAGATTCAGAGGAATGCCCCAACTGTTCAGCAAAAAATTGTTGATGCCATTGAAGTTATAACAAAAGAAAAGATAAATCTGATCGGTTCGGGAAGAACTGATTCAGGTGTTCATGCGTTAGGCCAGGTTGCAAATTTCAGGACAGAAATTGAAATTGACATTTATAAATTTCAATACTCTCTTAACTCAATCCTGCCGGAGGATATTTCCGTTGTTAAAATGAAACAAGCTGATGAAAAATTTCATTCCAGATTCGATGCCAGAAGCAGAAGCTATCTTTATCTGTTCAATCACAACAAGTCACCTTTCTATTATAAGTACGCATATTATTACCCGCCTGTTACCAAAATTAATTTTAAGGAATTAAACAGAATATCCCAATCACTATTGGGCGTACACGACTTTTCATCCCTTTCCAAAAAGAATGACGAGATAGATGATAAAACATGCGACATTTCAGAAATATGGTGGAGAAAAGGAAAGGACATTTCAACATTTTATATTACCGCAAATCGTTTTCTGCACGGGATGGTTCGTACAATAGTAGGGACACTGCTGCATGCGGCAGAAAATAATTTTGATGAAAAGTATCTCATGGAAGTTCTTGATCAAAAAAACAGGGAAGCGGCGGCAGAGTCTATTCCAGCAAAAGGATTATTTTTATTTAAAGTGAGGTATTGAATGATCGATCTGGTTGATAAGGTTACTTTAATTACCGGCGGTTCCCGCGGAATAGGTGAGGCTTGCGTTAAATTATTCTCGCTTGCCGGCTCGTCTGTTGCGTTTACTTATAAAACTTCAAAGACCAAAGCAGAAGACCTTGAAAAGAATATTGAGGAATCGGCCGCCAATAAAAAATCTAGGACCAAAGGCTATTGCGTAAATATAGAATCGGAAAAAGAAATATTTGAAGTAGTGGAAAAGATCGCAATTGATTTTGGGAAAATCGATATCATTGTTCATAATGCGGGAATATGGAATGAGGGGCCGATAGATAAGATGACTCTGGATCAATGGAATGAAATGATGAGAACCAATCTGACTTCTACATTTTTGTTTTGCAAAGCTGCTGCAGCTCAGATGAAGAAGAATAATTTCGGAAGAATTATTTTGATCTCTTCAACTGCCGGACAAAGAGGAGAGGCTTTTCATTCTCATTACGCGGCATCGAAAGGCGGAATTATTTCATTTACAAAATCTCTTGCTGTGGAACTTGCGCCGTTTAACATAACTGTAAATTCTGTAGCCCCGGGATGGGTAGATACGGAAATGTGCGGTGATGTATTTTCAGACGAAGCTTATAAAGAAAGTGTAAGGAAGGGGATTCCGGTGGGACGCATAGCAACCGCGGAGGATATTGCAGGACCCGTTTTATTTCTTGCCTCAGATCTTGCAAGGCATGTTAACGGAGAAATATTAAATGTAAACGGGGGAAGTGTTTTGTGCGGATAATTTAAAACGGTATTTAGTATCAAGTATCTAAATATGCCGCCATCGTAAATCGATTTTTGAATATTGAATTCATTATCATATATTTGAATCGCGTCGAAACTTCCAACGAATGAAAAGAAAAAGTGTAAATGGAATTTTTATCAGAGCTGCATCCGCGCGTCGTGCATTTTCCGATCGCATTTTTTATTCTGTATTTTATTTTTGAAACATCTGGAATTGTTCTAAAAAAGGATTTTTTACAGAAAGGTTCTCTGCTCATCTTAATTTTTGGGGTGGGTACTGCACTGCTGTCTGTTCTAACCGGAAACCAGGCGCAGGCGATGGCTGATCTTCGCTTTCCTGAAAATATTGAGTTTAATCGGCTTATCGAAGTTCACCGGGAATACGCAACTGTTACTATGTGGTATTTCTCGCTGATTATGATTCTGAGAATTTATGTTGTAATTAAGAAAAAATTTGTCGGTAATTTAATGTATGTATTTATTTTGTTTGGTTTGATTGGCTGCATCCTGGTCTATCTTACAGGCATTTATGGAGGAGATCTGGTTTTTAAGCATGGAATAGGAACTCAAATTTTGGGTAAGTAATCTGTTATTGATATGAAAAAGCAAATTTTAATTATTTTTTTATTGAGCTCCGCTGTCTTTGCCCAATTTAAATTCGGCGAGGCCAAGGGTCTGTTTATGGCCATTGGTGTTGGCCCGCGTATTCCTGTGGGAAATATGGCGGAGAATCAGAATATCGGCGTAGGTTTCGACGTTACATTCTCATACACCGATAATGAATATATGCCATTTTTTCTCTACACTTCCATAGGTTACGGTCATTTTCCGGGTAGAGAGGATTTTTATAAATTGAGTGAGTATTCATCATTCTCAAGTAATGTTTTACATGTTGCTCCCGGAATACGGTACTATTTTAAACCAATCCTCGAAAGTGTTGTATTGCTGATGCCGATAGTTGATGTGGGTGCAAATTGGGCCCTCTTTGAAAAACTGCATCAGTTCAAAATTGACAGCAGAAAAAATAATTATGTTGAAGAGGTTACTAAATTTGGTTTTCATGTGGGCGTTGGTTTCTCTATGTTCATTCTGGATGCGATAACTTACTATAATTATTATTCCTCCAATCAGTATCTCTCATTCAATCTGAAAGCGAACATACCAATATTTGTAAAATTTTAGCGAGGCGGAGATGGATTACAATAATATTTTATGCGAAGTAAAAAATAAAATAGCTTTCATCACTATTAACAGACCCGATAAACTGAATGCTCTTAATAATGCCACGCTGACCGAACTGAAAAAATGTTTTACCTATATCAAAAATGAAAATGAAATTAACGCCGTGATTGTTACCGGTGCAGGCGAAAAGGCCTTTGTAGCGGGAGCCGATATTTCCGAACTGAATAAGCTTAATGCAGTTTCAGGTCAGATTTTTTCCGAAAATGGTCAGGAGGTTTTTAATATGATTGAAAAACTCGGCAAACCTGTTATAGCCGCGGTTAACGGTTTTGCGTTGGGCGGCGGCTGCGAGCTGGCTCTGGCTTGTCATATACGTCTTGCATCGGATAAAGCAAAGTTCGGTCAGCCTGAAGTGAATCTCGGTATTATTCCCGGTTATGCCGGTACCCAGAGATTAACCAGACTGATCAATTCCGGCAGAGCAGCGGAAATGATTTTAACCGGCGATCTTATCGATTCGCACGAGGCGCTAAGAATGGGACTGGTAAATAATGTTTTTAAAGGCGAAGAATTGATGACGAAGGCGGTTGAAATGGCCGAAAAGATTTCCTCCAAGGGACAGATTGCAATCAGAATGGCCATCAAAGCGATTGTTGCATGCGATGATGTTTCCGAAATTGAAGGGCAGAATCTGGAATCGAGTATGTTCGGTCTTTGTTGCGGGACAGAGGATTTTAAAGAGGGAACTTCCGCATTTCTGGAAAAGCGAAAAGCTGATTTTAAAAACTCCTGATAGACTTTAAAAGTTAAAAATATAAAATTTACCGCACGGAATTCTTTTCTTTGCAATGGATCCCAATTGACAAGTCAAAAACAAAAAATCATTACGTTCCTTTTGATCTTTGCGGTCATTCTATTGATCGTGGATATCGCTATTGACAAAATTCAGCAATCGGAATTACCCGAGAAATCATTTACTCTTAAGGAAGTCTCTGTTGTAAAGATAGACAGCGCCTTTTTCAAAGTATTGGGTGACTATGGAATTGAATCCGGCTGGATATCAAAAAAAAAGGTTAAACAGGTATACGATGACTCTACAAAGGTTGAGTATTCAATTAAAATTCCGGCCGATATCCCTGCCCCACTTATTATCAGAGATATAAATAAAATTATCGAAAAAGATATAACAGGATTTGTTTCTGAAGAAAAGAGAATTAACGGTTCCACTGAAATTAGAATTTATGTGAATGAAATTCTTAAACTTAAAGCCACCCTGCTTCCGGTAAAAACTTTAATACGCAAGAGAAATAGTCTTGCTTTTATCATCTCCGACGCCCTTGATCTCGGCAGCGGCAATTTTAATAAATTCTTAGGATTTACGCAGCCGCTTGCCTGTATGATTGTGCCTGATAAATCACTCATGCTTCAGGCCGATACGCTTAAAAAATACCGTAAGGAGTATGTGTTACTTTTGAATAATGAAATAAACGATTCGAAGATGAAGCTGAAACAGGAGTATCCGAAGGAACTTCTGCGGGGATCAATTAAGAATATCCTCTCTTCATTCAGGGATTCAAAAATAGTTGCGGTTGATGAAAAATCCGCACTCTATATTTCTCCGATCTACAATTTTGTGCGGGATGATTTTAAACGGCAGGGGATTAAATTATTTCCGCTGAAAGAATTCATTCAGCTCGAGGGAGCTGATGAGAGTGAATTGTTTTCGAAATTTAAATTTTACGCTAACGATACTACGGGAATGAGACAGAAAATATTTATCTGTTCATTTAATAATTTTGAAAAGATAATTATGGAACTGGAACAGTATAAGAAAAAGGGCCATAAGATTATTGCGCTCTCAGAATCCTACATGACTCAAAACACAAATTAGACAAATTAAATCTGCGGATTCCCGTTTAAATCAAGTTCTTCAGGTTCAACACCTTTTATTTTTTTTAGTTGAGGTATTATCTTTTCTTTCTCTCCTACCGCCACCACTACTAATTCTTCAGGAAAAATATTTTCGAGTGCGGCCGCCGATACTTCCCTTATTTCAGTCGATTCGATTTTTCCTGTGTAGCCTCTAAGATCATCAATGTCCAGCCTGTGAAGAATCAACTGTTCAATGTTTTTGGCTACCTGGGCATAAGTCTCAAACCTCGCGGGGAACTGCTTGATAAGATAAGACTTGGCGAACTCAATCTCTTTAGGAGTAATCTCTTTTCTTATTCCGTCTAACTCCTTTAATATTTCCGAAACGGCTTCACCTGTATTTTCAATATTAACGGCGGTAGAAACTTCAAATAGACCCGCTTCCCTGTAATATTGAAATGATGAATTAGCGCCGTAAGTAAATCCCTTGTCTTCTCTCAAATTAAGATTGATTCGGCTGGAGAATTGTCCGCCGAGAATAGTATTCATTATACGCGCGGGAATAAAATCGGCTGCATCGCGTTTTTTTGCCAGATGTCCAATACGTATTTCGCTTTGCGCGGAATCCTTTTTGTGGACAAAATAAAAACTTGTTGGTGCTCTTTCCGGTTTTTCAAATATTGCCGATGATTTCTTTGAGCTGTCCCATTTGCTAAAATATCCGTTGAACTTGTCAGTCACTTCACTCTCTGTAAGGTTTCCCACAACTACAAATGTTGAATTCGCCGCTGTATAATTTTGCGTATAGAATTTTTTTATATCGTTGTTGGAGATATCCGCCACAGTATTCTCAAAACCGATTTCGGGGAACGCATAATATGAATCTTTAAATATTTTTCGCTCAAAAACAGAGGATGCTATAAACGAAGGCTCATCCTTAAGCTGAAGAATTTTATCAAGCACCTTTTTCTTTTCTCTCGCAAAATCTTTCTCGTCAAAACGCGGAGTCAGAATTACATCAGACATTAACTCAAGAGACCGGTTGAAATTGTCTTTCAATGAGGTAAGAGTCATTGAAGTCATATCATGATTTGAGCGCACAGAAAAAATAGATCCCAGTTTTTCAAATTCCCCGTTTAATTCAAGAGAATCAAATTTACCGGCTCCTTCATCAACAAGAAGGGAAGTAAGATATCCGGTGCCCCTCTTTGCCGCCGGATCCGATTTACTGCCGCATGAAATAATGAGATTTGTATAAACGATGGGAAGTTTATCCTTCCGTACGAATAAGACTTTAGTTCCATTGGAGAGACTGAGCTCTTTTATTTCCGGAAGATCAAAAGTTAATTTTTTTTCGGGCGCAGGCGCTGCAGATCTGTCTATCATATCAAATCACTTTGTCCTTGGAATGAAGTTCAGTTCGGTATGTCCGTTGAGTAAATATTTTTTTGCAGCTTCAATTACCTGTTCCTTTGTTACATTTTCGTACCGGGAGAGGTCGAATAAAAAAGAATCCGGTTCATTCAGAAAATAATTGTAATGATTCAGGTGATCCGTAATAAGGTCCAGTTTTTGAAGTGAATAAATGTAAGATGATTTCAGACTGTTTTTTGCCCTGAGCATCTCGTCATCTGTAATTCCTCCGCTGATAAGCTTTGAAATTTCAGTCATGATTTCACTCTTGATGGATTCAAGGGTAATTCCGGGTTTTGCCGTGGATATAATTATAAATGAACCGTCGAGTCTGGCTGAATACTGAAACGAATAGACATCCTGAGCAATCTGCTTTTCAAAAATAAGCGACTTCTGAAGACGCGCGTTTTTGGATGATGTAAGTACATCGGAAAGGATGTCTAAAGCGGCGTCGTTTTTACTGAAAGCTTTTTCCGTATGAAAGCCCAGATAAATACGGGGCAGTTGAATGGAATCCTCAACAATTATCTTTTTTGTCTCAATATTTTTTTTTGGAGGCACTGTAATTCCGGGAACCTTGCCGCCGCTTTGAATATCACCGAAATATTTTTCGATACTATTCCTCATCCCGTTAGTATCAAAGTTTCCTCCTACTACAAGAGAGGCATTGTTCGGTGAATAATATGTGCGGAAGAAATTTTTTACTTCGTTCAATTCGAACTTTGTTATATCCTCCATCCATCCGATAGTAGGCCAGGAGTATGGATGATTCTCCGGAAATAAATTAGAGAATAGTTTTTCCCATGCGGTTCCATATGGCTGATTTTCGTAACTCTGGCGGCGTTCGTTCATTACAACATCTTTCTGATTATCAAGTTTTTCCTGAGTCAGACCGCCAAGCATAAATCCCATTCTGTCGGATTCAAGCCAGAGCGGAAGTTCCCAGTAATTGGCAGGAACGGTTTCATAATAATTCGTACGGTCAATACTTGTTGATCCGTTCAGACTTCCGCCGGCTTCCTGAATGTAACGGAAATGTCCTTCCTTCGGAATATTTTCCGAACCCTGAAACATCATATGCTCGAATAAATGGGCAAAACCTGTCTTGCCGGGTTTTTCATTTGCCGAGCCAACACTGTACCAGATATTTACAGAGACAAGCGGAAATGAATTATCGGGATATAGAATTACCTGCAGACCGTTATCCAGAGTATATTTTTCATAATCAATTTTTAATAAATTTTTTGCCATCGGAATTAGCCGGAAATTAATTTTTTAAAATGAATTCTATTCTGTCGAGATTGCCGTCAATATTGGTGCGCGGATAAATATCAAATATTTTACAAAGAAGGGGATATATATCGATGTTCCATAAAGTACCGGTGCGGTAATTTTTTCTAAAATGAGGTCCGGCTGCTAAAAATATTCCATGCATATCTATCTGGTGGTTGTCAAAACCGTGATCTCCCAAAGCGTCCCATTCAGACTTTCTGTTGGTGATGACTGACCATCCTAAGTCTGCAATCACAACTATTGATGTAATGAATGGATGATCGTTGAAGTGGTAATATTCCGGAATATCTTTTTTGTAATATACTTTGTAATGGTCCTCATTTTTTTTCAGAATATTGTAAACCGTTTCGAGTTTCGATTTCTCCGGTTCAATAAACATGAATGGGCCGGATTCGGCCAGCCTGCATTTTTCATCGCGAATTATATTCTCAATGTTTATTCTGCGCTCCTTATCAATTTTCGTCATTCCATGATCGGACACAAATATCACATCCACACTATCCCGGATTTGAGTTTCGTTTAATTTATTAAAGAGATAGCCTGTTAAATAGTCAAGCCGCTTTATTGCTTCGTTCACTTCCGGCGAATCAGGTCCGAAAGGATGTCCCTCATCGTCTGTTTCACTAAAATAGAGGGTGATAAAATGGGGCCGCTTCTCATACGGAAGATTTAACCACTCAATAACTCCGTCAATTCTTGTCTCGTATGGACGTGCATGTTCATATGCCTGATTATAAGTCGGCCGCCTGTATGGAATGGATATCTCGGAACCCGGCCAGAAATAGCTCGCTGAAATAACTCCCTGTCTTTCAGCGGTTTCCCAGAAAGGCTCGCCTAAATACCATCGGCCGTTTCGTACCGCATTGGTATCGCTTAGTCTGTAGATTTTTTTTGTGAACGGGTCTTGAAAACTATTTGCGATAATTCCGTGATGGGCAGGATACATGCCCGTAACAATGGACAAATGATTTGGAAAGGTTTTGGAAGGAAATGACGGGCGTAATGAAATAGCAGAGACTCCGTTTTCCCTTATTTTTTCAAGATTCGGTGTTATACCCCGATTCAAATAGTCCCATCTAAAGGCGTCGAAAGAAACTAAAATTACATATGGCTTCGGTCCCGCATTTAATGTTGCGGTTAATGCAAAAATAAGTGAAAACATCAAAAGTGTCTTTTTCATTCTTTTTTCCCTTGAGTAAAAATTCATAAGCCAATATAAGAATGTTGAACTTGAATAAGGAAATTGGAAGGGCTGCAAATATAATTCTTATAAAGAAAAGTCAATATTTTCCGAGGGAAACCCAGCAGGCGGTCTCAAAAAAAAGTATGAAAATTCTTTTGACTATAGCCAGATTTTCATATCTTCGGGTGTAAAAATTTTTCTCCGAGAATCAATTAATTCAAAAATTGCGAATTAAGTAAAATTACTGTTATTCAATGGATTTGAAACCAAATTTATATAGAATCTTGCACCCAGAAAATTTTTACATCAATATCACTTCGAAAAAAAAAACCTTATTAATTAATAATTTACCAACCCACTTAGGAGCAATGTATGAGAAAAGTTAAACATTTGATTTCTTTTTTCCTGTTCGCGGCTGTAATGTTTAGCTCTCAGTTAATGTATTCCCAGACAACTACATCCTCGATCAGCGGAACCGTAGTTGACCAGTCAGGGGCAGCATTACCGGGTGCTAACATAATTGCAGTCCACGTACCTTCCGGTTCACAGTATGGAACATCGTCACGCGCCGATGGAAAGTACAACCTGCTTGGTATGAGAGTCGGTGGCCCTTACAAAGTAACTGTAAGTTTCATCGGATTTGAAAGTCAGGTTAAAGAAAATATTTACCTCACACTCGGTGTAGGATCTGCTTATGATTTTACCATGCGTGATAAGAGTATTGAAGTCGGCGAAATTTCGGTTACTGCTCAGCGCCAGGCTGTATTTAGTGCTGATAGAACCGGAGCTGCTACTTCAGTTACGACTGAAGCTCTTCAATATCTCCCTACAATAACAAGAAGAATTGGTGATTTTACACGCTTAACACCTCAGGCTTCCGGCAACTCTTTTGTTGGTCAGGATAACCGTCTTAACAATATTACAGTTGACGGTTCTTACTTCAATAACTCATTCGGTCTTGCTGGCCAGCCCGGTGAACGTACCGGTGTTTCTCCTATCTCTCTTGATGCTATCGAGCAGGTTCAGGTTAATATTGCACCTTACGATGTTCGTCAGGGTAATTTCGTCGGAGCCGCAGTTAATACAGTTACAAAAAGCGGAACCAACGAATTTTCAGGCGCGGCTTATTATCAGTTCCGTACCGAAAGTCAGGTTGGTACAAGAGCTAAAGACTTTGATTACAATGCCGGAAAATTCAGCTACAAACAATACGGTGTATTTCTTGGCGGTCCAATCATCAAAGATAAACTCTTCTTCTTCTTTAGTTTCGAAAAAGATGATCTAACCCAGCCGGCAACAACTTTTACGGCTAACACAGGCGGCCAGACGGTTGGCGGAAATACAACAAGAGTATTAGCTTCAGATCTGGATGCTCTCAGCGCGTACCTGAAAAATAATTTCAATTATGTAACGGGTCCTTATCAGGGTTATGATGCGCTTACACCCTCAACACGTTTTATTGTTAAGTTGGATTACAACTTGAATGATAAGAACAAACTTACATTACGTTACAATCATTTGGATTCAGAGACAGACGTTCTTGAATCAAACTCTTCTTCGCTAGGTTTTGGCAGCAGAAGATCGAACACCACCAGTCTTAACTTTGCAAATTCAAATTATAAGATTCTTGAAAACATACGCTCTATCATCGGTGAATGGAATTCCATTATCAGTGACAGAATGTCCAACAGTATGATTCTCGGTTATACTTATCAGGATGAAAGCCGCGGTTATGTCGGTGAATTTTTCCCGTTGGTTGATATCTTGAACGGCGGTTCTACTTATACATCTTTCGGTTTTGAGCCGTTCACACCGAATAATGAATTGCGCTACAAAACATATCAGTTCCAGAATAATTTAAGTCTGTACATGCAGGATCATAGCTTCACTTTCGGCGTTAGTCTTGAAAGATATGAATCTGAAAACGTATTCTTCCCGGGATCACAAAGCGTTTATGTATATAACTCTTTAAATGACTTCTATACAGATGCTAACGGTTATCTGGCAAATCCAAACAGAACAGTTTCTCCTGTATCCTTACGCCGTTTCCAGGTTAGATGGAACAATATTCCCGGCAACACTAAACCTGTTCAGCCATTGGAAGTTTGGTATGCAGGCGTTTACGCTCAGGATGAATGGCAGGTCAATAATGATCTAACATTAACTCTCGGCTTACGTTTTGACGTTCCTAAGTTCGGCGAAACCGGTTATGCAAACGCAAATGCAGACGCTCTTACATTCAGAGATGAAAACGGAAATCCAATCCAGTACAGTACCGCAAAGCTGCCTAATGCCAATGTTCTTGTTTCTCCTCGTTTCGGCTTTAACTGGGATGTTTACGGTGACCGCAGTACACAGATCCGCGGCGGTTCCGGATTATTCACCGGTCGTCCGGCTTATGTATGGATTTCTAATCAGATCGGAAACACAGGCGTGCTAACAGGATTCGAATCGATTGATAACACCACAACAAGACCGTTCAATCCTAATCCTGACCGTTACAAACCAACCACAATAACAGGAGCTCCGGCTTCCAGTTATGAATTGGCCTTGACGGATAAAGACTTTAAATTCCCTCAGGTCTGGAGAACAAACTTAGCAATCGATCAGAAATTACCATTAGACTTTTTCGGAACAGCGGAGTTTATTTATAATAAAGATGTTAATGGTGTCTATTACATTAATGCTAATCTGCCTGCTGCTCAATCAGCGTTTAAGGGCTTCGTTGATAACCGCCCTCGCTTTACAAGCAACAGAATTAATTCCGCAGTTTCCAATGCTATTGTTATGAAAAATCAGGATATCGGTTATTCATGGAACCTTGCGTTTACATTAGAGAGGCCATTCGCTAACGGATTTTTAGCAAAGGCTGCTTACAGCTACGGCGAATCCAAAAATACAGTTGATCCCGGCTCCATTGCTTTCGGATCCTGGAACAACAATCAGCATAACGGCGATCCTAACAATCCTGGCGTGGCTTTTTCTTCAAATTCACCTGGATCGAGAGTCTTTGCTATGTTATCGTACCGTAAAGAATATTTTAATTTCGGCGCTACCACAATATCATTATTCTGGGAAGGCCGTACAAATGGAAATGCAAGCTATATATTCAGCGGCGACTTGAATGGTGACGGCGGTACAAGTAACGACCTTATCTACATCCACAGAAACAAAACTGAAATGAACTTCCAGCAATATACCGGTACAACAGGCAGAGTATATACTGCTGCTGATCAGGCAGCCGCATGGGATGCCTATATTCAGCAGGATGAATACTTGAAAGAAAATCGCGGTAAGTACGCTGAACGCGGCGCCGTATTTCTTCCTATGGTATACAGAATGGATCTGAGCATTGTTCAGGAAGTTTTCACAAACTTGATGGATAAGAGAAATACATTACAATTCAGAGCCGATATTCTTAACTTCGGTAACCTGCTTAACAGTGATTGGGGTGTAGGACAACGTCTTGTTAGTTCATCATTTGGCAATTCAAGTCCATTAATTGTTCCATCATCGTCTCAGGGCGGTCCGGTTGACGCATCTGGAAAAGCTCAGTACAGAATGAGAGAAGTAAACGGTAAATTGATGAATAAATCACTTGAACAAACAGCTTTTGAATCTGATGTCTGGAGAATTCAGTTCTCTGTCAGATACATGTTCAATTAATCTTTTGTTCCAGTTGTTGTTTATTTAGGAAGCTGCCCCAATAGGGCAGCTTCTTTATTTTAAACCGATTGATGTATAAAAGGGGGATTAATTATTTATAGTTGGTAAACTGAACGGGGAAATCTAAATCAGCTTCTTTAACAAGTTTCATAATAGCTTGAAGATCATCAATTTTTGTCGCCTGCACACGAACCTGCTCATCCTGAATCTGCGAATTCACTTTTAATTTACTATCCTTGATTATCTTTGTTACAATTTTTGCATTCTCTTTTGAGATTCCGCTCTGCAGATCGATTGTTTGTCTCATTCTCGCGTTTGCAGCCGGCTCCGGCTCGGAGTATTTCAGTGCTTTTATAGAAATACCGCGTTTGATAAATTTTGACTGAAGAATATCGATCGATTGTTTTCTGGAATAATCATCCTTCGTGTTTATTGTAATCTGTTTCTCCTTTTTTTTCAATTCGAGTTCGGTGTGGGAATCCTTCAGATCATATCGCTGTGAGATTTCCTTAATTGCCTGGTTTAGGGCATTATCAACTTCCTGAAAATCAATTTCAGAAATAATATCAAAAGAATGATTGGCTGCCATATTGCTCTCCTTTTTTTGTGCAAAGTTAGATAAAATTTATATAACGATTCCCGGATACTTAAAGAATATTCCAAATTAGAGCAGATTTGTAACATTTCAGGCCGTCAAAAAAAATATTTGTTTGAGATTAAAAATTCTAATGTATATATTAAATGTAAAGGGTTTAGAAGAGGGGCTATAATCGCTTATCCCATATGTAAGAAAAGTCTCCTGCATTCGTTAATCTTTCAATTGTGCGGAAAAGCATTGATTACTAATTTTAAAGATTATATATACAAATGGGCATTTTTAAATTTATTAATCCTGTTTATATTAAGCGCAAACGTCTCAATTACTGCATCCGATGACGGCTTGAAAGAGACCCTGATTCAAAAATTGTCCTCAAACGGTTTTGAAAATCTGCGTTTAAAGATTATTGATAAAAATGTAATAATTGCTTACGAGAATCGAGTTTATAGATTTGATGTTGATGGGGTTAAAGAAGTTTTAAAAATTATTTCTCCCGAATTATCTGCTGATCAAAAAATTACTTTAATTCCCTTGAACAGAAAAATCCCATTGATAGTAATTGAGGCGGATGTATCTGATTGCATAAATTATTTTGATGAAAAATTATCCGGCAAGGAATTTGCGGACCGGCTCAGAATAAATATTAACTCCGATGCGATTTTTGAGCAAATCAGCGGCGAAGAACTGAATAACTCTTCTTCATTTCGATTTGATATCGTTCTGAAGCCACAGATTAATTTTGTATTCGGGCCTTACGTTAAACCGGTGATTTCTCAGGTTAATCTTGTGCCGGGAATTAAAACAAGCTGGTGGAAGGGAATGAATATTAATTATGAAGTAATAATTCCCGTGATAAATGAATTTGGCAACAGAGAGGATTCAATAAGGCCCGGTATAATGGCGGTTAATCAGGTTGTGAGACTCGAAAATGATTTTTTTATCTCGGCTTCCGCAGGATATTTTACTCAAAACCGGTATGGGCTCGATATTGATTTTAGAAAATATTTTATGAACGGAGATATGATTCTTAATCTCAATTTGGGGACAACGAGCATTGCCTCATTTTCTGGCATGACTAAATTGTACTATTACGACGCATTCAAAATAACCGGATCTGCATCAATCGAATACAGGATCCCGGCATATGATCTTACTCTGGGAATCACTGCAGGTAAATTTTTAATGGGGGATGAAAGTTTTCGTTTTGACATTAACAGAGAATTTAATGAAATTGAGATAGGGTTTTTTGCTATTCGCTCCAGAGACGGAATTTCAAATGGAGGAATAAATATTTCCATTCCGCTTTTTCCTTCACATTATTGGAAACCAGCCGCTGTCAGATTGAAATCTGACGAAATTTTTTACTGGAGTTATCTCGTAAAATCAGACTCTGACCAATTGATTGGTTTAAGATATAATACAGGCAGCAGGTTGGGGATATATAATAAAAAATTAAATCCGAGTTTTATCAGAAATATTTTCTCAAGAAATTAACAATCTATATGAGGTGAAATATGAAAAGGAATAGTTCCGCTACTTTAAGACCGGTATACTCTCTTTTTCTTTTTGCTTTAGCATCTATGCTTATATTCAGCTGCGAAAGCTCACGAGTAGGTCCAGAATTGCCTGCTCCTAATCCGCCGGTACCGCCGGCTCAACCGCTTGTTTTATCCGGTTTTGTAAAAGATGCATCCAATCTTACTGCCATTAATGGAGCTACAATAAGGATCTCAAACGCCGGAGGTACGGTGCTCACGTCAATACTTACCGATAATACCGGAAAATATGCTTATGACGTAACAAATTTAAATGATAATACTCTTAATTTAGCCGCCAGTAAAGCCGGTTACGGATTCAACTCTGAAAGAGCATCTATTGAAAAAGAATCAAATTCTGCTGCTGTTGGTGATATATTATTAAGTAAAGTGGTCTCCACGTCAGCGACTGTTACTCCGGCATCAGGAGGTACAGTTTCTGCCCCAGCACAAGCAGGTGTATCAACTGCTCCTGTAACCGTCAGCGTTCCGCCGAATGCTGTATCGTCAAATGTAGTACTTTCAGCCGCTCCTATTTCCATAGCTCAGGTACCGGCCCCGGCTGACGCCAACACAGCAATTTTAGGCGCTGCGCAGTTCGGACCGAGCGGAACAGTTTTCAACGTGCCTGTAACAATTTCAATCCCTTTGGCGAGCGCGATGACTCCCGGTGCGACTTTCCCTCTTCAGCTTTTAAATGAAACAACCGGGCAGTACACTAATTCAGGCTTTACTGCTACTGTTAATTCTGCCGGAACATCGGCCACCGCACCGGTAACCCATTTTACTACTTATACCATTGGGAGCGCAGTAAGTATTACTGCAAATCCTGGAACAGCTGTCCTAGGGAATTTTGATTATTATCAATTATCTTCTGGTTCCGGAACTAAAACATTTGTCAGTGCACAATCCTCCCTTACATTGTCGTCTGGCCAGCTTCCAGCGGCCACACTCATTGCTTGGCTTAAGCAACAGAATAGGCTGGGAATCGATTTTGGAAAGGCGCAATCATTAACTGTAGGTGGAAATTTCCCCACGTTGCCGTCGAACTATCAAGTTAATGGCGTTCAGGTTAACCCAAATGTGCCTGGAAGTGGGTCATGGTCATACCGCTGGTATGTTCAGCAAAGAACTACGCCTTACACAGGAAGCGTTACTCAACAGGGATCTACTCAATCTTTTACTGCTTCATATATTCAATGGGTTCTTCAACCGGTAAAATCGGCAGCGAACCCTAATGGAAAAACTGGCTGGTACTGGACTTCTCATAATCAGGGCGGAGTCGTCTCAGGACCATATTAAATATTTTTATTTATTCTCCGTGGGGAGCCCTGCAATTTGGGACTCCCTTCTTTGGCGCCGAAGGCGCCACGCGCTAACCGGGCAAATTATGATCTGAAAGAAATCGGCTTATGCCTCTTTTCTTGATTTTTATTTCAAGGTGGTATGCATCGGATTTAGTTGTGAATTCTTTGGTAAATATTAATTCCCACGGAGCGCCAAATTTGGTGGAAATATTTTGACCGGAATTGTGTTCTATGAATCTTCTGGAAAAGTTGCCGGTGTGCCCGACGTAGTACCTGTTCTTTGATCTGCTGTATAAAATATATGTAGTAAAAGTATTCATGTTACTGTCGGGGTGGGGAGATTCGAACTCCCGACCTCTTCGTCCCGAACGAAGCGCGCTAACCGGGCTGCGCTACACCCCGAATTTGTGGGTGGAAAAATAGAATTTTTCCCGGTTAGAAAAAAATACTAGTTACTAATTAATTTAATTCCTTCGATAGGAGGAGGTAAAAAAATGAAAAAATTTTATTTACTGTTTTCCTTATTGCTTTTTGTGTCCGTTGATAATACTCAGGCACAACTTGCAACTGATAGCTGGTCTTTTGGCTTTGGTTTTAAATATCCTAGGTTTATCAGCATCAACCTTACACCCCTGAATTCGAATTATGGCGGATACCTTTCTCTACAAAGAAATTTTTCGGAACATGTCGGACTGAGATTGAAAGCAGGTTATGCCCATCTTGAAAGTCAATTTACTAACACAAGTCTGGTTAAAGTTACTGCCAGCACAAATGCTTTTACGGGAGATCTTGATTTACTCTACTATCTTGTACCCTGTGAACCGGTATCTCCATATGTCTTCGGCGGAATTGGAGGACTGTATAAAAAGCTGACTAATAAAGCAACCGCTACACTTGAGGATAATACTGTTAATTATCAGATGAATGTTGGCGCCGGAGTTGAATGGTCTCTGGATACTGATTGGAAATTAGTAACTGAATTCGGTTTTTACACTACAGACAATTCCGAGTTTGAAGGTGCTTTAGGCGCTGCTGAAGTCAATGCCCGGGATTCGTATATGGGTATAAATCTTGGTTTACTTTATTTCATCGATAAAGGAAGTCCCTCAAAATATTGCCAGCTTTATTCCGGTATTACCCAGGAATACAAGGATATGACTAATTACAATAAGATTGAAGATATGATCAAGAAGCATATTCCTAAGGAAGTTGTAAAGGAAGTTGTAGTTGAAACTCCTGCTAAAGCTGCGATGATGGAAAAATGGGTTCTCATCGGTGTTAACTTTCATTTCAATAGTAATAAATTTTTAGCTGAATCATACCCGATACTCTATGATGCCGCAAAAACATTATTAAAAAATCCCGATATGAAAATAGAAATTCAGGGATATACGGATAATGTGGGCTCAGAGTCCTACAATAAGAAACTGGGTCAAAAACGGGCTGATGCTGTGAAAGATTATCTTGTTTCAAAAGGAGTTGCCGCATCAAGATTAACTGCAATGAGTTATGGAGAAAGCAATCCTATTGCAGATAATAAAACCGCGGATGGCAGAGCCATGAACAGAAGAATTGAATTCAAGGTAAAATAGTTTTTTGAAAAAGAGGCTGTCTCAAAAATATCGATTTTGATTAAAAATAGATGCTGAAATAAATTCAGCATGACATTATTGATTTTTTAAGACAACCTCTTTTTTGATCCGCAATTTTGTTCTAAAAAGATTTTAATATACATTTGCACTACAAGTTATCCTTTAATTTTATCCGGAGAGATAAACAAGGAATGAAAATCAAAATACCAATCCATACAAAAATGAAAACCTCGGCGACTTTTAGTCAACGGGGATTTTTTTTATCAGCCCGGGACTAATCAATATGGACATCAAAGCAAAGATTATAGATGAGGAAGGTCTAAACCGCACTCTTACCCGTCTTGCGCACGAAATTCTAGAAAAGAACAAGGGATCAAAAAATCTTGTGCTGATCGGTATGCGTACGCGTGGGGAGTTTATTGCCGAGCGCATAAAACAAAAAATAACTGAAATTGATAAATCGGAACCAAATTATGGTGTGCTCGATATTACCCTTTACCGCGATGATTTCCGGACACGCCTTAAACAGCCCGAAATATCGGTGACAAATATTACAATCGATTTGAATGACCGTGATATAATTTTAATCGACGACGTGCTTTATACAGGCAGAACCGTACGTGCTGCTCTTGATGCGCTGATGGATCTCGGAAGACCGAATTCAATTCAGCTTTGCGTACTTATTGACAGAGGCCACCGTGAACTTCCTATCAAAGCTGATTTTATAGGCAAAAATATTCCAACTTCCATTAATGAAGAAGTACGTGTTAAAATCAAGGAAACAGACGGTGAAGATTCTGTTTATCTGGTAAACGCTCCAACTAAAAATTAGAGAGAACAAAATGTCATTATCAAACCGACACTTATTAGGATTAAACGGAGTTCCAATAGAAGATATACAGTTAATTCTGGATACAGCCACTACATTCAGGGAAGTACTTGAAAGACCGATCAAAAAAGTTCCTACCCTTCAAGGAAAAACAATAGTTAATCTTTTTTTTGAGGATTCTACACGAACCAGAATCTCCTTCGAACTGGCGCAAAAAAGACTATCGGCGGATACCGTTAATTCAACATCAAGCAGCAGTGTTAAAAAAGGCGAAACTTTCAAAGACACCGTCCGGAATATTGAAGCTATGAAAGTTGACATGATAATTGTCCGTCATAAATCAGCCGGTGTTCCACAATACCTTACAAGGATTTCGAAAGCAAATATTATCAACGCAGGTGACGGACTTCATGAACATCCCACGCAAGGCCTACTTGATATGTACTCTATCAAAGAGCGTCTTGGAAGATTGGAAGGATTGAATGTCTGCATTGTTGGAGATGTGGCTCACAGCCGAGTTGCACTTTCAAATATTTACGGGTTAAAGACAATGGGCGCAAAGGTTTCTGTCTGCGCGCCGGCTACAATGATTCCGATGGGAATTGAATCGCTTGGAGTAAAAATTTATACAAATATTGACGAGGCCATTAAGAGGAATGATGTTCTGAATATTCTACGTATTCAGTTGGAAAGAAACGCGGGCACACGGATTCCCTCGCTTAGGGAATATCATAATTATTTTGGAATTACATCAGAACGGATAGAAAAAAATAATAAAGAAATTTTAATACTTCATCCCGGTCCGATTAACCGTGGAGTTGAAATATCATCCGAAGTTGCGGACGGCCCTTACCAGGTGATTCTTGATCAGGTCACAAATGGAGTTGCGGTAAGAATGGCTGTTTTATATCTGCTCGGGACAATGCACTAATTTTAAGGTGAGAAATGAAAACTATACTCAAACAAGTTACAATATTAAATCCTGAACAAAAGTTAAATCAAAAGAATGATCTATTGATTGAAGACGGGATCATAATAAGAATAGGAAATCTGAAGGAAAGTGATTTTAAATCTGCCGAAGTTCTGGATTTCGAAAATAAATATTGTGTTCCCGGATTATTTGATATGCACGTGCATCTCAGGGAACCCGGCCGCGAGGATGAAGAGACAATAGTAACGGGAAGCAATGCGGCCGCTGCGGGCGGATTTACCGGCATTGCATGTATGCCGAACACCAATCCTGATATAGACTCGGCGGAGATCGTCCGTTTCATTAAAGAGAAAGCTAAGAATCATCTGGTTGATGTTTATCCGGTTGCGGCCGCAACTCTCTCAAGGAAAGGAGAGGCGCTTTCTCCAATGTTTGAGCTGTTCGAAGCCGGCGCTGTCGCTTTCTCCGATGACGGCGTTGCCATAAAAAACGCGGAGATGCTCAGGAATGTTCTTGAGTACTCCAAAAACTTCGGAACACCGGTAATAGAACATTGCGAGGATGAATCTATGGCGGATGGAGTTATGAATGAAGGTTTTATCTCAACTTCTCTGGGTCTGCCGGGAATTCCCAATGTTGCAGAGGATCTCATAGTTATGAGAGATATAATGCTCTCAGAATTCACCGGCGGAAAAGTTCACATCGCGCATATCAGTTCTAAAAATTCAGTTGAATTGGTAAGGCAGGCAAAAAAACGGGGAATAAATGTTACTGCCGAAGTTGCCCCCCATCATTTTACGTTAACCGATGAATCATTAAAATCGTACAACACAAATTATAAGATGAATCCTCCTCTCAGGAGCCGTGCCGATGTAGATGCCATTGTAGCAGGATTGAAAGACGGAACAATAGACTGCATTGCAAGCGATCATGCCCCGCACGCCATTGAGGAAAAAGAGATGGAATTTATTTATGCTCCTAACGGTATTATCGGACTTGAAACTCAATTCGGTCTGGTTATGAGTGAACTCGTAAATAAAAAACATCTTTCTCTCAGCCAGGCGATTGAAAAATTGTCAATTAATCCGAGGAAAATTTTGAATCTTCCTGTGCCGGAAATCAAAGAGGGGGAGACAGCAAATCTTACTATAATTGATCCCGATCTGATCTGGACAGTTGATATTGCCAAATTTAAGTCGAAGGCTAAAAACTCACCGTTTGACAAACGTCTTCTTACCGGAAAATCTGTAGCGGTTATAAATAACAAAAAGATCTATTACGAATCCAAATTCAGGTCCATCTGAAATTCACAAAATTGTTCAGAGCTGTGCAATTAATAATACAGCTCTGATTTTTTCCTGCTTCCCGCGGCACCCTTTTGAAATTTATTTCACATAATTTGAACAAAAAATCAACTATTTCGTCTTAAATCCCGGAAAAATCAGTTGGCATCTTGATTGCAATACCTAAGTCAGAATTATTCGGAGGACGTTATGAAACACTTAAGAACCCTTTTACTAATGACCCTTCTGGCGGGCTCATTTATCCTAACGGGATGCGATAAGGTCAATAATTATTATGATGATACACCGCCGGCACCGCCTAAAAATGTGTATACTGTAACAGGAGATAATCGTATTGATATTTTCTGGGACTACAACATTGAAAGTGACGTCGCGGGTTATAATGTATATTATGCCTATTCATATGACGGAAAATACACATTAATCGGACATACTCAGAAAAATTCCTTCATCGATTATGACGCAAAGAACGGAGTGACATATTATTATGCTGTCACCGCATATGATTATGATTTCAATGAAAGCGAACTCAGCAAGGATGTGGTTTATGACACGCCACGACCGGAAGGATTTAATCAGACAATTTATGATTATCTGAAATTTCCAAATAATTCCGGATACGATTTCAGCAAGTATCTTGTTTTAGCATACGACCATTTAGAGACCGATCTCTTCTTCGAAAATTATAACGGTAAATTTTATTTGAATGTCTGGGACGACAGCGATATTCAGGATATGGGTACTTCACGCGATATATGGGATGTAAGTTATGCGCCAACCGGCGGATGGGTTCCGGTTAAACAGGGTGAAAATGTAAAATATACAGACGCTATTGTTGGCCATACCTATGTAATATGGACATGGGACAATCATTATGCCAAGGTAAGAATTAAAAATATCACGAATGAACGCGTAGTGTTTGACTGGGCATATCAGCTGGTAGCAGGAAACAGAGAACTTAAGAGAGGAAAAGTATCTAATGAAAGAGGATCAGTTCCTAAGGAAGTTATTAAAAAATACTAACGTTAATGCATTCATACTTTCTTTTCGAAAAGCATACCCGTGAGGTATGCTTTTTTATATCTTTTATTTATTTTACAATTAAACTATTGCTGAAAATTGGAGATGAACATTAAGAGAAATAAAATATTATTACCTCTGTTGGCTGTGATATTTCAAATAATTTTCAGCACTTTGACGGTATCCGCTCAGGAATCGAAGGGGAGGGAAGCGCAGAAGGTTTTTTTCCGTTTCGAAGAGGGATTGAACTCCTCGGCCGTTGATAAATTCTCAAGCTACTTCGGTGATAAAAATTATCTGAGTCTGGCCAATGGAACTGCGGGATACTACAGTGCCAATCAGTCATATTACGTGATGAAGGATTTTCTGAGTGTTTACCAGAGCAGTTCGTTTAAATTATCCAACATTGTTACTGAAACTTCAACTCCATTCGCATCCGGAATCTTAAAATATAATAACAAAGGAATACGGGGAACTGCAACTGTCTTCATATCACTTCAATTGGTTGATAATCAATGGCGGATATCCCAGATAACAATAAATTAATATGGCGGTAAATATTTCAAAACGGAATAAAAAATATTTGCGGCTGATTGCTTTGATTCTGTTTCTGATCTTTCTGTCAGGCATTATTGCCCCTATCCTGTCTGAGAGAGAGAAAAATGATTGGAGTGATACTTTAGTTGATAAAATCGATTTTGTAGCCAATTCTATTAACCGCGCTTTTGAAATAAAAACAGATCACCTTATATCGGCAGGACGCGGCCTCAAAACAGAATTGCGTGCCGGCTCTGTTCCGGAATCCTCAAATAAAAGTTTATTTTTCAAGCTGCTGAATGACCGGAAATACACTGAGCTATCCATCCAGCTTTATGATAAGACCAACAAACTTTTAGCCTGGAATTCAGAACCGGTCTTGAAGAACGATGAACTCTATAAGTTAGAGCGCTATACCGGACAATCATTTTTCAGCAGTCGGAAACTTATAACTTACCTTTCATTTTTAGATACACTTAAAACCGGGGAAGATTATTTATTCATGATAATAAGCTTGCCGGTCGACAAGCATTATTCCCTTTCGCAAAAAAATACAGAGTATGAAACGTTAACCGATTCGCTCTCAAATGTTTTATCCACAAGAATAGACTTCAAATATTCGGCGTCGGCGCCTGTCTCCAGGGACGGCAGGAAATACTCCTTCTCTGTACTGAATAATTTTATGAATAAAATAGGGGTGGCTACATTCGATAAGCCATCGCTCGATAATGAACTTGACGGGATTCAAAAAGAGATAATATTAGTTCAGTATTCACTCGTTCTGCTGATCATTATCATAGCGGGTATCTGGCTTCGGGGTTATATATTTGGTTACAAAAGAAAGCTGTTCCGGTTTATAAGCATCTCCTTGTTTTTAATTGTCTTTAGGATTCTGCTTTTTGAATTTGATATCCCGACTTCGTTTATAGATGGTTCAATTAACGATCCCGCCCATTTTTCGTCAGTGTTCGCGTTTGGAATGGTTCGTTCACCATTGGAATTTTTTGTTACTATAATATTTCTTCTGATTGTAGTCTTGTCGGGCTATTATTTTGCGGTTAAGTATTTTGAGGAAAATAACGGGACAGAAAAGAAGAATTTTCTCAGATCAACATTCATTGCAATAGTATTGGCATTCCTTTATCTTCTGTCACTCAGGGGATTGGGTGCGGCAATCCGCAGCGTAATATTTGATTCAACTATCCGTTACTTTAAAGAATTTGCCCTTATTCCTTCGCCTCCGATATTTTTAATGATTTTCAATATTCTCATCCTTGGCTTTTGTTCGGTTCTGTTTTCAATCATTCTTCTGCGTTTTATTTTATTTCAGTTTCGGTGGAAAGGCAACAGGACGGGCGTAAAATACTTACTGTTAATATTTCTTTTCTTCCAGATTTCCGGATGGCTTTTCGATCTTATACAGCGCGAACCACAGGGAACACCGCTTATAAGGATAATTTATATCTCAATAACATTTCTACTCGTCTATCTTATAATATTTCAAGATAAGAAAACGGGTATAATATTCGTTTATTACGCGTTTGCCGCCTCAATAGTCTCGCTCATATTATTAACTTATTATAATTCCCGGATCGAAAGGGAATCGTTAAAAACAACTGCGCATGAACTGACAAGAATGAATGAGGATCTTGTACGTTTCATGGTATTTCAAACACTTGTCCAGATACAGCAGAATGAAAGAACATTAAATTCATTTTCCCAATCTAATAATCTCTCCTCCGACGCGTTTATACTCTGGACGGGCAGTCTGCTCTACAGACAGGGAATTCCATCGGCGATTAATTTTTTTGATAGGTCCAATAATTTTATCGGTGGATATCAGACGGGAAAGATTGTCCCGTTCCATTCAATCAGATCAAGGCTTCAGGAAATGCCGGACAGTCTGAAAATTATTAAGGAAGCTGATCTTTACGGTGATAGAATTAACTTTACAGGTATTATCCCCGTAAAAAGAGATGATGTCAGTATCGGATATGCTGTTGTATCGGCAATATACAGTGATAATTATTTCAGTTATGATGATCTTCCGAAAATTCTTGACAGGCAGCGGGCTGAGATATCCAATGCTGTGAATTTTTCAAAATTGAAGATATTTGATTTTCAAAACGGAGAGTTGATACGTTCGTATGGCGGCGTTACTCTTTCCACCGCCGAACAGAAAGAAATTATGAATGCTCAATTTTCGTCGTACTCAGAATCCTGGATGAATTTGGGGATTAAAAATGAGAATCATCTGGTATATCTCTTTAAAGTAAAACTCCCTTCAAAAGAGAAGATTATCGCTGTGGCTTTGGAGGAAAAGAATTTTTCATGGAATTTATCAGATTTCTTTAAAGTTCTTTTTGTGCACACACTGATAATAACTTCATTAATTATACTGTTTGCGGCGGTCCGGTTTAAAAAAACAAAGATTGTTTTTACTTCTTACCGCACCAGACTCATCGGAGCTTTTTTATTTATATCGCTGATTCCGCTGATAATTATCGCGCTTTACTTCAGGGATATAACAGAAAAAAAGAATACGCAATTGATCGAAAAGAGATTAACCGAGATGTCCGAACAGGTGAAATTTTATCTTAATCTTTATTCCTCAGGCAATACGCTTGATGAATTGTTCGTTTATGAAAAAGCCGCCAGAGATCTCAATATTAATTATTCCGTCTTTTCAGGAAAAGATCTGATTTACAGTTCTCAGGAAATATACAATGAAGTCGGATTGCTCCACTCAACTCTGAATTCAATGGCTTATTTGAATTGTATACTGTTGAAAAACAGAACAATTTCATCATCGGAGGAATTTGAATCCATCCCGGTCCATTCTGTTTACTTGTCTGCGGAAAATGGAAATCGGCATATAGTTATAAAAGTTGATGATCTCTTTAATAAAGTAACTGTTCCTCTGTCCGATCTGGAACTTGATATATTCCTGTTTGGAGTATTCTCTCTCGCCTTTCTTCTATTATTTATTCTGAGCACGGTTCTTGCGGATCAGATCTCGTCGCCCATAAGAAAATTGACCATGGCTACTAAATCAGTCGGAAGCGGTGATCTAAATGTTGAAGTTTCTTATAAAACTTCAGGGGAGATTAAAGATCTTGTTGATGGATTTAACAGAATGGTTAAAAAAATAAATCATAGCCAGATAGAAATTGCCCGGATGGAAAGAGAATCCGCATGGAAAGAAATGGCAAAACAGGTGGCGCATGAAATAAAAAATCCGTTAACTCCAATGAAACTGAATGTGCAGCAGTTGATTACTGCGTACAGGGACAAATCTCCCAAGTTTGATTCAATATTTGAAAAGGTTACTGAAACCATTGTCTCCCAGATTGAGACTTTGAAAAATATTGCGAATGAATTTTCCAATTTTGCCAGAATGCCGAGACTGAATATTGAAAAACTGAATGCTGTTGAAGTTGTCAGGGAATCCGTGAATCTTTTTGCGGAGGAGAATAGGGAAATTAAATTCATTTGTGAGAATGAAATTATTACAGTTAATGCTGACCGGGATCATCTTAGCAGAACGATGATAAATTTAATACGTAATTCAATACAGGCCATGTCCGGCCTGATTGTGATAACCATAAATACCGGAGAAGGCTTTTGCGCCATACGTGTTTCTGATGACGGGCATGGAATAGAACCTGAAAATATATCGAGGGTATTTGATGAAAATTTTACTACGAAAAAAAGCGGAATGGGAGTCGGGCTTAATCTGGCCAAAAAATTCGTTGACGGGGTCGGCGGAAGTATCGCTATAGAAAAAAGCACGCCGGATGGAACGATCATTTTACTCACTTTACCCCTGGCCGAATAATGACCGAATTAACACCGCAGCAGAAAGCCGCACTGACATTTGATAAACACATTTCGGTTACTGCGAATGCAGGCTCCGGCAAAACATTTGTACTTTCCAAACGCTTCGTAGAGATATTTTTAAATAATGATGTTGATCTTGGCAGTATTGTTGCCATTACATTTACGGATAAGGCAGCGGGTGAATTAAACAAAAAAATTGCTTTCGAAATTGATGAAAGAATAATGGCCGAATCCGAACCCGGCAAAAAAAGGAAACTTCAAAATCTAAGAAGACAACTGGTTTCGGCAAATATTTCTACCATTCATTCGTTCTGTATAAATATTCTTAGAGAATTTGCCCCCGAAGCTGAGATCGACGCAAATTTTCATCCTATAGATAAAGCCGCTTCTGATGAACTAATCGAGCTTAGTATTGAGGACGTGATAAATTCTTTAATTCTAAATTCTGAATATAATGGCGATCTAAGGTACCTGATCAGATTCTTTTCCTCAAAAAAATTATTCTTATCTCAATTAAAAAGTGCGATTGAAAGAAGAAGAGTCATTCAGCAGATATCCGATGGCCTGTACTCTGAGTCTGAAGAAAAAATTGCGCTTTACCTGAATGATAAATTTGAAGATGAATTCAACCGGATCTTTTCGAAAATAATTGACGATCTGGTTCTTTCGATCGGAAGAATTAATGAATATGTTCTGAACGAAAATCCTGATAATAAACATGGATTGGAAACGGAATATGTTCTTAATCTTATCCGGCCCGTTAATAATCCGTTTCAAAAACTTTTAGCATTGAGAGGATTAGTCAAAAATTCATTGACCAATGACCTGACCGTCAGGAAAACGGGCTATCTCCATAAAGGCAGAGAACTATTTGAAGACGACTGCGAATTTATTCGGAAATCATTTTCTGAACTAGGCGGATTTTTAATTGCCGATGAAACGGGTAAGTCTTACTACGAACTAGCTGTATTCGGAAAAGCTTTTATAAGAATATATAACTATACCTTAAATCTTTACAGCGCCCGGAAAAAGAAAAACGGTTATCTTGATTTTGAAGACCTCTTAATTCTTACTCATAAAATTCTGAGTCTGGAGAATGTGATTAAACAGCTGAGTGAGAAATTCAGGTATATTATGATTGATGAATATCAGGATACGAATGAACTTCAGTATGAAATAATTATGCCGATACTTAATCATCTCAAAAGGGGCAATTTATTCGTGGTCGGTGACGAAAAGCAGAGTATCTATCTTTTCCGGAATGCTGAGCTTGAGATATTTGAAAGAACAAAGATGGAGATTGAGCAGGACAGGGAAAGGGGAGAACTTCTTAATCTCCCTCACAGTTTCCGCATGGCTCCGCAGCTGGTTCTCTTCACAAATCATCTATTTAATAATTTGTTTAAAAATCCGTCAGCGTATTTTAATGAAGTCAGCCATAGCAATCTGGTCTGTGCAAAAGAAGAATCGGAACCGGGAGAAGTTGAAATCCTTCTTACGGAGAGTCAGTCAGAAAATAAAGAATGTAATCATGTAGCATATAGAATTGCGCGGTTGATCAAAGAGAATAAGTTAGACTACAAAAATATCGCAGTGCTTTGCCGGAAACGGAGTTCCTTCTTCGAGTTGGAAGAGGCCTTTGCTGCGAACGGAATTCCATTTACTATTATCGGCGGAAAAGGATTTTATCAGAGACAGACAATTTATGATGTTTACAATTATCTCACCTTTCTTCTTAATGAGGAGAATGATTCCGCGCTCATCGGGATATTACGTTCCCCGTTCTTCAATATTTCCGACCTTCAGCTCTATGAAATATCACTCGAAGAAGGAGATTCCTTCTTCGAAAAAATGGAACAGAGATCGAAGTCATCTTCTGAAATAAAATCTGTTGTTGATGAACTCAAAAAGTTCGTCAAGGCCTCTCCAGGAATGGAGATCTCTTCCCTTGTAAGAAAGCTGCTTCTTGAGAGCGGCTACTGGGCGGTAATTGCCGCTAAACAAAATGCGCCGCAGGAACTGGCCAACATTGAAAAACTTTTAACGCTGGCACGTTCTTATACAAAAAAGAGTTTTAAAAATTTATATGACTTCACCGTTTTCCTTAAAGAAGCGATCGAAGGTTTTGAAGATGAGGGACAGGCGCAGGTAGCGAGGGACGAAAACACTGTTAAAATTCTAACTATTCATCAGGCTAAAGGTCTCGAATATAAAGCGGTTTTTCTTTACGGATGTAACGATACAACCCAGGATGATTCCGTAAGGGCGAAATCATTAAGTGCGGATAAAAATTTTGGAATGCTTGCAAAAGTCCCTATTCAGCTAAAATATTTTGAAAAATATTCCACTCCTCCCATCGTGGCATTGTACAATTATGTATCCGAAAGGAAAAACAGAGCTGAATTAAAAAGACTTCTTTATGTCGGAGTAACAAGAGCGATTAATTATCTTTTTATCAGCGCCACTTGTAAGGAAATGGCCATTAAGAAAAATTCGTTCCTGGAACTGATTTCTGAAGGTCTTAACACCGACTTGATACAAAATGAAATAGTTCTTGATTCGGATGTTGAGTTCATTAAGTATGATGTTGATAGTTTTTCTTTTCCAGTAAAAAAAATCTCCCTTAAAATACCAATAGTTAATCAGGTTGAAATAATTAATTTTGACAAGGAAGGGAGTGATGAAGTTGAAAGACCAAAATTGAATCTGACAGGAAAGATAAGCGACAAACCCGGCAAGGAGATAATTTCGGCGACGAAAATTTCAATGTTCACACAATGTCCGGTGAAATACCAGCTTACTTATGAATTGGGCTACTCAAGAATTTATGATTTAATAAAAAATAAAAATAGCGAGTACGAATTCAATTCAAACGAAGACGAAGAACTGCGTCAGTTTGCTCAGAATCGGGGTAAAATTATTCACTCCGCATTAAAAGAAGGATACAGGGATGCTGACCTGAGGAAATTCGTTGAAAGAAGAGTGGAGCTTGAAAACACTGCCGGAAATGTTATTCTTAATAATAAATTGGTTGAAGCTATAATTGTGGAAATCGAATCGTATTATTCATCGGATACGTACCGGAAGATAAATTCACACCCCGACTCAAAAAATGAATTTGAGGTCTATTGCGGTTTTGGTGAACACTATCTTTACGGAATAATTGATAAATTGCTGATCGAAAATAATAGATTGGTAATTATTGACTACAAAACGGATAATGTGAAAAATGAACAGCTTATATCCCGTGCATCGGATTATCTGCCTCAGCTGCAATTTTATGCTTACATATTATCTAAATTATATAAAGAAATTAATTCGTATGAACTGCGAATTATATTTCTGAAAAACCCTGAGAATCCGGTATCATATAATATCAGTCTCAATGATTTAACAGCTTTTGGCGATGAACTGGAGCTCGCGGTTACGGAAATATTCTCAGAACAGTTTAAGCCAAACTTAAATCATTGTTCAAAATGTCATTTTGCACAGGAAGGAGACAAATGCGTAAAAGTTATCTGATCAAAACGTCAGTGGTTTTCATTACTCTGTTAATAACTGCCTGTTCATCTGCGCCTGTAGTTCCCCTTTATGAATATCCGCCTGACTGGAAAGAGACAGATGTCCGCCAAAAAACTATTGCAGATTATTCCAAATATATTTCAGGGAAAAAACTTTTCCTGGATCCCGGCCACGGCGGGGAAGACCGCCGGAATACAAATAAAAAGGGTGACGTAGTGGAAGCGGATGTGAATTTAAGGGTGGCCATGAATCTGAAAAAATATCTTGAGCAGGCGGGGGCAACCGTATTTATTTCAAGGGAAATTGATAAGACTGTTGATCTCGGTTACCGGTCCGAGCTTTCCAATAAAAGCGGCGCCGATTTATTTATAAGCATTCACCATAACGCTCCCGGAAAAGCAGAGGATATTTCTACAAACTACACTTCTGTTTATTACCATGCAAAAGAAACCGATTTTGAGCATGAACCTTGTAACCGTGATATAGCAAGATATATTGAACGTGACCTGGCTTATGTAATGGGAAATCCGGGAGGGCTCGGCTCGTTCGATGGAACGTACTCCGACTATAATATTTATCCGGGTCAGGGATTTTCTGTACTAAGAAAGGCCAACATTCCGGCTGTATTGGTTGAAGGCGCTTTTCATACAAGTCATTTTGAAGAGCTCCGGCTTAATAACGAGGAGTTTAATCAGATTCAGGCTTGGGGAATATTCAGAGGCATCGGAAAATATTTTAGGGCGGGCAAACCTGAGATAAATTTTCTTGTGGACAGTCTTAAAGTTGAAAATAATTTTTTAAAGTTTTCATGGATGGTTCAAGATACGGCGGGAATAAATCCTAAATCCGTTGTAGTCTATTTTAATAAAGAAGAGAAAGAATTTTCATTTAATAAATTAACGGGAATTGTATCGGCTAAAATTGATCTACCGGCTGCCGGGGATTATCCTGTAAGAATTATTGCGGCAAATAAAAACGGGAACCATTCGTTCCCGTTCAATAAAAAAATCACCGTTACGGATTCTAAGACGGTTAATATTTCAGACTAGAACCGGCATTATATATCTACTTCGTCCCTGCTGATAAAGACAGAGGGACGAATATATATTTTACGTCGGAATCGCCTTCCTTTTATCATTTCTTTCAGTGAAGAACTTAAAGACAAGCAATGCCACAGCGGCAACAAAGCCGATCGCCACAAAATAATACCATATAAGATGGGCATCGGCATAATATGCGGCCCTCTGAATTTCAGTTAATCCGGCCGGTAAAGTTTTGGGATCTGGACAGTATTTATCAAGTAAAAATCCGGACATTATAAATCCCGCGAGCGCAGAGAAAAATGAATGCAGATGACTGAAGCCAAGATATACTCCTTCCTCACCTTTCGGTGCCTGATAAGAAAAATATTCCAGGAATCGGGGTGAGATGAAGCATTCGGCCAATCCCTGAATTGCAATTCCAATAATTAACATCACCGTAATCGGATGAAGAGAAATTAATCCAAATATCGAAATACTGTCTCCGGCCATTCCTTCTAGTCCGCTGCTGAATGACATCGCAAATGCCGAGAGGGGCATCAGCAGCATTCCGACAAACATAGATGTTACAGCTTTTTTCTTCTTCATCATATTGGTAACAAGTACAACAAAGAGAACAACAACAGCGGGATTAACATTCGCCAGCCACTCAGGCCGGGCTTCATCGCCTCTCAGACGAATCACATATTTAGGCATTGTTGCATACAGCTGATGCTGAATAATCCAGAAGCCTGTTACAATTAAAGTTAAAATTATCAATCGGGGCTGTGAAAATATTCTTTTGAGCGAGTTGAATACATCTGCAATTGTTTTATTCTGATGAGATGTGTCATTCTGCTTAAATAAGAAAATGGCGAAGAGCATAGCCACAAAGGCCATGGCGGAAGAGAAAAAATTAACATACTCAACACCGATTCCCTGACGGATGTAAGGCACGAACGTTTTTCCGGAGAAGGCTCCGATATTGACCACCCAGTAAAATAATGCAAATCCCCTGGCGCGGTTATCCTCATTCGTAAGTTTTGCGACTGTTCCGGTGATAAGAGGTTTAATAAATGATCCGCCGACGAGTATAATAAATAGAAATAATAATACAAGTATTTTTTCATGAAACATTCCGAGAAGGGCGTATCCGATTGTCAGCAAGCCGAACGCTAATATTAATCCGTTCTTAAAACCGATTTTATCCGCTATCGCTCCTGCGAATGGGGGTAGAAGATACAATCCTGCGAAGAAGACACCGGCAACAACTCCCGTTGCCTTATCGTCAAATCCCACTATGTCTGTTAAATACAGAGTAAGAACAATAAAAAAACCATAATAAGCGGCACGTTCGCATAGTTCCATTAAATTCGCGAGCCAAAATTCCTTTGGAAATTTCCAGCCAATGAGCTTTTTAGTTTCAGCCATCAGTATTCCTTAAAAAGTTTGTGCCAAGATATGGAAATCATCTATTTATAAAAAGTATAGCAGAATTTTTTATAAGGGAGAAGATTTGAACGGGAAAATTGCATAGATTCAACTCCGGAAATATTTGGTTAATAAATACAAACATCTAAAAAATATTAAACTGTCATTTCGAAGAAGTGGAACGACTGAGAAATCTTAAACCACAGATGGTTCCATGAGCGTGATCGACGTGACAAAAAATATATCGGCTTTTTCCAACAAATACTCTTCCACCTAAATGGAGAATTAAATGAAAATTTACACTAAACATGAATTGAACAGCTATTCACTATCACTTACTTATGACGATATTAGCCTGATCCCAACACAGGTATCGCGGGTCAAGACAAGATCCGAAGTAAATATTAAATCAAAATTTTTAGGAAAGGAATTGGCAGTTCCGGTTATATCAAGTCCGATGGATACTGTTACCGGGATAGCCATGGCAAAGGAACTTACCAATTCCGGATGCATAGGAATAGTAAACAGATTCGATTCATCTCTAACTGAACTATTCTCAAACGGGAATGTGATCGAGGGGATCCAGGCCGTCTCAGTTAGTTTGACCGCCGAAGATGAACTGCTTGAGAAGATAGCCGCTAACAATTTGATCGTATGTATTGATACGGCAAACGCGAATAACGCCCACGTTTTACAAAAATGTGAGGAGATAAAGAAAAAATACAAAGTTAAAGTGATAGTGGGAAATATAGCGCACGGCGGAACTTTGCGGCAGCTTGTTGATGCCGGCGCCGACGCTGTAAGAATCGGTATCGGAGGCGGAAGCGTGTGTACAACATCTGTTCAAACGGGCATTGGAATAGGACAGGTCGCATCAGTAATCGATACATATTTCGTCCGTGAGGAAGAAAAATTAAAGATAGAATTGATAGCCGATGGTGGAATTAAAAGTGCGGGCGACGTTGCCAAAGCATTGGCTGCGGGAGCGGATGCCGTAATGCTCGGAAGAATGCTTGCCGGAACAAAAGAAACTCCCGGTGAAGTAATAAAATACAACGATCAGTTATTTAAGAAGTACCGGGGTTCGGCATCATTCGGCGTAAAGATGAAGGGTGAGTTCATCGAAGGGGAGGAGACAATGGTTCCGTATAAAGGTACAGTCAGAAGTGTTGTTAACGCTATCTCCGATGGACTGAAAAGCTCAATGAGCTATCTTAACTGCGAATCGCTCGATGAATTAAAGAAGATAAATACATTTGCCGTGCTTAGCACAAGTTCATACCTGGAAAGACTCCCGCGAAAATAAAATTCAGTTCCCCTCCTTTGAAAGGAGGGGAATTATAATCCTTTTCTATTTCGGCCGTCAGGGACCATTCCCTGACGTAAGAAATTGGGCTGGAATAGAACTCTCAAAGAATTGTCATTAAAGCCTTGCAAAAATCGTCGAGGAATGGTTGCGTTTGCGTATTAAAAATCTATTTAAGATATTTAATTGAAATTAATCCGGACAATAAATGAGTATTAAAGAAATAGAAAAAGCAGCACTGGCTTTATCTCCAAAAGAGAGAGCTGAACTATCATTTATGCTTCTTGAAAGTATCGATTCCGATGAGATTCAAAACATGGACAAAATCTGGCAGGCTGAAGTTGAAGAACGGTACAAGCAATTGAAGATCGGTCACACAGAAAGAAGATCGGCCGATCTTGTCATTAAAGAAGCAAAATCAAAATATGAATGATGCAATGTACATGTCTCTGGACGTCAGGGATCACTCCCTGACGAATGAAATTGGGCTGGATTAGATCTCTCAAAGGATTGTTATTAATGTCTTCTACATTTATCGTCGAGGAATGGTCCTCGACGACAGGCAGATTATGATCTTTTAAGATTAATCATAACCAATCATGACGATCTGTGTTCTATTGGATATTTATTCTTCTCTTTTCACCCTATCAATCGTAAAAGCCGGGACACAAACTGAAACATATTCACACGGCTGATCGAAAGGATTTGAATACCGTACGCGACTGCCCTTTCTGATGCAAATTGATTGATTATTTTTTAAGATTATCTCCTCTCCATCAACCTCAAATTTTTTCTTACCGCTGAAGACATAAGTGATCTCATCAAACTCGGGCGTCTGGAATGGTTCCGACCATCCCGGAGGAGCGATCATGTGAGCGAAACTGTAATCGCCGATCTCAATGCTGGCTTTCCCAAAATGCTCTTCAATTAATTTACCGTCGTTTGTTGGAACGATGAATGGCTTTGTCTGCAGTTCGTATTTTTTCATATGCTTCCCTCTGTAGAGACGCGCCATGGCGCGTCTTTACAATTTTATAGTTTAGTCCTTTTTAGACGTAATGAATTACTTACAACAGATACTGAACTTAATGACATTGCCAAAGCTCCGATCATCGGATTCAGCAACCCCATCGCAGCCAGCGGAATTCCAACCGTATTATAAATGAAGGCCCAGAATAAATTCTGTTTAATTGTTCTAATGGTGTAACGTGAAAGGTTAATTGCTTTTGAAACACTTAGTAAATTTCCCTGTACCAGAGTTATCTGTGCAGTTTCAATTGCTACATCAGTTCCCGTCCCTATAGCGATTCCTACATCTGCTTGAGCAAGTGCCGGCGAGTCGTTAATGCCGTCGCCCACCATAGCAACCACTTCTCCTTTGCTCTGAAATTCTTTAACAATATTGGCTTTTCCCTCCGGTAAAACTTCCGCTCTGAAGTCAGAAATTCCTACCTTACGTGCAATTGATTCAGCTGTGCTTTTGTTATCACCGGTAAGCATTACAGTTTTAATATCCATTCTGTTTAATTCTTCAATTGCTTTGACTGAAGTCTCTTTCAATTTATCCTCAATCGCGATCATTCCTTTCAGCTCGCCATCGATCGCTATGTAAATAACAGTTTTACCACCCGCTGATAAATCTTCAAACTGTTTTCCTGCTTTATCAACTTTAATCGAATACTCACTCATCAGATTAAGGTTTCCGGAAATTATCGCTTTCTCTTCAACAATCCCTGTTAAACCGAATCCGGATAAATTCTGAAAAGATTCCGGTTTTGATAAAGAAATATTTTTTGATTTGGCAGCTTCTACAATAGCCGCTGCTATCGGATGTCCCGATTGCGACTCAAGAGAAGCGCAGAGCTGAAGCAGTTCATCTTCTGAAATATTCATAGGAAGAATTTCAGTTACCGCAGGTTTTCCTTCGGTGAGTGTGCCTGTCTTATCAAAAATAATTGTAGTAATCTTTTGAGCAAGTTCAAGACTTTCCCCGTTACGTATCAGAATACCATTCGACGCACCGAGACCGCTTCCGACTATAATTGCTGTTGGTGTTGCCAGTCCAAGCGCGCAAGGGCATGCAATTATCAGGACGGCAACAAAATTGATTAATGCTGTACTGAAGGAATTATCTCCGCCGATAAGTAACCAGACAACAAATATTGCTATAGCAAACAGCACAACTACCGGTACAAAGACAGAAGCGATTTTATCCACCATTTTTTGGATTGGCGGTTTAGAGGATTGCGCCTGCTCAACGAGCCGTATAATCTGAGCCAGAACGGTATTATCTCCGGCTTCGGTCACTTTAAAATTAAACGCGCCGTTTATATTGATAGTGCCGCTGATAACCTTTGAACCGATATTTTTTTCAACCGGTATGCTCTCTCCGGTAATCATTGCCTCATCTATCGCTGAACTGCCCCAATTAATTATTCCGTCGGCAGGAATCTTATCCCCCGGTCTGATTACGATAATATCGCCGGTTTTCAACTCAGAAATTTGAATTTCGGTTTCTATTTCTCCGACCAGAATTCTTGCAGTTTTGGGCTTCAATTCCATCAGTTTTTTTATAGCGGAATTGGTTTTTCTTTTAGCGTTGTGTTCCAGAAGTTTTCCCATAAGAATGAGGGTAATTATAACTCCCGCTGTTTCAAAATAGACGTGCGGCAAATCTCCGTGAAGTGAAACAGTTTCGGGAAAGAGAGTTGCAACCGTACTATAACCGTAAGCCGCACCGCTTCCTATTGCCACAAGTGAATTCATTTCGGCGGAAAAATGTTTAAGGTTTGACCAGAATATTTTGAAAAATCTTTTACCAGCGACAAAGATTATCGGGGTTGTAAGGATTAATAATATTTTATTAGTGTAATCAACAGAAAACGGCCAGAGGCTTTGGAAGAAAGAATAATCACCGAGCATACTAATGGTAAAAAGAGGAATTGTAAGGATGAGCGAAAGAAAAAAATCTTTCTTAATCTCTTCAAAGTATTCATCCTTTTCCTTAAGCGGCGACCCATCACTCGATAAATACCGGATTTTATCAGCTGAGCTATCCAGTTTTAATTTATAACCGTAATCCTGAACTGCCTCTGCAACGGATTCCAAATCAAAGTTATCATTTTCAACTTCAAATGATACACGTTCCGAAGCAAGATTAACGTTTACATTTCTTACACCTTCGAATTTCCCTATTATCTTTTCTACCCTGGTAACGCAGCTGGCGCAAGTCATGCCTTCAACAGGAATATCAATCTTTTTCATTACACGTCCTTTCTATTTAATCACTTTATATCCCGCTTCGGAAATAGCTTCTTCGATTTTGACTGAATCAACCGCCGATTCATCAAACGTTACTTTCGCCGAACCGATTTCAACTTCTGCCGATTCAAGGCTGAGTTTAGATAATTCTTTTTTTACTGCCATTACGCAATGACCGCAGCTCATTCCTTCAATTTTAAATTCCATAGTTGTCATTTATAACTCCTTTTATTGGACAATTTAAAATAACATCATTACGGTTGTAACCGTTATACAATTACTTAAAAAAGTTATACAATTTTATATAGACAGTCTCAAAGAGGGGAGGATGGCAATTCAGTGAATTTTATCGAGCGGTTTACGCATATTTTCAGTCATTACCTTGAATTGACTTGCGGTAAATCCTGTTGTCTTTTTGAATTGACTCGATAAATGCTGGACGCTGCTGTATCCTAATTTGTAGGCAATTTCACTAAGAGTTAACTCGCCGTATTTTAATAATTCTTTCGCGTGTTCAATTTTTTGCAGAATAATATACTGCTCAATCGTGATGCTTTCCCGGGAGGAGAATAAACTGCTCAAATAATTGTAATCCAATCCAAGTTCCTTCTCAATCAGAATGGAAAACTTATGATTTTCGGAAATATTGGAATTTTCTTCGTAAATAATTTTTATAATAAATTTTTTAATTCTTTCGATCAGCCTGGCTTTTTTATCTTCTATGAGTTCGAACCCGTTAACTGCGAGGACTTCTTTTATTTTTCCGAGAGGGAGATTTTCAGCAGATTGTTCAGTTTCGACTTCACCAAGCGAAATGCTTCTGGTAGCAATTCCCAGCTTGTCAAACTCTTCACCTACAACCTTAATACATCTGTTGCAGACCATGTTCTTGATATAAAGGATTTTATTTGATTTCATTATTAAACGATGAAGTTGGAAAATTAATTAATTACCGGGATCATCTTTGGGAGTGGGACTATTTGGTCTTCTTCTTTTTTTCTTTTACATCAAGTGTGAACAGATCTTTATTATCTTCTTCAATGTATTTATCAAGAATATCACCCCGGAGACTATTATCGCGTCTTTCTGTAATAATTTTCACGGATTTTGCCGGCTCATCGGCAGTCCTTGTCTTTAAAAGATTCTTCATTACGGATACGCGCTTATTGAGAATAATAGGATTATCGTCGCGTATTTCAGGTTTTTTTTTCGAGTGTATTTTTTTAGATGATTTTATTTCTTTCTGATTTTTCATTTCGGCAGAAAGTGAGTCTTCGCTTTCAATTATCTGCTTTCTGAAATTATTCTCAAGAAGAGGAGCCGCATTTTGTTCTGCTAAAGGTTCGCTATAAACTACCCTCCTCTGAGGAATTTCTTCTTCCTTATTCTGCTTAGTTTTATTAATAATGTATGACAGGCCCAGGGTAAGGAGAGTCAATCCGATTAAAATTTCAAGGACCGTAAATATGAAGGGGATTATTTCCATTGTGTAAAATATAAAATAATCATCAATCCGGCAATTTAGAAGATTTATATCCGACGTTACATTGCACGGTTAACCCGCGGTGCGGCTAACGCAGCGAAATCCATCTCCGGCCTATCGCTGTAATAAGTTAGTACATTTAATTCGCTATGGTTAGTATAATGTCTTCCGGGCTTTTCCTCATAGACCTCATTTTGTGAAGGTGTTCTGAACTTTTCGGTATTGTTCATTATAACCAGACGATCATTTATTGAAGTGGTTCTATAATCCAATCTGCGGGATTTCTTTTTTGATCTTGCTCTTTCCATTTCATTTGCGGAATCCTCTTTGTGTCTCATAAAATCAATGGCAAGATTGTAGTTACTGCTCAATTTTCCCATATCAATATTATTCATACGGGTAGTGCTAATTTTGGTTTTATGCTCACTGATAATCCTTGGAACAGTGTTAGACAGCTGTTTGGAGTTATAATTTCTACTATATGCGCCCGGCCGAACGGCTACCATATCACCGCGAATATCCAAATGCTTATGATGAGGAGGCAAATTATTTCTCGTTCTTGTTTTGTAAGAGATGTATGAAACAAGCACAACAAATACAAATAATGCCGTGAAAATCAATAAACTGGTATATATAATCGGTAATAGAGTCATCACATTTGCCCTAAATTTATCTAAATAATTACAAACAGTGTACCAGTCAAAAAAAGGCACATTCAGCTCTATTTTCGCATTCTATTACGATCTTAAGGATAAATTATGTCTTGAAATGAGGCAAAAATCAATTTATGAGATAGTAAATCTCCAATAGAATGTCTGAGTGATGAATTAATTGGTTTTAACCCTTTTTTTTAATATTTTTCGGCCCACTTTTATCTGTAACTCACTTAAAAATTTGAGGTTAGAGATGACCAAGGCTGATATTGTTGAAAAGATTGCATCCGGAACCGGCATGACTAAGCTGGAAACGGAAGCAATAGTAGAAGGATTTTTAAATACTGTTATCGGCGCATTGCGCGATGGGAGAGGTATTGAAATCAGAGGTTTTGGAAGTTACCGTGTTAAGAAAAAGAATGCAAGGTATGCGCGTAATCCTAGAACCGGTGAAAAAGTTTATGTTGGTGAACACTATGTCCCAATGTTTAAATTTTCAAAGGACTTCAAAGCCGCTGTCGACTCCGGGATGAAAGAAAATATAAACGAAGAGAATCCGGATAACCTAAAGGAGAATTAAATGTTAAGATGTTCGGTTTGCGGGGATGAATTGATGGCGGAAACTGCCGTATGTGCCGGATGCGGCGCAGCTGTAACCGGTACAAAAAAATCCGCCGCGGATAGGGAAGGAAAAGAAAATATTTCTAATTCTGAAAAAAATGTTGATCTCCGCAACAATTCGAAAAAAAAATCAGCAGTAAAAGAGGAAACCGCAAAACCAAATTCGATTTCTTCTACAAAACTTTTTTACTTGCTTTTTTCTTTACTGCTGATAGGCGCGCTGCTTGTTTATGCATCGGGAGTGCTTGATACCACCCCCTCTGCTATCACCGCCAATGCAGCCGGTGATAATCCTCATTCTGGTGTGGATCTTAATAATCTTCAGCATATAAATAATCTGCAAGCCACGGTTGATAAAAATCCGAACGATACAGAATCTTTGCTTCATCTTGCGCATCTTCTGAACGATTCAGGAATGAAAGAAAAAGCAATTGAAAGATATATCCAGTATTTGAAAACAGATCCCAAAAATCCTGATGTTCTTGTCGATATGGGAGTATGCTATTTCGAGACAGGAAAAAACAAGGAAGCTATCTCTGCTATGGAGAAGGCAATTAAAATAAATCCGAAGCATCAGATTGCAAATTTAAATCTGGGCATCGTGAATATGACCGCGGGTAATTTCGAGAAGGCAAAAGTTTATTGGAACAAAGCGGTTGAAATTAATCCGAACAATGAGATCGGGCAAAAAGCAAAGGAATTACTTACAACACATTAGAAGGAGGATGTAGATGCCTTGCGGTAGAAAAAGAAAAAGACATAAAATGGCAACGCACAAGCGTAAAAAACGTTTGAGAAAAAATCGTCATAAAAAGAAATTGAGATAACTATGCTGATGTCCGGATTCTAAGTCCGGATAGTGTGCAATTTCATAAGCCCCCTTAGCTCAGCTGGTAGAGCAGCTCATTCGTAATGAGCAGGTCGGCGGTTCGAATCCGCCAGGTGGCTCTGTTAATCTGTACCTCCTGATTAGGTATGCCTGTCGACAACATCTATCCAAATCATTTGAAACCTAATTCATGTTTTAAAGCCATACATTAGTCACCACTTTGGTAATGAGCAGGTCTGCGGTTCTCCCGAAGGGACTCCTATGGAGGAATCCGCCAGGTGGCTCTGTTAATCTGTACTTCCTGATTAGGTATGCCCTCTAATAAATCTATCCGAAACAATTAAAACCTAATTCATGTTTTAAAGCAATATATTAGTCACTACTTTGGTAATGAGCAGGTCTGCGGTTCTCCCGAAGGGACTCCTATGGAGGAATCCGCCAGGTGGCTCTTTTAATCTTTCAGAGTTTACCGTAGTCAATTGTGTTTGGATTAATTCTGAAATGTTTTTGAAAAGATTCTAATCCTCTTCTTATTGCTTCATTCCGGTCCTTCTCTTTTTCAATTCGTAAGGATTCCTTTTCTTCCTCAACTATTTTTATGAGTTTCCGTTTCAATTTCAATTCTGTAAAAATGAAATAGGAAATCATGGAAAGAATTCCCGTTCCCAAAATAATCCCAAAGGGCAGCAAATGGTTCATTGTTTTGTCTTGATTTTTTCTACTCATATTATTATCGCAACATCGATAAAAGTGTTAAGGCCAATTAGAAATAAATTGAACTTCAAAGATTCACGCACCGAAATAAAATAATATTTCAATTGATTTTAAACGTTAAGTTCGAATTATAGGTGAAAACTTCCCTGACCGTCTTTCCACTTTGACGACAACGTGTGATTTACGCCAATCTTTTACTTTTCCGGGCTTTTTAAGTAAAAAAATCTTGACAATCCCACATAAAAACACTTATTTTGCAGTCAAGTGGGTAATAGTGTTTAATTTTCCCAAATTGTGGATGGGTTATGTTTATAGGCAGTTTTAAATATTCGGTCGATACAAAGGGAAGAGTAAGTATTCCCTCCATTTTTAAAAAATATGTCAACGAAGCGGCGAATGAAACTTTCGTAATGACCCGTGGAATAGTTCAGTGCATTGATATATATCCTCAGGATTTCTGGAAAGAGGAAGTGCTTACAAGAATCAATCAGCTTGATGATTTCGATCCAGAAGAAGCCGCATTTAAAAGAATGCTTTTTGAACTCGCCGCTGAGTATAAACTAGATTCTCAATCACGCCTGCTCGTCCCAAAAAATCTTTTAGAGTTTGCCGGAATTGAAAGGGAAGTTTTTATACTCGGCCAGAATAAAAAAATTGAGATTTGGAATCCGGAAACTTATGAAGCGCAGAAGAAAGAGCACACTAAACCGTTTGCTGAAATTGCTAAACAGATAATGCAAAAAAAACCGAAATGAATCACGAACCGGTTCTGTTAACTGAAAGCGTTGGTTTTTTGATTACAGCAAAGGATGGAATTTACCTTGACGCTACCGCCGGATTCGGCGGACATTCTGAAGAGATATTAAAAAAAATAGACATCAATGGAAAACTTATTGCAACTGATAAGGACAAATCGGCATTTGATTATTGCAGAGAAAAATTTTCCGGCGATAAAAGATTTTCGATCTACAATACAGGATTTACAAACATCGATTCGATTTCAAAGATTGAGTTCATTGACAACTTTGACGGAATCCTTGCGGATTTGGGAGTTTCTTCCTACCAGCTTGATACTGTTGAATCAGGTTTCACATTCAGGGAAGATGCGCCGCTGGATTTAAGGATGAATAAAGGTGAGGGAATATCCGCGTCCGATCTCCTAAATAAATTTCCACAGGAGGAAATTGCGAAAATTCTTTTTGAACTCGGTGAAGAGAAGAATTCCAGAATAATTGCAAGGAAAATAGTTGAACAAAGATTGACGGAAAAATTTTCAAATACTTTTCAGCTGAAGAAAATAATTGAACAAGTTGCGCCGGCCCGTTTCCTGAATAAATCATTATCTCGTGTTTTTCAGGCTCTGCGCATTTTCGTGAATAATGAACTTGAAGAGTTGAAAATATTTCTGGATAAATCAATTTCACTTTTAAAGCCGGGAGGAAGAATCGTTGTTCTTGGCTACCACTCTCTGGAAGACAGGATAGTAAAAGAAAGAATGAAATATGAAAGTCTAAGCTGCATCTGCGCGCCGGGAATTCCCATTTGTGTCTGCGGAAAGGTGCCGCGCCTCAAATTGATTACCCGCAAACCGGTTTCGCCGGATGACACAGAAGTCGGCAGAAACAGGCGCGCCAGAAGCGCAAAGATGAGAGTGGCGGAGAGGGTTTAATAAATGAAAGGATCATCATTAAAAAATTTCATTGTAATTCTCACAACCATTGCCATTATACTTCTCTCTTATGTTGTTGTGCGGTCAGAGATGAAAAGAAATACAAGAGAAAAAATATTCAAGCAGGATTCATTGAACGTAAGATTAAACAGAATAGAAGCCAAGCTGGTTAAGATTCAGGAACTTACGGCACAGGATAGGATAGTGAGATATGCACAGGATTCTCTCGGATTAATAAGACCAAAGACAAATCCGGAAATAATTATTGTTTCTAAAGATCAGGTCTACCAGATTGAAAAAATATTAAATGAGAAATATGATTAATTCACGCGCGCTGATATTAACCGGTATTCTGCTGGCAATTTTTGTGGCGCTGATTGCCAAGCTTTTCACTATACAAATAGCGAAACACGAATATTATTCGCTCGTCGCGGACCGTCAGCAGAATAAACCGTTAATAGTTAAAGCGGAACGCGGAATAATCAAAGACGCCAACGGCGAAGTTCTCAGTTTCACTTCCGACAATATCTCATTTTTTGTAGATACAAGGATGATGAATCCTACCAGAATCGATTCCATCGTAATCGCTTTTTCAAGAGTATTTAATAAACCGCAGAAATATTACAGAAAAATAATTGAGCAGGGAACCGCCAATGTCTGCATCGAGAAGAAAGTCCCGATGGAAACGGCCCTTGCTCTCAGAAAAGTTGTTGTCGAAGGTCTTTTTCATCAGGAGGATTTTTCAAGAATATACCCTTATGGCAATCTGGCTTCACATGTTCTCGGTTTTGTTAATCGTGATTTGACAGGAGTGGAAGGGATTGAAAAAATTTATGAAAATAAATTAACCGGCAAGGATGGTTATTACAGTATAGAACGGGATGTGCTCGGCCGCGTAATTTCGGTTGATGAAAAGATTTCAAATGCGGCTGTTCCGGGAAATCAGATCTATCTGACAATAAATAAAAATTATCAGAAAATTCTTGAAGAAGAACTCGCGGCAGGGTTAAGAAAATTCGGAGGCGAATCGGCTGTAGGAATTGTAATGAATCCAAACTCGGGTGAAATTTATGCGCTTGCAAATTCTCCTGATTTTGATCCTGCCTCATACGAACTCTTTTCGGCAAATTCCAGAAGGAACAGGGCATTAACAGATACATTTGAGCCCGGTTCGACAATGAAATCAATAACTTTATCAATTCTTCTGGATCAGAATCTCGTTGATGAAAACGAATTGATCAATACAGAGAACGGCAGATACTATATTAAAAATGTCCCGATCCTGGATACACATCCCAAAGAATTTCTGACTGTGCGCGGCATACTTGAACAATCCAGTAATGTGGGAATGGCAAAATTGTCCGCAAGAATAGACGACGATACTTTCTATAAATATCTTCGCGATTTCGGTTTCGGTAACGCTACACAGGTTGAACTTCCGAGTGAGGCATCTGGTCTATTGAAAAAGCCCAGAACATTTTCTCTCTTAACAAAACCATTTCTTTCATTCGGTTATGAAATCGCTTTAACTCCGCTTCAGCTGACCTGCGCCTTTAGTGCGTTAATTAACGGAGGAAATCTGGTTCAGCCCTATATAGTTAAAAAACTTTCGGACCATAAGGGAAATTTGATCGAAGAAACACAGCCGAAAAAAATCAGGACAGTGATCAGCAAATCCACATCGGATAGAATAACAAATCTGATGGTTGGAGCAGTTGAACACGGAACAGGATCAGCCGCACGTCTGGAAAATGTATTAGTCGGAGGTAAAACAGGCACGGCTCAAAGACTTGTAAATAATTCATATTCCAGCAGTTTTCACAATTCATCATTCATTGGCTTTTTTCCGGCTGACAGCCCTACTGTAGTCTGTTTTATACTCGTCAACTCCCCAAAGACAGGTACTTACGGCGGAGTAGTTGCCGCTCCCATATTCCACAATATTGCCAAAAGAATGATTGAAACAGATCTGAATCTTGTTCCGAATAAAAATAAAATTGAACGTAAACTTAATCTTACTGATCAGCTGATTGCGGAAATTAAGACTCCGCCAGCTAAAAAAACAACTACCTTCGCTAATGTGGCGGATATATCTGTTAAAAATATTCCAGCGAGAAAATCTTTTGATAAAAAAAGTTCAACAGTTCCGAATCTTTTAAACCAGTCTATGAGGGATGCAATCGCTCTATTGACGGATCTGGGCTTGAAATACAATATTACCGGCACCGGAAAAGTTGTTTGGCAAAGCCTTGAACCCGGTTCCAGTATAGTACCGGGAACGGAATGCGTAATTAAATGTGAACCTTCTTCGAAAAAAGTTAAATCGAGTATGAACTGAATGAAATTGAGTGAATTGCTAAGTAGAGTTAAAGTAGTTCAGGTTGCCGGCAGGGCGGAGCTGAAAGATATCTCCGGCATCACTCTGGATTCAAGGAAAGCTCTGAACGGCTCAATCTTCTTTGCAATAAAAGGTCAAAAACTGGACGGGCATAAATTTATATCTGAAGTTATCAACCAGGGCGCCGCGGCCGTAGTTATGCAGAATCCCGATGCGGTTCCCGATCAGATATTCGCTCATGCCGGCTGCGTGAAAATTGTTGTTTCGGACAGCCGCAAATCACTGGCGGAGTTTTCAAACATATTTTATGGCGAGCCCTCGAAAAAAATTAAACTGATAGGTATAACAGGAACGAAGGGAAAAACAACTACGGCATTTTTTGTTAAGAATATTTTTGAGCATGCCGGATATAAAACTGGCTTGATCGGCACCATAGCGAATTACATAGGTGAAAATGAAGTCAAAACCACGCTCACAACACCTCAGTCAGATGAAATTAATTCTCTGCTTTCACAGATGATATCAGAAGGTTGCACACATTGTGTTATGGAAGTTTCTTCCCACGCACTGGACCTCGGAAGAGCCGATTACCTGAATTTTGAAGCAGGGATTTTTACAAATATCACTTCCGATCATATGGATTTTCATAAAACGTTTGAGCATTACCTCAATTCGAAAAAGATTCTGTTTGATATGATTCCCGGAACTGGAAAGATTATTTATAATGCCGATGATCCTAATGCACAAACTCTTCTGAAAGATTCAGTCGCAAAAAAATATTCCTACGGTGCTGAAAGCAGTGCAGGTTTCAGAATTGATAAACTGGAATATGATCTGGACGGAACAAAATTTGACTTATTATATGAAGGACATAATTATCATTTAAGTACAAATCTTGTAGGGCATTTTAATGCATTTAATGCGGCTTCCGCTTTCGCGCTTTCTGTAGTGAGCGGTGTCGATCCCAAAACAGCTTCAGTGGGCGTCAGCTCGACCAAACAGGTCCCCGGAAGGTTCGAAATCATTTCAAAGAAAAATAAAAAAGTGATTGTTGATTATTCACATACCAGCGATTCACTTAAACAGGCTTTGACAGCAGTTCGGCATATAGTAAAAGACGAAAGACCGATTTACACTGTATTTGGATGCGGCGGCGACCGTGACAGAACAAAACGGCCTGTTATGGGAAATATTGCATCCTCGATGAGCGATAGAGTTTATATAACGTCAGACAATCCCAGGACTGAAGATCCATACATAATAATTGATGAAATACTGAAGGGAATCCTGACAAACAACTACCGTGTAATCGAAAACAGGGAAGAAGCTATCCGGTCGGCCATCCTTGAAAGTGAGGATAACGCTGTCATTCTGATTGCGGGAAAAGGTCATGAGAACTATCAGGAAATCAACGGTGTGAGAAACCACTTTTCGGATAAAGAATTATCTAATAAATATCTGGCGGAATGGGCAAACTGAAAATTACAATCGAAGATCTTTTTAATATTTCAGGCTCGGAAATTTTTAATCCGGTTGCCTATAAATCCCTCTCTTCTATAGAGATTGATTCACGCAAAGTAAAAAAAGGATCTTTATTTGTAGCCATCAAGGGAGAAAAGTTTGACGGCCATAATTTTATTAAAGATGCAATCAAAAACGGGTCCGCCGCCGTTGTCATTGAATCGAAGAAATTGAAGAGATTCAGATTTTTGGAAATTCCGGTTATAACTGTTGATGATACAACTAAGGCATTCGGTCAAATTGCCGGAATCTGGCGGGACAAACTAACGGCAAAAGTTATTTCAATTACAGGAAGCAATGGCAAGACTACCGTTAAAGAGATGGTCTCAATGCTGCTGCGGGAAAAATATACGGTTGTTAAGACCGAGGCAAATAACAATAACCACATCGGTGTGCCTCTGACGATTCTAAGTTCAAACGCTAAGAGTGAAGTAGTTGTTCTTGAACAGGGGACTAATCATTTCGGAGAGATTCCCTACTCAGCAAAGATCTCCCGTCCCGATTACTCTTTAATTACAAATATCGGGGATGCACATTTGGAATTTCTCAAAAGCAAGGAGGGAATCTTTAAAGAAAAGTCAGCTCTGTTAAATGAAACTGAAAAACGGAATGGTACCGTCTTTTTGAATATGGATGATCCTGTCATTAGAAAAAATTCCGGGATTTATAAAAACAAAATTACTTATGGCTTCAAGGGAAGAGTCGATGTAAAAGGCAAGATTTTAGGCCATACTGATGACGGCAGAGCAGAAATTCAAATCATATACAAAAAGAAAAAAATTAAGACCGTATTACCGGTTTATGGCGAATCGAACGCAAATAATTTTCTGGCTGCCTGCTCCATTGCACTGAAATTAGGTCTTACTAACAAAGAAATAATCGTCGGTGCGCAAAAAATCAAATCAGTTCAGGGAAGATTATATCTGAAGAAATATAAAGACGCAATTGTTATTGATGATACTTACAACGCCAGTCCAGCGTCCATAAGATCCGCAGTTGATCTTTTGAAAAAAATAAAAACTTTTAAGAAGAAAGTTGTAGTACTCGGAGATGTGTTTGAACTGGGCGCAAAGTCAGCCAGACTTCATAAAGACTTATCAGAAATTTTCTCCGCTGATAAAAATATGACTGTCCTGACAACAGGGGCAATGATGAAGCACCTGCACAAGCAGTTAAGGTTGAAAAAAGTAAGATCAATACATTTTTATCTGAGAGAAGCATTGTCGCTTTACCTTCAGTACGAGGAAATCGAAAACGCCGTTATTCTCGTAAAAGGTTCCCGGGGAATGAAAATGGAAGAGTTCGTAAACATTTTGGAGAAAAGGTTTGAGTAATGTTTTACTATCTATTTGATTACATAAATAAAAATTTTAATCCGCCCGGATTCGACGTATTCCGTTATCTGTCGTTCCGCTCGGCTCTTTCGGCGATTACCGCTCTGCTGATATCTTTCTATTTCGGGCCTATAATCATTGCTAAATTGAAAAAGAAACAGGTTGACCAGCCGATAAGGGAAGAGGGGCCGCAGACCCATCTTAGGAAAGCCGGAACTCCTACAATGGGAGGTCTGATAATCCTGGTTTCTGTAGTGATTCCTGTTCTGATCTGGAGTGATATTAAAAGTGTTTACATAATTCTGGTTCTATTCGGGACGGTGTTTTTAGGAATGGTCGGATTTCTGGATGATTATTTAAAGGTTGTCAAAAAACTTCCCAAAGGTCTTATTGCTCGTTACAAACTGATGGGACAGATTTTCGTCGGGTTGGTTGTCGGATTTGCAATTTACTATCTGCCGGAGTTCGCTCAATTTAATACCCAGACTACGCTGCCGTTTTTTAAAAATCTGAACTGGGATTTTTCTTACCTGTATATACCCTGGGTTGTTTTTATCATCACCGCGATTTCGAATGCGGTTAATCTGACAGACGGTCTTGACGGGCTTGCAATCGGGACTATTATAATTGTAATGCTGGCTCTCGCGATTCTTACTTATATAAGCGGGAACATCATTTATGCGGATTATCTTAACATCATTTACCTGCCCGGCAGCGGCGAGCTTACGGTCTTTATCGCGGCTCTTATTGGTGCCGGTCTTGGTTTTCTCTGGTTTAATTTTTATCCGGCGCAGGTATTTATGGGTGATACAGGCTCACTTGCCTTAGGCGGTGCTTTTGGTGTAATGATGATACTTATTAAGAAAGATCTTCTTATCCCGATTCTTGGCGGAATATTTTTTATTGAAACTCTATCGGTTGTAATTCAGCGCTTGTATTTCAAATACACTAAGAAAAGATACGGCGAAGGCCGCAGAGTATTTAAAATGGCCCCGATTCATCATCATTTTGAACAATTAATGTGGGCCGAACCAAAGATAGTTATACGGTTCTATATCATAACAATAATTCTTGCAATAATAAGTTTAGCTTCATTTAAGGTTAGATAGTGGATATCACCGGAAAAAAAATATCGGTAATAGGTGCGGTCAGAAGCGGAGTCGGCGCTGCAAGACTTGCGAAAAAAATGGGAGCCATTCCATTCGTAAGCGACAGCGGTTCCAAAGAGAAATTGCAGGATTCTATCCTGATCTTTAATTCTGAGGGTATCTCTTACGAATGCGGTTCCCACTCAGAGAGAGTTTATGAGTGCGATTTGATGATTACAAGTCCGGGAGTTCCATCAGATTCGGAAATTCTTAAAACTGCTCTTTCTAAAAATATCAGAGTTATAGGAGAAGTTGAATTCGCGTCCTGGTTCTGTGAAGGCGGAATAATCTCCATTACGGGCACAAACGGCAAAACTACTACTACCGCACTGATGAATCATACTTTGAATCAAAGCGGAATTAAATGTTACTCGGCAGGCAATATAGGGCAGGCGTTTTCAGAAATAGTTCTGGATGTACAGTCAAATGAATTCGTGGCATTAGAGACGTCCAGTTTCCAGCTTGATTTCGCCGATGAATTTAAACCAAGGTTTGCGATAGTATTAAATATTACGCCGGATCATTTGGACAGGTACAATTACAATTTTGAAGAGTATATCCAATCAAAAATGAAAATAACCGGTAACCAGACTGAGGATGACTATCTTATCTATAATGCCGATGATTTGAATATAAAACCGTACTTGAAGAATATGAGAGTTACAAAACTTGCCTTCTCATTGGAAAGCGGATTACCAGCCGGCGCTTTTTATAAAGAAGGCAAGTTGTTTTTTTCGCGTCGGGAGGAAGTGAGCCAAGTTTGTGCTGCATCCGATCTTTTCATTAAAGGAGAGCACAACATTGCCAACGCTCTCGCTGTCCTTACTGTTGCAAAACTACTTGATATACCAGCTCAAAAGATTAAAGATGCGTTTTCCTCGTTCAAAGGCGTTGAACATAGAATTGAATTTGTCCGGGATCTTGACGGGGTTGAATATTACAATGACTCCAAGGCAACAAATGTAGACTCTGTAATCGTTGCTCTTAAAAGTTTTATTAAGCCGGTCTATCTGATTCTCGGAGGAAAAGATAAAGGAAATAACTATGACGACATTCGCGATCTCGTCATAAAGCACGTTAAAAAGATTTATGCTATCGGAGTATCATCGCAAAAAATATATGATTACTTCAGCGCGGTTGTTGAGATTGAACAGATGGAGTCGCTGGAAGATGCCGTTGTAAAAGCAAGATTAGATGCCCGTGCGGGATCGGCTGTTCTGCTTTCCCCGGCATGCGCAAGTTTTGACATGTTTGAGAATTACGAACACAGAGGAAAAGTTTTTAAACAATCAGTTAATAACCTGGTCTGATGAATACACTTGTAAAAATATTGATAATACTTGCTGTAGTCCTTATTGCACTTGGTGCCATTATGGTCCTGACCGCCAGCGGAACTTACAGCATGTCGAAATTTGACAGTCTTTACCATTTGTTTAAAAGCCATCTTTGGAAAGTAGTTGCAGCTATAATCGCCATGATTGCCTGCGCCTATATACCTTACGATAAATACCGGATGCATTCAAAAAAACTGTTATACTTTATCATAGCTGCTCTCGTATTAACATTCATCATCGGCGCTAAAGTAAAAGGCGCGCAAAGATGGATCGACCTCGGGTTCTTCCAGTTCCAACCGTCCGAAGCCGCAAAAGTTATTTTAATTATGCATCTGGCATTAATGCTTGAACGAATGGGAGATGATCTGAGGGATTTCAAAAAAGGATTCATGTTTCCTTTAATCTGGATAGCTGTTGTCAGCAGTCTTGTTATAATTCAACCGAATATCAGTACGAGCATAATCATTGTGATCACTTCGTTTGCGCTTTTATTTATAGCCGGTGCACGAATTAAACATATGGCGGCTGTAGTCGTCCCGGCGATTGCCGGCATCAGCCTGGTAATGATGCTGCTTCGACATTCCAGGGAAAGAATATTTACGTACATAAACAGTCTGATGAATGGAGGGGATATAAATACTCAGGTTAAACAGGCAAAAATAGCTCTCGGCAGCGGAGGTGTGTTCGGAATAGGTCTCGGTCATAGCCGGCAAAGCGATCTTTTCCTTCCTGAATCTTACGGCGATTTTATCTTTTCAATACTTGGCGAAGAACTTGGATTTATCGGGACAGTCACAGTACTGCTGTTGTTCTTTTCTCTGTTTATGACCTGTCTTATAATAGCGAAAAAAGCTCAGGATAAATTTGGTCAGCTGCTTGTTCTGGGTCTTGGTTTCAACATTATAGTAAGTGCATTTATTAATGCCTGCGTAGTAACCGGTTTGATTCCCACAACCGGAATTACACTGCCGTTCATAAGTTTCGGCGGAACATCAATTATTCTTTTTGCTGTTTCGATCGGGATAATTGTTAATGTGGGAAGACAGACAGTTAAAACATCAGAATTGAAAATTGCTCAGGTAGGATGAAGAATAAAACTCCATATCGGTTTGTGTTTGCAGGCGGAGGTACCGGCGGTCATCTCTATCCGGCGCTCGCTGTAGCGCAGCAGATCCGGTTAATTAAACCGGAATCTGAGATTCTGTTCGTTGGAGCCAAAAATAAAATTGAGGGAAGAGTGGTTCCCGAATGTGGTTTTAATTTCCGGTCAATTTGGGTAAGCGGGTTTTCAAGAAAATTCACATTGAGCAATTTATTGTTCCCGATAAAACTATTTGTGTCAATGCTTCAATCACTATCAATCTGTTTCAGTTATAAACCGCGGGTTGCTGTAGGAAGCGGTGCATACGTTTCCGGACCGGTAATCTGGGCTGCATCTGTTCTTGGCGCGAAAGTAATTCTTCTTGAACAGAATAGTTACCCCGGTTTTACAAACAGGTTGCTCGAAAAGAGGGCAACTGAAATTCACATAACATTTGAAGAATCAAAAAAATATTTCAGGGATAACTCCAAATTAATAATGAGCGGCAACCCGGTGAGAATGAATCTTAGACTTAACGATAGAATTGAAGCGGCTAAAAAGTTCGGTTTAGATCCTTCAAAAAAGATTTTACTGGTAATTGGCGGAAGCGGAGGCGCACGATCGATAAATGAAGCCATCGCCGGCAATCTGAGTAAGATGATCGACAACGGAATCCAGGTTGTGTGGCAGACGGGTCAATTCTATTTTATGCATTATAAACATCTTGAAAATACATCGGTAAAAATATTCCCGTTCATAAGTGATATGTCTGCGGCTTATTCCTCATGCGATGTAGTACTGGCTCGATCCGGTGCTACCACGATAGCTGAAATCGCATTTCTGGGAATGCCGGCAATATTTGTCCCGTCAGAAAATGTTGCGGCAAATCATCAGTATAAAAATGCTAAAGCTCTTAAGGTTGCGAACGCTGCCGAACTTATAGAAGACAAGAACTTAAAAGATGAATTATTTCCCGTTATAAGTGAGATGCTGCTTAACATTGCGCGGCATGATGTGATGAAAAAAAATATTTCGGAATTTGCAAAACCAATGGCGGCTCAGACAATTGCTGAAAGAGCTATCCGTTTGGCGGAGATAATTTGAGGAATACTTCAATGATGATGAAGACAGTAAAAAATATTCATTTTGTCGGGATCGGCGGAATCGGAATGAGCGGAATTGCCGAGATATTATTGAGCCAGGGATTTAGCATCTCCGGATCTGATCTTGCTAAAACAGAAGTCACGGAACGGCTTGAGAGTCTTGGAATAAAAGTCTATGAAGGTCACTCAACTAATAACCTTAAAGAGGCGGATGTTGTAGTTTATTCGTCCGCCGTTGTTCTTGATAACCCGGAAGTGAAAGAGGCTATCTCAAGGAAAATTCCGGTTATTAAAAGATCCGAAATGCTTGCCGAGTGCATGAGAATGAAATATGGGATTGGTATTGCCGGGACACACGGTAAAACTACCACCACATCTATGGTCGGTTTAGTTTTGACTGAAGCAGGTATTGATCCTACTATTATAGTAGGCGGCAAATTAAGTTCCCTGGGCGGAACCAACGCGCGTCTCGGAGGCGGAGAGTACATAGTAGTAGAGGCCGATGAATTCGACCGGACATTTCTGAAATTGACACCAACTATTGCCGCAATAACAACATTGGAAAGAGAACACCTGGATACATATAAGGATCTCGACGATATTAAATCTGCCTTTATAGAATTCGCGAATAAAGTTCCATTCTTCGGCTTCGTGGTACTCTGTCTTGACGAACCGGCATTGCAGGATGTTATTCCTCAAATCAATAAAAAAATCTTTACTTATGGAATTTCTCCCCAGGCCGATATTCGCGCAGTTAATATCACTCACTTAGAGAATCATTCAGAGTTCACCGTTAATTATCAGGGGAATGATCTCGGCAGAATCAAAATCAATCTCCCCGGTCTTCATAATATTAAAAATTCTCTTGTAGCTGTTACAATAGCCAAAGAGATGGGCGTTGAGTTCGGAATGATAAAGCAAGCGCTGGAAAAATTCACCGGTGTTTACAGGCGCTTTGAAATTAAATATGACGGGGATGTTATGGTTGTTGATGATTACGGCCATCATCCGACTGAAATAAATGTGACTTTGGATGGAATCCGCCGCGGATGGAACAGACGGTTGATAGCAGTTTTTCAGCCACATCTTTATTCGCGTACAAAAGATTTTTACGCTGAGTTCGGAAGATCATTTCTCAACTCGGATATTTTTATTTGTACGGACGTTTATCCCGCACGCGAAATACCGATGGAAGGAATAACCGGAGAATTGATCACCGATACTGCAAATCAATTCGGTCATAAAAATGTCTTTTATGAACCGGACAAAACAAAAATTCCTGATCTGCTTCAGAAAATTTATCAGAAGGACGATATAATTATCACATTGGGTGCCGGCGATATCTGGAAATACGGCGAAAAATTTATTGAACAATTAAAAGCAAAAAAAAATAAATGAAGAATCCCGGTAAAATATTGGGCATCAGTTTCATGATATTAACCGTCGGTGGATTGATCTATCTCTCCGTCGGAATCAGTTCAGGTCATGAAGTCAAGATTTACTCAATCGCGGTTGAAGGAGAAAATCATTTTTCTAAAGAGCAATATTTGAGCTATGCGAATCTTGCTGAAAAACAAAATTATGAAAATCTGTCACTGCAGATAATAAAGGATAGAATTGAAAAACACCCGTACATTCAGAACGCGGATGTACGTTTTACGGAAGCAGGAAAAGTGTTGATAAAAATCAGAGAAAAAGTTTTCGATTCGATTCTGTTGGACAAAGGAAATCAGTATCTGATAACTGACAATCTGCAATTGCTTCCGCTCTTTTCTGATACTAAAAAAATAAACTATCCTGTGATATCCAACGCTTTTTTTGGAAGTCAGCCTGTAGCTCTATCTTCAATGAAAAAAAATCTTGATGTGGTTACTGCATCCAAAATTATTTCAGCCGTTAAACTGGCCAATCCGGATCTGGAAAAAGATTTTTCGGCAATAGATCTTCAAAGCGGCGGAGAAATAATTTTATACCTCTCCTCAACCGATTACCCGATTATGATCGGGCGCGGCAATGAGATCAGAAAAGTGATCTATTTCAATACTCTCTGGCAATCCCTCAAAGGGAAAGAAATAAATAATTATCTGGATTATGTAGACTTGCGCTACGGTGGACATGTATTTCTCGGCATAACAGACTCGACTAACGGGCTAGTTAAAAATATTGACGCGGGGCATAATAAATCATGAAAAAAAATATAATAGCCGGACTTGACCTCGGCACAACAAAAGTATGTGCGGTAATCGCTGAACAGGTGGAAAATAATTTGAATATTCTTGGTTTCGGAGTCGCACCTTCCGAAGGCTTGAACCGCGGATTGGTAGCGAATATTTCGAAAACAGCGGACGCGATAACCGAAGCTATGAATATAGCCCTCAACAGAGCCGGTCTGCAGATTAAAGAAGTTAATGTCGGCGTCGCCGGCGAGCATATTACCAGTCTCCGCCACAGAAATTATGTTACCATCAGTAATCCGGAAAAAGAAATAAATCAACAAGATCTTGACAGGCTGCGGGCGGATGTTCAGACGATTCGCATTCCATCCGACAGGCAGATTCTGCATATAATTCCCGAAGAATTTTCAGTCGATCATCAGGGAGGTATTGAAGATCCTATTGGAATGTGCGGCTCAAGACTTGAGGCTGTTAATCATGTGGTCCTGGCATCCATTCCTGCCATTCAAAATATTAAAAAATCAGTTGAGCGTGCGGGATATATTGTAAAAGATTATGTGCTTCAACCCATCGCGTCAAGTTTTGCGGTTCTTGAAGAGAATGAAAAAGATCTTGGAATATTACTGATCGATATCGGCGGCGGCACAACGGATATAGCAATCTTTCATAAAAAGGCGATTAAACACACTAAAGTTGTGGGCGTCGCGGGTAATCAGGTCACAAACGATATCAGAGAAACACTTGGTATTGTGACCTCTGACGCTGAAAAACTCAAAAAGGAACACGGCTATGCAACAGAGCACGCAATCATAAAGGAAGAGGAGATTTACATCAAAGGTGTGGGCGGCAGAGGTAATGTGAAAATTCCGCTTACTCTTCTTACTCAAATCATAAGTGTAAGGATGCGCGAATTGTTCACAATTATTGATAATGAATTGCGCCACTCAGGATTCAAAAATAAAATTAAAGCCGGAGTTGTTCTTACCGGAGGCGGATCGCTTCTGAGAGGGTGCACGGAATTAGCCGAAGAAGTTTTTGGAATGCCGGCACGCATCGGCGTTCCGCTCGATCTCGGATCAGGATTATCAAGCGAAGTTGAAAGTCCGGAATTTGCTACTGTAGCCGGATTAATACGCGGAATACCCGGAAGCAAATCGGAAAATTTTACAACAGTCAAAACAAGCAATAAAGAAAGCAAATTCAATGTCGTTAAGACATTTAAAAAAATACAAGAATTCTTTGATAAACTATAAAACAAATACCACAACAAGGAGGAATCATGTCAACTAGTTCAGAAAAACGGCCACGCTTCATCACACTGGAAACTCAACGTCCAATGTCGGCTCAATTAAAAGTAGTCGGAATCGGGGGAGGCGGCTGCAATGCGATCGACAGTATGATCGAAAGAGGATTAACGGGAGTTGAGTTTATAGCCGTAAATACGGATGCTCAGGTTCTGGAGGAAAGTCTCGCTTCGCACAAAATTCAGATCGGTACGAATGTTACAAGAGGTCTTGGAGCGGGCGCCGATCCCAATGTAGGAAGAAAATCGGCAGAAGAGGATAGAGAGAAGATCACCCGTCATCTTGAAGGAGCTGACATGGTTTTTGTTACTTCGGGAATGGGAGGAGGTACCGGAACAGGTGCAGCTCCGATAATTGCATCAATAGCTAAAAGCATGGGCGCACTCGTCATTGGCATTGTTACAAAACCATTCGGATGGGAAGGCAAACAAAGAATGAAAAATGCCGATGAAGGAATTGCCGACCTTAGACAATACGTTGATAGTTTAATCGTAATTCCCAACGGAAGAATCTTAAGCATCATAGACACAGCAACCGCCGCCAAAGCAGCATTCAATAAGCCGAATGAAATACTTTATGAAGCCACAAGAGGTATTGCCGATATTATCACAGTAAAAGGAATCATCAATGTTGATTTTGCCGATGTACGAACCGTAATGAGAGACAGCGGTCAGGCACTCATGGGATGCGGAATTGCCAGCGGAGAAAACCGTTCAGTGGAAGCTGCGCAGAAAGCAATTTCCTCACCGCTCCTCGAAGGTGTCTCAATTAAAGGAGCAAAAAATATTCTTCTGAACGTCACCGGTCCGACAAATATGACAATGCAGGAAGTAGAGGCCGGAAATAATGTAATTTTTGAAGCTGCCGGAGAAGAGGCAAATGTAATATTCGGAACAGTAATCAAAGATCAGATGAATGAATATGTCTCATATACAGTAATTGCAACGGGATTTGAGACAAAAGCCAGCGCCCGTCCGATCAGCAATCTTAAAACGGAAAAAACGGAACGGAAACAGCAGGAAAAGAAAATAGTCAGTTATGGCGGATTCTCTCCTAAACGCGGTGATTTTAATTTAGATGCAAATCCGGATCTTAGTATCCCCACAATACAGCGAGTAAAGAAGAATACTTTTGATCTCTTCGAGCAGAGTTCAATTGAAGGCGGATTCAAGACGGAACAGAATGACTATAGCGAGGATGATTACTTCACAAATAAAAACAAGGACGAGGAGGATAGCTCTTCATTCCTTAGAAAAATTATGGATTAGTAAGAGTAGGGTCAGTTTATATATTCTTTCGGTTGACTGAAAACAGTCTTTTTAGTCAGCCATTCTCATTATAAGACCGTTATTGGTTTTCTCCTTGTTGTGGTAAACTAGAAATGAAAACCAGTACGGTCTTTATTATATCACCTCATCAATTTCCGTTTTGTTAAAGGAATTACTAATTTTAACCACAAAAAGAAAATAGAGTAAAATGAAAAAATTATTAATACTAGCATTTGCCGTACTTTCTTTCACCTCTGTCTCAGCCCAGGAAGGGGAAGATGTCGGCTGGGTGGCGCGTTTCGGTGCTGCCGGGGGTTTCACTCCGGCGATGGTTTTTCCTAATCTGGACCCTATTAACGCACAGATTAAAAATATGGGAATCGGCACACTATCGAGCTCAGGTATGATGATCTACGGAGGGAGCGGCTACGCATACATCATGCTTATCGACAACTTGAGAATCGGCGGTATGGGACTCGGCGGGACTAAAAGTACGAGTGGTACGGTCGGCGGATTGAGCAGGGAAGTTAAATATAATTTCAGTTTTGCCGGACTTACAGTCGAATATACGCTTCCGTTCATTAAAAATATTGCGGTTTCCGTCGGAACAATAATAGGTATGGGTTCTAATGGCGTGGAGGGATATCAGAATCAGGGTTCCTACTCCTGGACCGATATCTGGAAAAAAGTGTCAGGCGCCTCATCATCCAATCAGGTAAGCGACCGCATTACTAATTCATTTTATACTATCACACCAACGTTAAATATCGACATTCCACTGGACAGGTTCATAGCGTTTAGATTTGGAGCAGGTTATGTAACATCGATCGGAAGTCAATGGAAACTAAATAATGATCAGAATATCAGCGGTGTTCCGTCTGATCTGAACAATAATTCATTTTTTATTCAAACCGGAATTTTTGTCGGTCTAATCGCTTTCTAATACAATGACTAAAAACATACTCATAACCGGCGGAGCCGGATTTATAGGCAGCAATTTTATCAATCACATCTTATCTGTACGTGATGATTTCAATATTATAAATCTGGATAAGCTAACTTATGCCGGCAATCTTGAAAATCTGAAACCCAGTGAAGGAAAAAAGAATTATCATTTTGTTAAAGGCGATATAACCAACAGTGAACTTGTCGATTATATTTTTAACAAATATTCAATTAAATATGTAATTAATTTCGCCGCGGAATCTCATGTTGACAGAAGTATTCTGGGGTCCGAAGTGTTTTACAGAACGAATGTAGTCGGGACTTCAATTCTACTCGAATCCGCCCGGCAATATAAAGTTGAAAAATTTCTTCAGATATCCACCGATGAAGTTTACGGCAGTCTCGGCTCTGAAGGATTATTCACGGAAAATACTCCGTTATCCCCTAACAGTCCGTATTCATCCAGCAAGGCAGCAGCAGATATGGCAGCTCTATCATTTTATCATACTTATGGCCTGCCGGTAGTAATAACCCGATGTTCTAATAATTACGGACCATTACAATTCCCCGAAAAATTAATACCCCTGATGATCATCAATGTGCTTCACAATAAAAAACTTCCCGTTTACGGAGACGGTTTGAATGTGAGAGACTGGATTTTTGTAATTGATCATAACAAAGCCGCAGAACTTGTATTTGAAATTGGTGAGCCCGGGCAAGTTTATAATATCGGCGCCGGCCGGGAAATGAAGAATATAGAGATCATAAAGCTTATTCTGAAGAAACTCGGAAAAGGTGAAGAGCTTATTGAGTATGTGAAAGACCGTCCAGGACATGACCGCCGATACGCAATCGATTCATCAAAGATTCAGAGCGAACTCGGCTGGAAACCCACATTTGAATTTGAGCAGGCGATAGATAGTACAATAGAATGGTACCTCGGCAATAAATCATGGTGGGAGAGAATAATTTCGGGTGAATATCAGAAATATTATGAACTTCAATATAAAAATCGTTAGATTTGTGCAGATAGAAAACCAAAACGGAGTATTATTCTACTGCCTCTTTTTACCTTTCTTAGTTTATCACTTTTATTTTTCAACTTTAATAACATAATCGAACGAATATGAAAAAAATAATTTTTCTCTTCATGCTAAGCTTTGCTAACCTGCAATTTGCTCAGGAGAGTGATCAGCAGGGTCAAAGGCAAATTAATCCCATGAGCTATCAGCCTATTTCCGTTACGATTGGCGGTAACTTCATTGTTTCGGGAACATTTACTGCTTCCCGGCTTCAGCGGCTGGATTACTTTATTACCAGTATTTATTCGGAAGCAGCTCAAAAAGCTCTCGGATCACTTAATAAGATTGAGACTATAAATCAGGTTAACAAAGAGATCAAAAAATACCCCCTCCGGGATATCACTCTAAAGAGAATAAACGGGGATGTAAAAAAAATTGATTTAATGAGATTTAGAATTACAGGTGATTTTTTGAACAACCCGTATTTACAAAACGACGATGTTATAATATTTCCCGAAAATGATCCGGAGAGAAATTTTATTGATGTGATCGGTGCTGTAAACAAAGAGATCAAATTCCAATTCGTTGAAGGCGATAACCTTCTCGACGCCCTTCTTTTTGCCGGAGGCCTTAATCCGGCATACGACAGCGTTACTACCGCAGAAATTTCCCGGCTAAATAGTGCCGGGGATAAGGAGGAAATTCTAAGGGTTGGGATAAATAGTAAGTTCCCATTAAAACGCGGCGACAGAATAAGAGTTCTCTCGGATAATAATCAGAAAAAGGATTTTAAAATTTTAGTTTTAGGGGAAGTCAATAGACCGGGATATGTCCATATCGCCAAGTCCGGAACAACGCTCAGAGAAGTTATTAATAAATCCGGCGGATTTACGGCTCACGCCGATTTAAGAAGATCAGAATTAATGAACGGAACTGATGAGGCCCAACTTCAAAAAATGAGCGGAATGAGAACTCGGTATGAAAAAGACAGCTCTTTTACAACACTGCCGATCTTCCAAAAATCTATGGAAGAAGTTCTCTCGGAAGAAGTTTTGATTACACGTTCCAACAATCTGCTTACCGAGGAATTGGAAGCGTCTCTGTATTTGGATAATGCGCTCAGATTCATAGATCATAAGAGTTCGGTTAATTTCGAGAATGTCTTAGAGGAAAATAGCGAAGACGGAAATACGGTGGTGAGGGATGGCGATGTGATTATAATTCCTTCATTCCAAAATAAAGTTTATGTTTTTGGACAAGTTGTGAATCCGGGCTATTTTACTTTTCAACCGCAAAAAGGAATTACTTACTACATTGAAAAAGCAGGCGGGAAAACAGAAAGAGCTGTTAACGATGATGGGATTAGTCTTATTAAAGGTACAAACCGGACATGGATTCCTGCAGGCGGAGTTAAAGAAATCGAATCCGGAGATATGATTTACGTACCTAAAAACATACCCAAAGGATTTGATTTTTATTTGCAGAAAGTTGGAGCATTTACAAGCATCATAGCCACCGTGGTTTCATTAACGTTTCTTATAATCCAGGCTATGAAATAAATATTTTAAAACTAAATGGTGTTCATAATTAAAATTACAATTAGTTCCGTTCTGTAATCAAACATAAAGGTTTATATATGAGTGGTCAGCTCGAAAGTAAGCAAAATGTCGGGAATACTTTTTTTGAATTTCTTGCGGTTATAATCCAGTATCGAAAATTTTTATTTTTGTTCGTATTCGTTATAACGGTGGGAGCAACAAGTTATGCATTACTGGCCCCCAGGTGGTATATGGCTTCAGCGTCGGTTTTACCCGCAGAGAAAACAGATTTATTGTCAACTCTTTCGGGACTGTCTGGGCTGGCTAAGGGATTCTCAGCCAGCAAAGGATTGGCTGCTTTAACAAGCGGAAATTCCGAATCCGATAAATATCTGGCTATCTTAAAAAGCGCAACCGTTACAGACGATGTTATAACAAAATTTGATCTCAGAAAAGAGTACGATCTGGAAAATGATTTCTACGAAAAAGTAGTTAAGGAATGGCTGTCGAATTCCAGTCTGGAAATCCAGGATGAGGGCAACCTGACAATTTCCGTTTTCGATAAGGATCCGCAGAAAGCCGCAGACATGGCCAATTATCTGGTGACGAAATTAAACACTATTAATACAGAACTTAATGTTACCAACGCGAAAGCTAACAGGGAATTCGTGGAAAAAAGATACAATCAGAGTATGAATGATATTACCCATCTGGAATCTGAAATGCGCAAATTTCAGGAAGCCTATGGACTCATTGCAGTTCCCCAACAGTTGGAAGCTACCGTGAAATCAATGTCGGGCATTTACGTGGAATTATATAAAAAAGAAGTTGAATATAATGTATTGAAACAAACCTACGGAGTAGATCATCCTTCCGCAATTAATTCTAAACTGGAAATGGATGAATTGCAGAAGAAGATTAATAAGCTTAACTCGGGATCTGATCCTTCCCAAAAAGAGGTCAGTCTTTTAATACCCTTTAAAAAAGCGCCTAAACTCGGCAATGAGTATCTTAAAATTTACCGTAATCTCGAAATTCAATATAAGATTCTTGAATTCATTCAGCCGCTTTACGAACAAGCAAAGATAGAGGAAGTCCGTAATACTCCTTCCGTTCTGGTTCTGGATCATGCAAAACCGGCAGACAGAAAATCAAAACCAAAGGGGAGTATTTATGCAATGGTCTCTTTTGTATCATCACTGCTGCTGGGCCTGTTTTTAGTTTTTTTCAAAGAACTTTTCGCCCGATTTAAACTTCAGGATCCAGAGAAGCACAGTTTTATAACTTCCCAGCTGCGGTCGGATCTTTCTAAAATTGGATTCAAAAAAAAGGCTAAATCTTAATGTCCGAGGCAGTGAGAATTCGGAAGAACTCTCTTTACTCAACTTTATCAATAACATCCAGATTGATTGCAAATGTTGTTGTATTTTGGATTCTTGCCAGATACTATGGACCGAAAATTTTTGGACAATTCTCCACAGCTCAAAGTCTCGCCACTAATTTCAT
>PGYS01000113.1 GCA_002839795.1 Ignavibacteriae bacterium HGW-Ignavibacteriae-3 | reverse complement strand
ACCTTTAATTTTTTTTTGCCTGGCGGCAAAATCAATTTTTCAGTCTTAGGAGCAGTGTCTTTCAATCCGGAAGTTATTTTATTCTTCTTTTTGACTGATTTTTTATCTTCATCAACGGCTGATACTTTTTTCAAAAATACTCCAAGAGAAACAATTTAACACAAGAGAAAACAGTTTGTCCTAATCAACAGTTCCACAATGAGCTGTGCCGCTTAGCGCATTATTTTTATATAGTACGTTGCCAGTTAAATTAATCTATATACCGAAAGTTGTCAATAGAAAGGTAATGTGAGTATGCGCCGCCTCATAAAATGAGATTCAGAATTGTCCTATAGTACGCCAACACTTTATTTTTTAAGGCAAAAGGAGAATTCACTCCCATTCCCGAGTTCACTTTTTACTTCAACATTGAAACCGTGCGCCTCGACAATATGCTTGACAATGGCCAGCCCAAGACCTGTTCCTCCCATTTCTCTGGACCTATCCCTGTCGACTCTGTAAAATCTTTCGAATATTCTTTTAATATCATTTCCGGGTATTCCAAAGCCGGTATCCTTAACAAAAATCCTGCAAACTTTTTCTTCCTCTTTAACGCCGACAGAAACAGAACCGGAATCTGTGTATTTAATGGCATTCATTATGAGATTGTTGAGTGCCTGTTTTAATCTTTGCTTGTCCCCATAAATTTTAATGTGTCTATTCACTGGTTCAAAAATGAGTTTGAGATTTTTTTCCTCAGCCCGGGGTATAAATTCCTGGATAATTTCGTCAAGAAATTCAAATGCGGTAAAATATCTAAAGCTCATCAGCATCTGTCCGGATTCTATCATGGAAATATCAATCAGGTCATTGAGTAAACTATTCAGATTGATCGTATGCTTATTAGCCTTTTCCAAAAATACTCTGTTGATTTCCTTATCATCGATAGCACCGTCGAGAAGAGTCTCAATGAATCCCTGAATTGCAAATATGGGTGTTCTTAATTCATGAGATACATTGCCGAGAAATTCTGTTCTCACCTCTTCAAGTTTTTTCATCTGGGCTATGTCGTTCTGTATTTTCAAAAACATGGATTTGATTTCTGATTCAAGTTCAGATAAATTATTACTGAGCGAAATTTTATCAGCGGCCGAAAAAGAGTTGAGCCGGATATTTTCTATAACTTTTTTTATCTGTTTTATATCCCTGTCTCTTTTTCTATAAGCATAAAAAGAGAAAAGAGAGGATAATAAAAGACTGCAGAAAAGAAAAATTATAAAATGGTAGAGATCAAATGAAAGAAAGAGATAAAAAACCAGGGCAATAATTACTATGCCCGGAATCATAAAGAATGATAATTCCGTTAAAGTAAAATTATTTTCTTTTAACCTATTCAATATTCTTAAAGCGATAGCCGACACCTTTAATTGTTTCTATAAGATCCGAGTGACTTCCGAACTTCTCCCTTATTTTTCTTACATGCACATCCACAGTTCTTTCGATAACATAAATATCTTCACCCCAGACATCTTTTAAAATTCGCTCACGCTGAAAAACTTTTCCCGGATTTGAAGCCAGATAATTCAGTATTTCGAATTCCTTCTTAGGAAGTATTATTATATTTCCCCCGAGTGTAACGGTATATTTTTCCCTGTTTATAACCAGCTGCCCTATCTTAATTTCAGATTCCTGTCCGGAATTCGAATGCGCAGCTTCTATTTTCCGGAGATTGGATTTCACGCGGGCTATCAGTTTTTTAGGTGAGATCGGTTTCTGGATATAATCATCCGCCCCGAGACTTAATCCGTGAACTTCGTCTATTTCCGAACCCTTTGCGGTCAAAAACATTACGGGTGTGTTCTTAAATTCCTCTATGTTCCGTATGCTGACACAAACCTGATATCCATCCATCTTGGGCATCAGAACATCAAGTATAATAAGATCCGGCTTCTGAATTAATTTTTCAATAGCATCTTTACCGTCATGGGCGGTTATTACATCAAATCCCTCACGTATCAGATTGTAACTCAGGAATTCAACAATATCCTTTTCATCATCAACAAGTAATATTTTTGTTTTCATTTTGGTTTTGTGCTAAGTTCATTATCTATTTGAATAGAAATATACAACCTTACTCTTTTGAAATCATTTTCCGGGAATGCATAATTAATAACTTAACAATTTCTTAACACTTGACTAATGCCCGGTCAACAGGAATTACCGAACTTAATCCGCAAAAAAATGAGGACGCACTAATGCCCCGTCCATGGTTTTCAATAGCAGGATTATTTTTCGGAATTATTTATTCTTTAAAGCACAAAGAAAGAACCGAACCGCGAATGACCGGTTCGTACTGGATTTCATCTTTTCTTTCATAGCAACGGGTTTGCTCCGCCGATGCCCGCCGGAAGAGCAGAATATAACAATTCATAAATAATACTCTCAGGAACATTTGCGCCTTGACACACATGGAATGAGTAGCTACTTTGGGAATAAATTTTTTCAGTCTTTTAAGCCGGTCCGAATGTATAGTCTTTACGACACTTACTTGCGATAAAATAATTCAAAAAGGAAAATATTCTAATCATGAGTGGAAGTTTTATTGACTACGTAATAATTGCGGTCTACCTGGTCGGGATTGCCATATTCGGTATTATTTCAGGTGGAAAGCAGAGATCGGTTAAGGATTATTTTCTGGGATCCAAAACGGTCCCATGGTGGGCGGTTTGTTTTTCAATTGTTGCCGCAGAGACCAGCACCCTCACATTCATTTCCATTCCGGGACTGGCATACCTTACCAACCTTAATTTTCTTCAGGTCACATTCGGATATCTTCTGGGAAGAATTATAGTTGCAATTATTTTTCTTCCGTCATACAAGCAGGGTGAATTAAAAACTGCATATACATTTCTTGGCGAAAGATTCGGGAACAAGACACGCTCGTTTGCCTCCATTGTATTTCTTTTCACAAGGATCGCTGCCGACGGAGTCAGGCTTTTTGCAACAGCCATACCTTTAAAGCTTATGACAGGGATAAGCTATCCGGAAGCGATTGCCGTTATTGCCATTGTCGCACTTATCTATACTTATACAGGCGGAGTGAAAGGAGTGATATGGGTTGATGTAATTCAAATGTTCACATATCTGGGTGGAGCAGCAGTAGCCGGTATTTATCTGCTTTATCTTATTCCCGGAGGATGGGGAACTGTGGCAGCGACAGCGGCGGAAAGCGGCAAATTGGCTATTGTTAATTTTGGTTTCGACAAGGGATTATCTGAATTTTTCAGTCAGCCCTATACATTAATTGGAGGTCTGTTGGGCGGTGCGTTCCTGTCCATGGCGTCTCACGGGACCGATCAATTAATTGTTCAGCGCCTCTTCGCAACAAAATCACTTAAAGACAGCCAGAAGGCAATTATCGGGAGCGGTGTAATCGTAATTGTCCAGTTTGCAATTTTTTTAGTCGTAGGCATTATGCTCTATGCTTACTACGGAGTAATGAATGTCAGGGCGGATACTGTATTTCCAAAATTTATTATTGAGACTCTTCCTACGGGAGTGCGGGGAATATTAATCGCGGGATTGTTAGCTGCGGCATTATCCACAATTGCCGGATCAATCAGTTCTCTTTCATCATCTACAATGATGGATCTTTACATACCGTTTTTCGGTTCCGGGAAAAGCGAAAAAGATAAATTGAAAATCAGCCGGATGTTCAGCGTAATGTGGACTGTATTGCTTGCATCAACCGCATTATTTTTTATGAACACGTCCCAGTCTGTAGTAGAACTCGCTTTAAGCATTGCCTCATTTACTTACGGAGGATTGCTGGGTACATTTCTCCTCGGGATATTTGTAAATAAAGCCACTCAGGAAGACGCTCTTGCCGGATTCGTCGGAGGTATTTTTATAATGATAGCCGTAATTTCTTTGAAGCTGGTCGCGTGGACATGGTTTACTTTTGTAGGTGTCTTAGTGACTCTTTTAATCGGCGGCTTTCTCAGCAAACTCTCAAAGAAAGAAAACCCATAGATTAGATTTTATAAGTAATTAATCCCGGGAAATAGAATTCTGTTAGTATAAGTCCAGGATAAAACTGAATTGTAAAAAATTTAAGGATGCAGATCTTGAATATTATTGAAACAGAACGCCTTGCCATTTCACATTTATCCTTAAACGACTCCGAATTTATTTTCAGACTTACCAACGACCCCGACTGGCTGAAGTATATAGGAGACAGGGGGATAAAAAATCATGATGATGCCGGAAAATACATATCTGATAAAATTATAAGCAGTTACAACAATCATGGATTTGGATTGTATCTGGTAAAGGAAAAGAATAGTGATAGCCGAATCGGAATATGCGGGCTTTTAAAAAGAGATTACCTGGAAAGCGTTGATATAGGATTTGCATTCCTGCCGGAATTCAGAGGCAAGGGTTACGCGTTTGAATCCGCAGCAGCTGTAATTGAATATGGAAAGGATAATTTCGGACTCAAAAAAATTCTCGCGATAACTCAATCTAATAATAACGAATCAATAAAATTATTAAATAAACTTGGACTGAGTTTTAGAGAGAAAATAAAACTGCCGGATGAAAAGGAGAAACTTGAACTTTTCAGTATTGAACTCTAACAGGTAATACAATAATTCTGGAGAAAAAAATGAATCTGGGCAAAACCATTCTGGACGCCATTGGGAATACATCGCTTGTTCAACTGCGTAAAGTTGTCCCTCCCGGTTGTTCTAAAATTTTTGTGAAACTGGAATGGGAAAATCCGACAGGCAGCATGAAAGACAGGACTGCCCGGGCAATGATTTCGAAAGCGGAAGAAGACGGCAGACTTAAACCCGGTTATACAATTGTCGAGTACACAGGCGGAAGCACCGGAATATCACTTGCTTTTCTTTGCGTTGCAAAAGGATACAAAATTCATCTAATAACTTCTGACGCTTTCAGCAGGGATAAGCTTAATCAGATGGAAGGATTCGGCGCCGAACTCACAATGGTTCCGAGTGAAGGGGGACTTACAACAAAGAAATTGATTTTGGAAATGATAGAGACGGCAAGAGAATTCAGTAAAAAATCTGATACATTCTGGACTAATCAGCTTAGTAATGAAGACAGCGTCGCAGGCTATTTTTCGCTCGGCGAAGAGATCTGGAATCAGACAGCCGGAAAGATTAATGCGTTTGTTCACAGTGTTGGAACCGCGGCTTCTCTGCGTGGTACTGCCTCAGTTTTAAAGAATTATAACTCAAAAATCAAAGTGATTGCCGTTGAACCCGGGGAATCGGCAGTGTTATCCGGAGGCCAGCCGGGTCCGCATAAAATTGAAGGCGTCGGGATCGGCTACACTCCGCCTCTATGGCGACCTGATCTCATTGACGAAATAGTACCAATTAAGACTGAAGATGCAAAGGCAATGGCAAGACGTCTCGCGAGAGAGGAAGGACTTTTTGCCGGAACCTCATCGGGAGCTAATGTCCTGGCTGCAATTAAAATTGGCGAACATCTGGGTCCCGATGCAGAAATTGTTACATTGATGTGTGACTCGGGTCTGAAATATCTCAGCACCGATCTTTACAAAAAATAGAAATTCATATCGGCTGCCTTGAATTGTGAAGAATTAATATTATTGTTAAAAGGATAATTAAAATGATAATTAAAAATATAAAGAGTTTAGTCTTGTTTTTAATTTCCGTTTGTTCATTAAATGCGCAAGAGACTATCAAACCGGAACTGAACAATGCCATTCTGCAAAAAGGCTGGAAGGGTTATTTTCATTCTGCGGAGCTGATACGGAAAGATTCCTCGCCCGCGGTTCTAATTACAAAAACCGACGACGACGATCTGATGTGGCTGGAAGACTTTGAATTCATAAATGGAACAGTCGAATTCGACGCAAAAGGAAAAAGCGCCCCCCCGCAAAGCAGTTTCATAGGTATTGCATTCAATGTAATTGACGAGAATAATTATGATGCTGTCTACTTCCGCCCATTCAATTTCCGCTCCCCCAATTCCCTCAATAAAGCTCACGCGGTTCAATATATTTAGCACCCGGATTATACATGGAAAAGACTACGTGAAGAACATACCGGGATATACGAAAAAAGCATTGAGCCCGCGGCAGACGGAGATGATTGGTTTCATGCAAAGATAGTTATACTTAAACCGGAAATAAAAGTTTATGTTAACCGCGCCGAAGTACCAAGTCTAACAGTAAATAAATTGTCCTACCGTAAATTCGGTTCGGTAGGAATCTGGTGCTACGGTTTTGGAATGATCGCCAATTTGAAAATAACTCGAGACAATTAATTACTCCTGTTACTGATTAAGTCTTATAAATTATCAGAATAGTTGATGAAGTAAATTATTTTTGAAATTGTTCGACTCCTCCCATTTGGATTAGAAATTCCATTGAATCATCTGATGTTAATGTTTATTGAATTAATTATTACACAAGACCCGGGAATTAATAATTTCAATTTGTCTGTCTGTTTTTATAAGAGACTACGTTCTAAAATAAAATCACAGTCCTTCCTCTTTGTAAACTTAACAATTCCTTAACACCAGGGTAACACTGAGTTAATACTCCTGTTTTATGTTTGGGCATCTCAAAAACGATAATCAGGAGTTAAAAGATGAAAAAAGTATTACTCTCATTCAGCATATTACTTTTACTAACAGCCTTTGCTTATGCTCAGGATTTAAAAGACAAAGTTAAACTAAGCGGGTTGATGTACAGCGATTTTTTTTACAACATTGATAATTCCGATGCTGCTAAAAAGGATTTAAACGGTTTCCAGTTCAGAAGAATATATTTTACCGCCGATTTTGCAATTGCGGATAATTTCGACGCGAGGTTCAGAACAGATACCGATGGCGGAACAAATTCCAATACACCGGGCGGGAAATTCGGTGTTATGGTAAAAGACGCCTACGTTAAATGGAAAGGATTATTCAGCGGATCGGATTTAGTGCTTGGTATTTCCCCTACACCTGCTTTTGATGTTTCAGAGGCCGCCTGGGGTTACAGATCATTGGAAAAAACAATTCTGGACTTGGACGGTATTGTATCTTCCAGAGATTTTGGTGTCGATCTTAAAGGTAAGCTGATGGGTGACGGAACTGTCAATTATTGGTTAAAGGTAGCAAATAACAGCGGTAACGGTCCGGAGAGCGATAAATACAAAAGATACTATTCAATGCTGCATTTCAAATTAACCGATGGATTGCAGGCTACTGTCTATGCTGATTATGCATCAAAAGCCAATAAGCTTGACAGCTTTGACAAACAATCAAAATCCAATAATCAGTTTGTCGGTTCTTTCTTTTTGGGATACAAACAGAAAGAGAATTTTTCAATCGGTCTGGAAGCTTTTACAAGAAGCATTCAGAATAATTTTGCAAAATCCTCCACATCGGCGCTTCAGAATCAGAGCAGCTTAGGCTTTTCATTATGGGGATGGGCTTCGCTATCTGAGGATTTCAGACTGATTGGAAGATTTGATAATTACGATCCGAACCAGGATTTAGATAATGACGGAAAATCATTCTTCATGGCTGGTCTTGATTACCGGCCGGGCAGAAATTTCAGTGTCATCCCGAATTTTCAGTATGTCAGTTATCAGGCCAATGACGCGCAGGGAATTCCAAAATCAGATCTGGTTGCAAGAGTAACCTTTACATTTACATTTTAATTAAACACCCAGGAGTTAGAAATGAAATTAAAAACAATCATAGCTGCAGTTTTTTTAACACTGTCAATCACATCTCTCGTTAGCGCCCAACTCCAGCTTAACGGCGCCGGCGCTACATTTCCGGCTGTAATCTATTCGAAGTGGTTTGATGAATATAAAAATATGACAGGCGTTCAGTTCAATTATCAGGCAATCGGCAGCGGCGGCGGAATCAAACAGGTTACAGAGGGTACTGTTGATTTCGGTGCGACTGATGGTCCGATGAATGACCAGCAATTGGCTGAATTAAAATCCAAACGGGGCACAGATGTGCTTCATATCCCAACTGTCTTGGGAGCCGTTGTAGTCGCTTATAATCTGCCCGGAATAAACGGTCTCAATCTTGACGGCTCAACGCTTGCAGACATCTTTTTAGGCAAGGTTACAAAATGGAATGACGCTTCAATAAAAAAACTTAATCCTAAATTAAATCTTCCGGATAAATATATCGTAGTTGCGCACAGATCGGACGGAAGCGGAACATCTTTTATTTTTACAGACTATTTAACAAAAGTCAGCAAAGATTGGGAATCGAAAGTCGGCAAGGGAACCTCTCTTAACTGGCCTGTGGGATTAGGCGGAAAAGGAAATGACGGTGTCGCCGGACTTGTAAAACAGACCGAAGGTTCAGTCGGTTATGTAGAGCTGGCATATGCTGTAAAAAATAAAATTTCTTATGCTGATATGAAAAACAAAGCCGGAAATTTTGTCGAGGCTACATTCACATCAGTAAGTGCGGCAGCGGAGGGCGCGGCTAAGAATATGCCTGCCGATCTCAGAGTATCTATAACAGATGCGGATGGAAAAAATTCATACCCGATTTCAGGATTTACCTGGCTGCTTGTATATAAGAATATGAAAGACGAAGCGAAAGCAGGCGCTCTTGTAAAATTTCTAAAATGGGCAATGGGAAAGGGTCAGTCATTCGCAATGGACCTTTACTATGCGCCTCTTCCTAAAGCAGTCGTAAAACTGTGCGAAAAGAATATCTCAACTATTACAGCTAACGGTAAAAAGATAAAATAAAATTCAGAAAAAGTTATTTTAACAACTGCAGAAAATATCTTGGAAAAACAACGTATCAAAAAAATATCGGACTTGGGAAATATCGGTGATCTAATATTCGAAAAACTGACATTGCTTTTTGCCGTGTCGGTTTTTCTCCTTGTGCTTCTCATGGGTTACGAGATGTATTCGGGTTCAAAACTTTCCATCGATAAATTCGGCTGGAGTTTTTTAGTTAATTCAACATGGGATCCGGTCCTGGAAATTTACGGCGCTCTTCCAATTATTTACGGTACCGTTGTTTCATCTTTTCTTGCGCTTATCTTTGCCCTTCCTCTAAGTATCGGTGTTGCAGTTTTTCTGGCGGAGGTTGCGCCTCCCTGGCTGGAAAAACCGCTCTCATTTTTAGTTGAACTGCTTGCGGGTATCCCGAGTGTTATTTACGGATTATGGGGAATTTTTGTATTAGTTCCATGGATAAGGTCCGATGTAGAACCATTTCTTTCTGATAAACTTGGTTTCCTTCCATTTTTCAGGGGTGCTCCATATGGTTTCGGACTATTAGCCGCGGTATTAATACTTGCATTGATGGTACTCCCTATTATCTCATCAATTACTAGGGATATACTTAAATCTGTACCCCGCTCCCAAAGAGAAGCAGCACTGGCTTTAGGTGCTACAAGATGGCAGACTTCGCTGATAGTTTTGAAAGATGCTAAATCGGGAATTCTCGGGGCAACAATGCTTGGATTGGGCAGGGCAATAGGTGAAACAATGGCGGTCACAATGGTCATCGGAAACAGAGCATTGATCTCTCCGTCACTCTTCGATCCATCTTACACTATGGCGAGTGTAATTGCCAACGAATTTACAGAAGCAACTTCGGAAATGTATCTGAGCGCGCTTATTCAATTAGCATTGGTGTTATTTGTTATAACAATAATAATTAACGCGCTGGCTCAACTGCTTGTTTGGTCGATGAGCAGAAAATGGAAAACGGCATAATGAATTCAAAGTTTTTTTATTATAAGAGAAAGTATACAAGTTTCGTTATGATGTCGCTGACATTCATCGCGGCATTGGCAGCCGTTATTCCTTTGGTTTTGATCTTCTATTATACCGTTTCAACAGCGATCACCTATCTCAACCTCGATTTTTTTATACACATGCCCAAACCTGTCGGTGAAAGCGGAGGCGGGATGGCAAACGCGATTGTAGGGACACTTATTCTCATTGGCATCGGCGGCGTGATAGGAATTCCTATTGGAGTTATGACAGGGACCTATTTATCTGAATTCGGGAATAATAAATTCGGTTTCATAGTACGCTTCCTTACCGATGTGCTGAGTGGAATTCCCTCAATAGTTGTAGGCGTTGTTGCATACACTATGGTTGTACTGCCAATGAAACACTTCTCTGCGCTTGCCGGCGGAATTGCGCTTGGGATCCTTATGATACCTACAATCACAAGAACAACGGAGGAGATGATTAAACTTGTTCCTCATGCATTAAGGGAAGCCGGATTGGCATTGGGAATTCCGAAATGGAGAACAACACTCTCAATTGTACTTAAGACCGCATGGAAAGGAATTGCTACGGGAGTTCTGCTTGGATTATCAAGAGCAGCCGGGGAGACTGCTCCACTATTATTTACAGCATTAGGAAACCGGTTCTGGTCAACAAAAATCGGTCAGCCGATCGCCTCTCTTACAGTTTATATATACGATTATGCTAAATCCCCTTTTGAGGACTGGAATCAGCAGGCCTGGACTGCCGCTCTTGTATTAATATTACTTATCTCTTTAATAAGTCTTTTATTCAGAATAATTACACGCTCAAAATATAAAACGAATTAGGTGCTTCTATAAAAATGGAAATAAAATTATCAGTTAAAAATTTAGACGCTTACTACGGTAAGAATAAAGTAATCAAAAATATTTCAATGGATATTCCTAAAAATAAAGTTGTAGCAATTATAGGTCCTTCAGGATGCGGAAAATCCACATTCATAAGAACTTTGAACAGGATGCATGAGGTAGTTGGCGGCTCTATAAAGGGAGAGATTCTTTTAGATGGAGAAGACCTTACAAAAACAGACCCAGTACTTTTAAGAAAAAGAGTAGGCATGGTTTTCCAGAAACCAAACCCTTTTCCAACTATGTCCATTTTTAATAATGTGGCGGCTGGTCTAAAGTTTAATGGAATCGGCAACAAAAAGAAACTGACACCAATCGTTGAGAAATGTCTCAGGCAGGCTGCCCTCTGGGATGAAGTGAAAGATAATCTGGATATTTCAGGAGCGAATATTTCCGGAGGACAACAGCAGCGGCTTTGTATTGCCCGTACCCTGGCTGTAGATCCCGAAGTTATTTTAATGGACGAACCAGCAAGCGCACTCGATCCTATATCTACTACAAAAATTGAAGATCTGATCTTTGAACTGAAAAAAAATTACACAATTGTAATTGTTACACATAATATGCAGCAGGCGGCGAGAGTAAGTGATTATACAGCGTTTTTCTATATGGGAGAATTAATAGAATTTTCCGACACAAAAAAGATGTTTACTTCGCCCGAAAA
>PGYS01000112.1 GCA_002839795.1 Ignavibacteriae bacterium HGW-Ignavibacteriae-3 | reverse complement strand
TAACTTTTTGCCGTATTAAAATCCCCTTTACGAAGACGAACTACCTGTCCGTCTAAAATATCAATTGCCGGTATTATTAACATAGTTCCACAAAGTTTTTAATTAATTGAATCCCTGCAGGACCAGACTTCTCAGGGTGGAATTGCACTCCGTAAAAATTTTCTTTCTCCATAGAAGAGGAAAAATCGGTTTGATAGTTGCTGAAAGATGTAGTGAACTCATTAACGGGTACAAAATAGGAATTGGCAAAATAGAAATATTCATTATTCTTAATTCCTTCAAAAAGTTTTGAGGCACCGTCATGCTTCACATGATTCCATCCCATATGCGGTACCTTAACGATTGTTTCATCAAACTTTTCAGTCCCTAAAGAGAATATACCCAATCCTGCGACATTTCCCTCTTTGGATTTTTCACACATCAGCTGCATACCAAGGCATATACCGAGCATCGGTTTTTTCAGCAAGCGGAGAAGATTGAATAAATTGAGCATATGAAGTTTCTTCACTGCGAATTGAGCCTCACCCACTCCCGGGAAAATAATCTTATCCGAATTACAAACATCCTTCTCTGTCTGCGAGATGACATATTCACAATTCAAATCGTCAAGCACATTGGCTATCGAGGCCGTATTCCCCGCACCGTAATCAATTAAAACTATCATATCAATCCTTTAGTAGTCGGTAGACTTCCCTTATTTCTTGAATCATATTTAAATGCGTTATTAAGCGCTCTGGCACATGCCTTAAAGACCGCTTCTGCTTTGTGATGATCATTTTGACCGGAGGCTTTTATGTGTATATTGGCGCGCAATCCTGCCGCGAATCCTCTGAAAAATTCCTGAAAGAGCTCAGTCGGGAATTCCCCGATTTTCTCACGTACAAATTTAACATTAAAAGATAGATATACACGTCCTCCCAGATCAATTGCGCATTGAGCCAGCGCATCATCCATTGGGAGCATAAAACCGTATCTTTCAATTCCCCTCCTGTCTCCTAATGCTGAGTTTATAGATTCTCCAAGAGCAATACCAACATCTTCAACGGTATGATGCTCGTCGATATGAAGATCGCCCTTTACCGAAAGTATAAGATCCATGTTGGAATGCTTTGTCAACTGTTCAATCATATGATCGAAGAATCCTATTCCGGTGTTGATTTTTGATTTGCCGGTGCCGTCAAGATTCAATTTAATTTTTATATCAGTCTCGCCGGATTTTCTATTATGCACGGCTTTGCGGCCTGCTGTTTTTTTTGTCATAAAGCGTTCCTGAGCTCGTCTAAAAATATTTTATTCTGTTCCCTTGTTCCTACAGACACTCTCAGACAGTTTTTAATTTGACTGCTTCTGTCTCTTATAATAATTTTTTCCCGCGCAAGTTTCTGATAAATCTCCGTTGCGTTACCGCATTCGAATAAAATGAAATTTCCCTCCGAAGGATAGACTTTATTTATTCCCGGAATCTTATTCAGGGATTGCATTAAATAGTTCCTCTCTTTAATTATTGCACTAACAAATTTATCTTTTTGCCGATAATTAATAATTGCCTTCAAAACCATTCCTGACGTGAGCTTATTCATATTATAAGGCAATTTAATTTTATATAAAAGATTAATGATCCCTAGAGAGGCAACACAATAGCCGCATCTGACTCCTGCCATACCCCAGGCTTTGGAGAATGTTCTCATTACCACAATGTTGGAAAAATCGTTAACCATATTTATGAGAGATGGTTTTTCAGAGAATTCGATATAAGCCTCGTCTATTACTATGATTCCGTTTATACTCCGCGCGAGATCCGAAATAATTTTAGAATCTATTACATTACCGGTCGGATTATTCGGTGAACAGATAAAAACAAGTTTAGTTTTCCGCGTAACTGATCCAAGTACATTTTTAATTACCGGCTGAAAAGATTCATCCAGCATTACAGGTATTGCAGCCACATCATTTATTTCGCATGCAACTTTGTACATACCGTATGTCGGTTCAAGAATAACCGCATTATCCGTTTTAGGTTCACAGAATATTCTTATCAGCAGATCGATTATTTCATCCGACCCAACACCGATGAAAAGTTTTTTGCTATCAACGTTAAGGTAGGATCCGATTTCCTTTCTGAGTTTTAGATGATTGGGATCAGGGTAGCGGTTGAGTTCTTCTCCCTGAAATTCGTCAATCACAGATCCGAAACTGTTTTCATTTGCATCCAGGAGAATTCCTGTAAGGTAATCTCCCCTGGCAGAAGTGTATGGTTTTAATTTCAGAATATTTTTCCTGACGAGCGACTCAACGTTCATAATTCAACCTCACTTTAACTGCATTTGCATGGGCTTCAAGTTTTTCAGTCTCAGCCATTTTAATTACTGCCGGTGCAATCCTCTTCAATCCCTCTCTGCGGATTTCCTGAAAAGTTATTGTCTTCATGAACGATTCAACGGAAATTCCGCCGAAGGTTCTTGCGTATCCATAGGTCGGAAGAGAATGATTTGTTCCGGAAGCATAATCTCCTATACTTTCAGCTGAATATTTTCCAAGAAAAACAGAACCCGCGTTTATAATCCTCTTTTTGTACCGTTCAGGATTTTTAATATTGAGAATCAAATGTTCCGGCGCGTAATTATTACTCATATCAACAGCTTCGTCAATTGAGTTTACAATCAGAGTAAATGAATTTTTTAATGCTCCCTGAATAAAATCGTTTCTCGGCAGGTATTTTGTCTGAAGTTCAATCGACCTGTTTACTTCTTTACTCAATTTTGCACTTGTTGTTATCAAAATAACCTGTGAATCTTTTCCGTGCTCTGCCTGAGATAATAAATCGGCAGCAATAAAGGAAGAACTTGCACTATCATCCGCGATTATTAAAAGTTCGCTTGGACCGGCCGGCATATCAATCGCGCAGCCGTCTGGATCGGTACTAACCAGATTTTTCGCCGACGTTACGAATTGATTCCCTGGACCAAAAATTTTGTCAACTTTTTTTACGGATTTATCGCCATATGCCATAAGCGCGATTCCCTGACTTCCGCCGATTTTATAAAATTCATCTACACCGCATATTTTTGCCGCATACAAAACAAGCGGATCAATATTTTTACTTGTCGGAGAAAGAGCAACCACTCTTTTGCATCCGGCAAGGCGGGCCGGAATTGCGAGCATTAATAAAGTCGACGGGAGAACGGCCGTTCCGCCCGGAACATACAACCCGACATTTTCAATAGCGCGGAATTCCCTTGAACAGATAACACCGGGCATAGTTTCAATCTTATAATTTAATGGATTCTGTTCACCATGAAATTTTTCGATATTTTTGGCGGCCAGTTTAAAGGCATTTATTGTATCACGGTCAATATTATTTTCCGCCAGGTCAATTTCTTTTTTGCTGACAAGAATTTTCTGTCCGGTAAATTGATCGAATTTCCTGGCGTATTTCAGAGCGGATTTGAGTCCGCCCCGCTTTACATCTTCGACTACCGGCTTAACAATTTTTGAGAATTTTTCAGAATTAATTTCAGGCCGGGAAAATAGCCTGTCCAGCTTTTTCCGCGCAATATTTTTTGATGAGTAAATTTTCATATTATCATATTCTCAATTGGCATTAATAAAATTCCGGAAGCTCCGGCGTTAGTCAGATCTTCCTGTATTTCCCAAAACATTTCAGACGGTATAACGGCATGTACCGCAAGCATTTTTTCACTGGCAAGAGGAAGAACAGTCGGACTGCTTAGCGAAGGCAGTATTTCCCGTATTTCATCCAGGGCAGTTTTAGGAATATTCATCATAAGATATTTAGAGGTCTTTGCGTTAAGCGCTGAGTCGATTCGCGAAATAAGTTTATTCAGTTTGTTATATTTTCCCTGATCGTTCTCCAGGTTCCTGTTCCCTATCAGGACGGCTTCCGAATCGAAGACATTGGTGAATTTTTTAAGTTTATTCAGTTTCAATGTGTTTCCGGTGGAAACAATATCACATATATAATCCGCAATTCCCAGCGACGGCGCAATCTCCACAGAGCCGCTGATCTGAATCACCTTTGCATCAATTCTATTATTCTTTAAAAAATTGGATAGTATTTTGGGATACGATGTTGCCACCCGCTTTCCATTCATCTGTTCAATTTCGAAAAGATTTTCATCTTCAGGACCGGCCAGCATCAGTTTGCATTTGCCGTATGCAAGTTTTTTAATAATACTGACATCGGCCTGCTTTTCGATAACGATATCCTCCCCTACAATGCCTATATCCGCCACACCATCCTGCACATATTCAGGGATATCATCGTCACGGAGGAAAAGCAGATCCAGATCGTAATTACGCGCCGATACAATAAGCCGATTCGAATAGTTTTCGATATCCAGGCCGCAAGTTCTCAGAAGCTGAAGCGATTTTTCCGTAAGGCGTCCGTTCTTCTGAATCGCCAGTTTCAAATTTCCGTTCATATTTTCTCCTTTAAAACAAAAAACCCCGTTTAAGGCGGGGTGTCATTGTAAATTATTATATAAATTAGTTACAGCACTCCGTCTTCCGGTTTCAGGAATAAATGATGATGGATATGATGGACTGCTAATAACATTTTTAATTGCCGTTATTTTAAGGACAAATATAAGGGAATAGCTCTAAATGTCAAAAGAATCCCGGTAAACAATATTTTCCCGCAGGAATAGCCAATAATTTATTCCGGATTCATATATTGTATAATAAAATAATTCAGCGGATAAAATGAAGAATTGTTTTTTTGTTTCAGATATTCATGGAAGAAAGAAGCATTACGAAAAACTATTCAACTCCATAACTACTGAAAAACCTTCGGCTGTTTTTTTGGGCGGAGATCTGCTGCCACATCGAAGTTCAGATCACAATTTTGTCAAGGACTTTCTTGTTCCGGAAATTCAATCTATAAAAAACAAATTGGCAGACTCCTTCCCGAGAATTTTTCTAATTCTGGGGAATGATGATGCACGGTTGGAGGAAAAACATATCATTGATTCGGAAGAGAGCGGTATTTGGGAGTACACACATTTTAAAAATGTTGATTTTGAAGATTATAAAATTTTCGGATATAATTATACATCGCCATCACCGTTTCTTCTGAAGGATTGGGAGAAATATGATGTTTCCCGTTATGCAGACCCCGGCTGTATTTCTCCCGAAGAAGGGAAAAGAACAATAGAAATTTCAAGCGACGAAAAAAAATATTCAACAATAAAAAAAGATATTGAAATCCTCACCGAAAATTTTACTCCCGGCAAATCTGTTTTTCTATTTCATTCTCCTCCATATCAATCCAATCTTGACCGCGCGGCGCTTGACGGTAAACTAATAGATCAGATTCCGGTTGATTTGCATGTAGGGAGTATAGCGGTTAAACGGTTCATTGAACAACATCAGCCGTACATTACGCTTCACGGACATATTCATGAATCCGCAGCAATCACCGGCAGCTGGCAGGACAGAATTGGAAAGACCTATTGCTTCAGCGCAGCCCACGATGGAAGTGAGCTGGCAATTGTAAAATTTGACTTGGATCATCCATCAGGCGCGGAACGCATACTCGTTTAATCTGCCGCCTGTTTCATTTTTAACGGTCTTGCCGCATCTGTAACCGCGTCAATTTTAGCGGCAAAACTTGATTTAGCTTTTATATCCTCATCGGTAACGATATGAACATCCAGAATGCCCTGCGCCTTGTAACCGGTGCGCAGATAGTTCATTTCACTGAGCGCGAGGCTCCATCCTTCGAGCCAGAGATTCAGTCCCTTAATATCACATTTCTGACTGTCTATATGAACAATAAGATCTATATCACTTCCGGGGCCGGATGCCGCATTTTTAGTGCTTCCAAAAACATATAATCCCTTTACAGCGAACCTTTCAGCGTCCATTTCAGAGGCAATCTTCTCGGCCATTTTCATTCTCCACCGCCAGTGGTCACTGGGATGATAATCAAACAGCTCTTTGGATTCCTGGTCCTGAAGAACATCACCCGAACCGGTTGTAAATAATCCAATCGCCTGCTCCTGGTCGGAATTCATGAGAACTTTAAGAATTAATCCGCTGGTGGCTTCTTTTACATCGAGAACTTTTATTACTTCGGACAGATGTTTGAATTCGCCTAGCAAATCGGGGAAAATATTTTTAGATTCATCAAAAAATTTATCATTAAAAATTATACCAGGATCATCCGGATATAAAGGCAGATATCTGATGTTGGCCTCAACAAGATCCTGAAAAAAGTGCGTTCCAAATGAGAGATCGGGCACATAATTTCCTTTCTTCCTTGCGACTTCGATAAGCATGGCGGTATTATTAATATCCGAATATGTAACGCTGACACCCAGTTTAATATCTCCCCTGCTCCCCCATCTGCCGGGTCCGATAAGTATAAATTTTCTCTTAGGAAGTGTTTTATTTAATTTACTTATCGCACGCCCCACCTGGAGCATCTTATTTCTGTCCGATATTTCAGAGTACTTCTGGGGATCAACATAAACTATATGGGTAATATCCGGTACTTTGCCGTTGGAAATATATTTGTTGGCTGTAAATACTATTTTTTCTCTTGGAACATCTTTAGGGATAACATCGGAGTTGGATTCGCCTGTAAAACTCTGAGGCCTGCATTGAAGCATATAGAAATCTTTTCCATCGTGCGCGAATTCAATATCGACCGGAGCTTTTATTTTCATCTGCAGGGTTTTCAGTATAGTTTCAATCCGCTTTAAGAAATTTGTATTAGTTATTAATCCGTCGAAGGTTACGTAAAAATCCTTAAACGGATCTCCGGCATCCCACTCATTCGGCTGGCGGATCATTGTTCCCTCCAGAACAGAGAATATTTGAGTAAAGAGAGGATATTCAGCACCATGTTCTTTGAGAATCTCATTTATTTCGATCGATTCAAATTCATTCGTTGTCAAATTTATCATATCTACTCTTCTTGGAGAGTACCGGATCAGTTCATCAGGCGAGATGTTAACTTTAAGATTCGGCTGACCGGGTGATATCAAAACCGGATAGTCATCGCCCAACCGGTCTACTGCCCGTGTACCCAGTCCCGGTACCAGGCGCAAGAGACCGTCTTCACGCTTGATTCTGGGTGACCATCTGAATTCATTATTGCTGAAGGCAACACCGGCAAAAGCAGGAAGAAAAAAAGTCCCTATCTTTGTCCCGACAACTTCCTGTATCATCACGCCCATCTCTTCGTGAAAGTCCAGGAGACCTCTTTCAGCACGATATTCAATCGGGTCAGGGCTGAATGTTGATGCGTATACTTCCGCGATGGCATCCATAAGCGCGATCAGTCTCTGCTGCTTGGTTCCCTGATTAGCCAGGAAGAGACTCTTATACTTGCCTGAGAAAGCCGCTCCGATCTGATCTTCAAGTAAACTCGAACTGCGGACGACCAAGGGCCTTTCGCCAAGATCATCGAGTGCGACCGACAGCCCTTTAATTATATCGGGCGGAAATTCGGAGTTTTTAAATAGCTGTACTACATGCGGATATTCGATCCGGACTTCATCAATGTCCTTATATTTTTGTTCAAGAACTTCTTCCAGATTATTATGGCGCATAAAATACAACACGCCGTCGGAGGTTATATACCATGTCTTTGGTGTCTTAATATTTTGAAGAAGTTCATTATTTTCAGCTTCCTTATTCAGAATGTGAGCAGCCAAAAATAAGCCGGCACTTTTCCCGCCGAGTTTGCCATGACTGCCTGCCGGAAAAATCATTTTATCTATCAAATCATAAAAATCAGTAAGCTTTACATACTCTTTTGCAACGGAAATATAATCGAGATGATCGGTAAAAAATCTTCTTAAAAGAGAAACCCGCAATCCTTTGATAGTGGACATCGGAAGCTCAAACTTTTCAGGAGTCATGTGAAAATATTTTCTGATAGCGTCTGCAATCTCGGAAAGAGATGTTGCCTGATTATCAACCACTTTTATCAATAAACTGGATTTATCTTCCTGTATCCATTTTTGAATCCTGCCAAGTATGATTTCATCGGGAAGATTGTCGTCGGCTAACCTTAATATTGTTTCAACATACTGGTCGTAGTTGGTGATCTTGGTAAACTTCAGCGGTTTATTGTCATCATAATTTTTCTCTTCATCACTTCCGCCGCGGAGTACAAGATTTGTGTGCTTCATCAACATTTCGGCTTCTTCAACACCTTTCCAGCAGAGCAGGTGAAGCATCTTGCGCAGGAGACTCATAAATAAATTCGGATCCGTTTTCCGGATCATGTCAAGAACTATGCGCCATTCCCCTTTTGTTCTTCCGTCAACCTGCTCCCGTACGTTCCTGAATTCGTTAAAAACATTTTTTAATTTATGATGAAGAATGAAATGCCCGAGCCGGTCTGCGATTGTATTGAGCAGTTTTTTTTCCTCTTTTAAAAAAGGACCAAATCCGTTGTTGGCGGGGGGAATTTCCTCCAGATAATAGATTGCTACGTTGCCTACGAGTTTATCCTGGACTATTATTTCAGATTTGATGAACCAGTTAGTCTCGTCAAAATCGCTGGTTTGATATACAATATCACCGTAAATTAATCTGGACTTACATTTCTTGGGGAACTGCATCGCAGGAGGAATTGCATTTATAACGGTATGAAAGGCCTGCCTGAGCGAGATATCCGACCGGTTCAGACTGTCCTCGATTGTGTAAAGACAATTTAATTCTTTGGCTCTTTCCTGAAGTTCAAAGACCAGATTATCTATAGGTTTGTGATCATTTATCATTTTTTAATTACTCCGATACTCTTCCTTCCGTCCACTTTGATTTTCAATGGCCGGTCTAGTTTAACATGCTTTACAAAATCTGTTTCATTAACAACCTGCCGGGAATTTAACCATTCCCAATCAATTTTGTACTCTCCGTCAAAAGTTAGAGAAAAATAACTAACATTGAAACTGGTAAGATTATGGAAAAAGTGAGAACCCTGGCTCAAATCCACATTTATTCCGAATAGAGTGGATTCCACAATTACTCCTGCCCCTCCAATTTGACCCCATTCCACCGGAATTCCAAGCCACGGGTCAGAACTTCCCCAGCGCCCGAAACCAATAAGCAGATACTTCGTTTTTGAATTTACCAGTTTCTTATTGATCGAATCAATTTCAATAGCGATTTTTGTTGTTTCTTTCTTATCAAATATTTCCGGTTTTACAAATACTATATCCTGAATATTATCAACACTTCCATTACCCATCACTCTATCGGAAGCGAGCAAAACATCGTCTCCGGAAAGTTCATCGTTATCCACATCGACTGTTTCGTCGGAAACGGTCATCGGCCGCACCTGAAGAAATCCAAATCTGAGTTTTGCCGGATTGGCTGATATTGTAGCAGCAAATTCTATTTCAACGGGACCCTCAAATGCCTCCTCATATTTTTTCAGAAGTGTTTTAATCAGATCATTAAAAGCAAACTCATTCATGCCAAGCAGTTGGGAAAAATTTAATGCTCTCGGACCTGCGTTTCCCGTCCCCATTACTATTCTCCGGGAAGAACTGTCATAAGTCGAGGCAATATATCTTAGAGTGTCATCATAGTCAGCATCCGACAGATCCAGCTTTATCATAAATTCGGCTTCTTTTGCCGGATCATACTCGATCACGTTGCTCATATTAACCGCCCAGAATTTTGTCTGAGTATTTTTGAGCAGATCGGACGGATCGGCAAACGGCGGAACGGATTTCGGGTGCGCGGGAGAGTAATTCCATACAAGTCCCCCTTCAACAATTGTTTTACCGAGTCCAAGAGCAAGATTTACAACTCCCTCAGCGGGTTTTGCCTTGCCGATGGGATAAAAATTATATGATCTTGCAACACCCGAAATATTAGGATAGAATCTGTCAGAATATTTTTTTCCAACAACTTCCTGAATAATGACAGCCATCTTCTCATCTTTTAATGTATGTGATGATATTTTAAAATAGTCTTTAGAAGTTTTGAAAAAAGTTGAAGCAAAAACATATTTAATAGCTTCGGTGAGTTTATGAAAACGGGTATCGGTACTGGGCTGATTATTTGAGATCATTTTTGTGGCATAGATTCCGGCGAACGGTTCATGTTTCGCGTCTTCAAGCATGCTTGATGAGCGGATTGCCAGCGGAACATTTACGTTCTGAATAAGCGATCTAAGATCTCCAAGTATTTCCACCGGCAGATCGCCCTGAAGGAATGAATTAATAATAATATAATCAGGTTCATCTGAGTACGCGATATTATAGAGACCGTTCCTTTCCATGAACCAGTCGAATACTTGAGTACGAAGGACTACCATTCTTGGAATGTTAAGAATAATGTCCGGGAAATCATCGGAGTTGATTTTTTCTTTTATGATCTTTTGGGCAAGGGCAAGTCCGCTCCCCTTTCCTCCAAGAGATCCTTCACCGATCCATGATAAATTTTCGCTTGATTCAAAAAAATCTCTGTCGAATCTCGATTCTAATTCAGTATTAACTCCGGAGTCAGACATTTATTCTCCTAAAATAAAAAACCGGAAATTGTTTGAAAATGTCAGGCAATTTCCGGCTTAATCCTAATAACAAGCAGCTAATATTTTTCTGTTTTAAACCCAGCCGCGATCTTTACATGCCTGAGCAACTCTGTTGACAGAAATTACATAAGCCGCATCTCGCATATAAAGCTTTCTCTTTTTAGAAAGATCACTTACCGAACGGAACGCAGCTGTCATTTTCACATCTAATTTACCAAGTACTTCATCCTTTTCCCAGAAATAATTCATATTGCTCTGAACCTGTTCAAAATAACTGCAGGTTACACCGCCGGCATTTGCCAGGAAATCAGGTATCATAAATATTCCTCTCCCTTCAATAACTTTATCCGCTTCCGGAGTGGTTGGCCCGTTGGCGCCTTCGGCAATCAGTTTAACTTTTTGACTTATCTTATCTACATTATCTTTATTTATTTGGTTTTCGAGTGCGGCGGGAATAAGAATATCAACTTCCTGTTCTATCCATGAACCGCCGTCCAGCACTTCATAATCGAGTTCTTTTGCCTTGGTCTTATCTATACCGCCGAATTTATCAATAGATTCTTTTATGAGATTAAGACAATCAGTTTCCTGGGAAACATCTGCTTTAACCAAAAGTTTTTCGTTTGAGGAAATTAGGTCAAAAGTCTCCTTACCACCGACTTCATTGTGATTATAGTTGACAACAACTTGACAGCCTTCTTGGGCAAAACGAATGGCCAGGCCACGACCAATACCACTAGACGAACCGGTAATAACGACGACTTTATTTTTTAAATCCATGACTGATTATAACCCGGAA
>PGYS01000111.1 GCA_002839795.1 Ignavibacteriae bacterium HGW-Ignavibacteriae-3 | reverse complement strand
AAGCCTTTAACGTGTAAAAAGCTTTGTCGCTTAAAGTATGTGTGAAATCCAAAGTATTTATTACACCCCGACTGTAATCCCAGCTGACCCCATCGGGATTGAAAAGAAAACTTCTGTCAAATGATCTCGATTTCGCCTTATTGTAAACAAATTCATATTTTAATTTTATGAACGAACCTAATCTTTGACTTAAGTTAAATTGTAAATTCAGAGAGTTGCTTGGATTCATAGTGACGTATTTTTTGTCGCCCGTAGGTAAACCACTGGTGGCCTTGTCAAAGGGTCTGAAATAATATGCACCGGTGGCATTACCATATCTCGCGTCAGTGCTCTTGAAATTATCCGGCGTCAAATATGAATCGTCCGGATTATACAATCTATAGCCGTAATAGCTGCCTTTAAAATTTTCCAGAACACCGGAAAAGAAAATTCTTGTTGACGGGCTCAATGGAATTGGTCCGCCGAGTGTAGCTTCAACTCTCCCGGAGTTCAATGCATCAATTTGATCCAAGTTGGAAAATAATTTTGTTCTTGATGTGGCATAGTCGCCCCCATACCCTTTAACGCTGAAAGTAAATTTCTCGCCGCCCTCTTTGGTCACATAATTAACAACTCCGCTCAGAGCGTTGCCGAATTCGGCGCTGAATGTTCCTGTAGAAACGGATGCCTCCTGCACGGCATTTGTTGCGAGTCCGACCGCTCTAGAATTTCCGTAAGGATCGTTTAATGAAAGTCCATTTAAAGTATAGGCAACTTCGTTGCCGTACCCGCCTCTGACGTGTATGCTTCCGTCATCCCCGGTAACTACACCGGCCTGTAATTTTATGATATCGCTGATATTATCAACAGGCAGAATATCAATTGACTCAGATGTGATTGCGACAGTCGGATTAGTTAAATCCTGCCTTATAAGGGGATTTCTTTCACCCTGTACAATTACGGCATTTAATGTAACCTCACCCTGAGACAATTTAATGTTCAATGTTGTAGTAAAACCGACATTAACAGACACACCTCTTGTAGTAACTTTCTGATAGCCGACGTTTGAAGCCGTAATGTTGTACCGGCCGGGCGGAACATTTAAGATTACATAATTTCCGTCTATATCTGACGCGGCTCCCAATGATGTACCATCAATCAATACGTTGGCAAAAGGGATTCCATCTCCAACGGATGCATCAATAACTTTGCCCATAATTTTACCGGTAGACTGGGAGTATGTAACATTATAGCTGGTGAGTAAAAATGCCGTAATAATAATTAGTAGAAAAACTCTATGCATTCTCGTGCCTCTCAAAAAGAATTTAGGACAAGTTTTCTTAAAACATATGTCAAATGCAAAACGCAAAAATTATAAACACAATAATAGTATAATAAAAAAGAAGAGGCCGCAGCAAAAGTAATTTAATCGGGTGATAAAAAATCCAATCTGTAATTACACCAAATTAATATACTACCCTTGCATCAGCCTCCGCATTAAATGTGACTAACTCACTTTAATAAGGTCATTTTTATTGATTTAGAAAAATTGCCGTAAGTCAATGTAGCAATATAATTTCCGCTTGCTACCTTAGCTCCGAAATTATTAGTCCCGTTCCAAACCACCTTGGAGCTTCCTTTTTCATAAAGTTCATTATCAATCAGAGTAGCCACTTCCCTGCCAAGCATATCAAACACCTTCAGAGAAATTCTTTTCTGAATAGGAAGCGTGAAGTTGATGGTTGTGCTCGGGTTGAACGGATTAGGATAATTATTTTCTAAAATATAATCTTCGGGGATTACAATATTATATCCCTCATCCTGGAGAAGTCCTGTCGGGCCGGTATACTCAAGAACACGTATAGTTTTACGATAGGTATTAACAATCTTATGAGATGCGGCATTATCGCGTTCCCAGGATTTGGTAGCAGGAGCCCATTTATATATAATAACAGATGTAGAATCATAGACGCTCTGTTCGGAAAGAACAACTTCCATCTTACCGTCGCCGTCGAGATCAACATTATCAGCAAAAATATAAGATGTAAACGGAGTTTCTTCTCTTACAGTATCAATAATTGCCGGATTAAGAACGTAGGTAGTATCTGTAAAGGAAATAACAGTATCGATTCTGCCCTGATATATTTTATAAGTGGCAAATACACCTCCGCCTTCACCTTTGTAAACCAAATTTGTAGTATAATTATTCTTATCAAGCAAGCTGCCCGAACCTTTGTACTGAACAGCAAACAGGTTCAATCCGCGGCCGCCTCCGGTATAAATTTCATCCTTACCGTCCTTATTTAGGTCGCCCTTTACGCAAGGCCAGAATTCTGCAGCGGTTTTGCCACCCAGAGCAGCCATATCACTTTTCAAGGCAATTCTGCCAAATCTTTTTGCAACCGAAGCAGAGTCAGAGCCGAATAAATTAGTAGAGGTATCTGCCTTAGTAAACTGGAATAAGCACATATCAAAATTGCTTTGATACATTGTACCGGCTATTTCCGATATTCCATCACCGTTAACATCCACGGCGGCTAATCCAAAGTAACTTAAAGCATCCGGCGTAGTAAACCTGTTATACGCACCCGGTTTAGCCTTATCCGGAAATCTGTAGGAGTTAGGTCCATTTACCTGAATAGCCCACATTCCAAATCTATCCCAATGGTGACTTATAATTTCAAGCTTCCCGTCGCCGTCTATATCAGCCGCAGTTGAACTCCATTGAGAACCTGTTGCCCAATCGATTCCATTTTGAGAAGCGCCCGGACGACCACCTTCAATTACGAGAGACGCAAAACCCGGGAATGTCCCGTCAATTCCAAGTATATAAACATCTCTGTTACTATTTCCATATGAATGTGTGATAAGTTCAGATCTTCCGTCTCTATCAAAATCATCCACCGTGAAGACTTCTCTGTTAAGTCTCAGAGTGGCGCCAGAAGTGGGGGGCTTTGCGCCGGCTGCCACAAACATATCATTAGTAATTTCATAAGCTGGTTCTGTTCCCCACGAGGTGCCATTCCATTCGTAAAAAACAATTCTCCCGTAATTAGTACCATAAAAATTATTTTGTTCAAAAATAATTTCCGGCTTTCCATCGCCGTCGCAATCGCCAACCTGCGGGAATCTTGGCGTAGAACCGCTCGAAGTTTTAGAAACAGGAGATGACCAGATAATTTCCAGATTACCTTTGCCGTCATGTTTCATGACATGAACTCTTCCGCCGTTAGAGTAATCCGTGGCGATAATTTCTTTGCTGCCGTCATTATTCGCGTCAGCAACAATGACTCTTCTGACGCCTAAATCCTTAAAGTAAGGTATAGTAGAATCGGCTGTTGCTCCTGAATAGGCATTGTAAGTTGCCATATTCGTTACATTAATTCCGGATTGTGCCTGCAGAGTAGCAGCAAACAAGAAAACTATTGAAAAAAATAATGCTGTTTTTTTCATTGTATCTCCTCTTTTGGTTAGTAATATTTATTAAATATAATCAGAATCAAATCAGCGTAAAATTTTGTCAGATAATGTCTGTTTCATCATTCGCATTTGAACTCGCGACAGACAGTGACGATTAACAATCAGAACAAATATGTATAAAACTATTTTAGCAGAATCATTTTTCTTGATAACATTCCGGACCCTGACTGAAGCTGATAGACATACAAACCGCTGGGAAGATTATCAGCACTAAATTCTACGGAATATGAGCCCGCAGCCAGATTGCGGTTAACCAGTTCCCCTACAATCTGTCCCAACATGTTATATATTTTAATCACAGTAAAGCCGTCTTTAGGAATTATAAATTCTATTTTAGTAGCCGGGTTAAACGGATTGGGATAGTTTTGGTTCAGCACGAGGGGTGAAGGTACAGATTCATCATCCATCGCAAGGGCAGAAGAAATTCCGGTTTTGAACTTAAATGATCCTGCAAGCAGACTTGAACCGAAACTATTAGATGCCATAACCGACCAGGTATATATTTTATTCTCTTTCAATTTTTTCAATGTAACCGATGAATCCGAAACCACGGTATCTACGACCGTTTGAGAAGGTATAATAGATAAGCCATCTGCTACCAGTATTCTGTATTGCGTCGCAGACTTTGATTTATTCCAAACTAGAATAGGCGTTAAAGTCTGGTCGACTGATAAATCCACGGGCAGAAGCAATTGAGGAGGTGCGGGAAATCCGGTAGTGAAACTCCGTATCTCTGAGTAAACACTCTCCCCTGCAAGATTTGAAGCTGTAATTCTCCAATAGTAAGTGGTTAATCCTTTAAAACCGGTTACAGTTTTAAATGTATCCACAATATTGTTATGATTGACTATTAAATTAGTAAAATTTATGTCAGAAGCAACCTGCAGTCTGTTATAATTTGAACGGGCGCTGTTTTCCCATGAAAAAAAGATAGTATCCCGCTGATTAACCGCAAGATCTGCCGGCAAAAAAACAAGCGGTTTTGCCGGTATTGTAATCTGAACCGGGATTATATTACTAATGGAACTTTCATTATTATTTCTGTCAATCGATGTAACTGCAAAATACATTGTGTTCTGTGAATCCGGCGACTTTACTCTGGTATTAGTCGTTCCGACTATATTATTAATATTATCCGAATTTTCGAGATCATTGGTTTGAACCGTTTGTGAATAAAATCTGTAGACAGCATACCTTGAAGCCGTTTCTCCATCGGCTGCTGCAGAAGGAGCATTCCATAATAATCCATCTTCTCTAACATCAGCTAATTTGGCATACCTTAGATTTACCGGCGGGTTTGGCTTGACTTGATCTTTCCAGTTCATTACCGGAGGCAGGGCAGGATTTTTATACAAAATTTTCAGAGAATCATAAAATCCGAGAGGATTGCCAAGAGTTGTATTGGTATTATAAAGAACGCTTCCCTGACAATCATTATCTGTTCTGTTTAATCTAATCTGTTTCGGCACTTCCGCGGCATTGAAAGGCCCCGTTCCCGAATTGATTCTGTACACTGCATGCCCGACATACATGTGCCTATTATTAACTCCTGCTGAATCAGCCCACCATGGCATTAATTTACCGTAATCTTGAGGGCCGCCAAATACCCAATAAAGCTGTGGATTGATATAATCGATTGTTTTGGCGCGAAGCCAGGCCATCGCATCGCAGTAGATGGAATTATAATTATCATTGCCTGTAATACCCGCCGGATAACCGGGCCTCCAGATACCGCGGGGACTTATTCCCCATTTCACATGAGGCTTAAGTGCTTTAATATTATCGTTAATCATTTTTACAAGCCGGTTCACATTATCTCTGCGCCAATCTCCCAGACTAAGATTTCCCGGGTTGTATGCGGCAAATGTAAAGACATCTTCATTGCCCATACCATCAAGATAGAAATAATCATCGAAGTGAATGCCGTCCACATCGTATCTGTTTACAATATCCATTATGACCGAGACAACATAATCGCGGACTGCGGGAATTCCGGGGTCCAGAATTTTCACCGACCCTTTAGTAAAAGTCCATTCCGGGTGTTTAATTGATACATGGCTTGAGGAAGTCGGATAATTGCCAACAATTCTTTCAACTCTATAAGGATTCAGCCATGCGTGCAATTCCATCCCGCGCTTATGTGTTTCTTCAATTGCAAACTTCAGCGGATCATAAAACGGATTTGGCGCCTGGCCTTGAATTCCGGTTAGCCAATAAGACCAGGGTTCGATTGAAGATTGATATAGCGCGTCGCACTCCGGCCTAACCTGAAACATTATTGCATTAATGTTGACTGCTTTTAAACCGTCAAGTATTGTTATCAGGGCTTGCTTCTGCGAAGCGGTTGATGCTCCTCTTACGGGCCAATCAATGTTCGCAACAGTCGCTATCCAGGCTCCCCTAAATTCTCGTTTCGGAATTGAAGACTGAGCATAAATAGATATAGTTTGTAAGAGTAAAATCATACAAACTAAACGAACTGTTATTCTCATTATTTAACCTGATTCCTAAGATCCGTTAAAACTGGAAATACAAGATTAATTTGTAAACAATTCGGGTTTTATCAACTACACTAATGTGTAGTTTTCTTTTTTAGAATTGATTTAGAATTTCAAATAGCGGTATTTATCTGGACTTTAATTTGACAGCAGGTTCTACCATTTTGACAGAATTCTTAATTTAAGGCCTTTATTTACTGCTTCTGCCCTGCTGTGAACATGGAGTTTTTCATATATGCTTCGAATATGATATTTAATTCCGTCTACGGACAGGAACATATCTTCGGCTATCTTTTTGTAAGATTTACCCTCTCCGAGCAGATTTAAAATTGCCGTTTCTTTTTCGGTAAGATTTTCTTCGCTGTACTTGGGCTTAAATTTGTGAAGTGATTTCAGCACCCGCCTCGCAATCTGGGGAGTCATTGGCGATCCTCCCTTAACTGCAAGTTTGATAGCGTCGATTAATTCCTCGGGCGACACCGATTTATGAAGATAACCGATCGCACCGGATTGAAGAGAACCGAAAATACTCTTATCATCATCCTGCACGGAGATCATTATTATAAGCGCTTTACTGTTCATACCGCTAATGATTTCCGCTCCTTTAATACCGGAAATTCCGGGTAATCCGATATCCATCAGTATCAAATCACTTTTTTTTATAGATCCAGAATCCATGGCTTCTTCAAACGAAGAATAAGATCCAATCACCAAAAAATCTTTTTCCGCGCCAAGCGTACTTTCCCAGGCAGTTTTTGCGAAATTATTGTCTTCTATTATTGTTATTCTGATCATGCGCTATTCTTTTATTTGAAAATGATTCTTCTGATAGATAATCACACTACCTATTAAGGTGAAAAATCAAATCTTTATTGAGAAAAACCACTTAGTACCCTGATTAATTTCGGTGGATAATCTGGATACTGCTTTTATTGCCTCAGCACGCTTTTTAATATTTACAAGGCCATTGCTAAAAACTTTTTCCTGTTCATTAAAACCTATTCCGTCATCTTCAATTGACAGGTCCAATCTTTTATCGGTAAAGATAAATCTGATATTCACATTTTTACACTTGGAATGCCTTACAATATTAGTTACCGTTTCCTTGCAAATGCACCATAGATGCTGCCTGGTCTCCATCGGAATTGATTTGGAAATATTACCCGCAGGCAGTTCAATATTATAATTTATTTCCTTTGAGTCCAGTAAATCAGACGCATACCTGTTAAATTTGACAAGAAATTTCCCGAGTCCGTCCTCATCCGGGTTAACAGTCCATATTAAGTCTTTAATTTTTTCCTGCGCGTCAGCCGAACTCTGCAGAATAAGATTTAAATATTTGGAAGTATTTTCCGAACTGTTTTTTATCTCTTTTTCGACCGCGCGCACAAAATACTGAATGCTTGATAATGTACCCCCGACCTCGTCATGCAGATTTCTTGCGATCTTTGATCTGGTATGTTCAATTTCCAATAGTTTATTTAGTCTTATTTCATAGAACAAAAAAATTATTCCTAAAAATGAAAGGAACGCCAGTAACCGGAACCACCATGTTTCCCAGAAAGGAGGAGTTATTATAATAGCTATTGACCGTTCGCTATCGCCCCATATTCCGTCATTGTTTGATGCCTTTACTCTCAGAATATACTTGCCCGGATTAAGGTTGGTGAATTTCGCTATTCTGTTGTCGGCGTCAACAAATACCCATTTATCCAAAAACCCCTCAAGTTTATAGGCATACATGTTCTTGGATGGTATCGCATAATGAAGCGCCGAGAATTCGAAACTGAACACTTTATCCTTGTAGGATAGTACTACTTCCGCGGCATCATTGAGCGGTTTTGTTAGAGGAGAATCTTCCCCCATCTCAATTTCACGGTCCATCACAATTAATTTCGTAAATGCAACCTGCGGTTTAATAGGATTGTCTTTGATTTCCTCCGGATAAAATGAGATGAGGCCTTTTGAGAATCCGAAGAACAATTTTCCATCGTTGTTCTGAAAATATATATTTCCGTTCCATTCCATGCCGGGCAGACCGTCGCGCAAATTATAATTTCTAAATATTTTATTTTTAGGATCGAATCTGCTGATGCCGTCATTGGTTCTTATCCACAAGATTCCATCACCGTCTTCCTGGATTCCAAAAATAGTATTATCGCCGATATCGAGATTTGAGGAGTAGCGTTCAAAATTATTTTTATCCCTGTTGAACCTGTTTAAGCCCTGATATGTACCTATCCAGAGATCTCCGGCTTTTGATTCATAAATGTCGTAGATCCTGTCATTGGAAATGGAAGTGCTGTCATTCGGAATTACGCGATAGTGTGTAAATGTTTCGTCCTTCTCATTAAAAACGTCGAGTCCGCCAAAAGTGGCAATCCATATGGTTCCGCGGCTGTCTTCCTGAACGGCATTCACTCTTGAATCGCCTAAAGTTTTAATATCGGCTTCATTATGTGTAAATTTTTTCAGATAGTTTTTCTTCGGATCAAAAAGGGTCAGCCCGCCGGCCATCGTGCCTGCCCAGAAGCGGTTCCTTTTATCAATATAAAACCACTTTACAAAATTATTGCCCCTGGTCTCAGTGCCATCATCGGAATACTGGACATTCTGGAATTCGTCCTTAGTGAAATCATAGTACTGAATTCCGTTATAACTGCCTGCCCACAAATAATTTTTCTCGTCCAGATAATAGCTGGTCGATTGAAATTTATGAGAATCATGTCTCGAATGAACATTTCCGAAAAAACTTATTTTTCTGTTTATACTCTTTGTGATTGCAGATCCGCCCGGTCCTGCCCAAAGGATTTTATCGGTTAAAAATTTTCCGGGAACAGTTCTTACATTATCAAGCAGCAGTTTATAATTTTCATTAAAATAAATGAGGTCGAATTTTTTCTTCATTGTATCAAATTTATTTACTCCTGCAATCGTTCCTATCCATATAACACCCGTTCGATCTTTGTAAATCGATCTGATTTTATTATCATCAATTGTCCTTGCATCATTGGGATTTGAATAGAAAGTTGATTTTTTAAAAGTATTTTTGTCAAAACTGAATAAACCGTTATAAGTTCCCGTCCAGATAGATTCCTTATCTTCAAATAATTTACGGACGTTCAGGTTATCAGGTTTAAGGGGAAAATCGGATTTACTTTTGATACTCTGAAATTTCATTTTATTTCTGTCAAGAAGATTTACGCCTCCTCCGAATGTCGCCACCCAAAACCGTCCGTTATCATCTTCTAAAAAATCCATCACCTGATTATGGCTCAGGCTATATTTATCGTTACTGTTATACTTGTAGCGGATGAATTTTTTCTCCGATTCCACGAATAGATTCATCCCGCCGTCAAAAGTTCCTATCCAGAAATTATTATTTTTATCCTCATATAATGCGCTGACCATGTTGCTGCTTATTGAATTGGGATCTTCTTTTGAATGGAGAAAATGTGTGAATGTTTCAGTCCGCTCATCAAATAGATTCAATCCATGCCCTAAAGTAGAAATCCAGATTCTTTTTCCGGAATCCCTGAATACTTTAAAAATGTTATCGCCACTGATTGAACCGGGATTGCCCGGATCGTACATGAACCTTTTAAACTTGCCGGTTTTACTGTCAAATTTATTCAGCCCTCCTCCTAAAGTCCCGACCCAAATTATGCCGTTTTTATCTTCCAGAAGACTGAACACATGATTATAGCTTAGACTGGTCTTATCGTTGGGATGGTTTTTAAAATAAATAAAATTATAACCGTCATATCTGCATAATCCGCCCTCGGTAGCCATCCAGATAAACCCGAGACTATCCTGTAAAATATCATTTACGTTTCCGGGGATCAGACCCTGATCTTTCGAAATCCTCTCGAACATGTTTTCATTGAACTGCCCGTAATGAACATTGGAAAACAAGATTAGCATTATTAAAATGGAATATGCTGATTTTTTAAAATTAAATATCGAGGGAATTATTTTTAAGAAGAATTCAAGCACAGGTCTTAAGTCCGTATAATTTTGATTAAAGGGCCGGGCGAAACCCTTCAAAAACCTTGAGAAAATAAGCATCTTTAATAAAAGAGCAAAACAATATTCTAAATATACTCTAAGCCGTACTAAGATATTTATCTGAGAACCACCCAAGTATGTAGTTGGAATTATTCTGCTCTAATTATTTTCTAAACGCGTGAATGAAATAATTTCAGATAAAACGAAATAGTCTATGAATTTTATTGTTAACCATTATGATCACTGATCTAACTTTAAAGTATATTGTTAAGAGTGTAATCCCATTCTTACTTATTATCGGAGGGTGCAGTTCATTTCAGACTGAGCGGGTAAGTAATGTACAGAAAGAAATTCCCCGCGCAGAAAGGGAATTTCGCGGAGCCTGGATTGCGTCAGTAGCCAATATTAATTGGCCGAGCAGAAAAGACCTGGGAAGTGAAGAGCAGAAAAAAGAAGTTGAAAGTATACTCGACAAACTTAAAAGCTTGCATTTTAATGCGGTCATATTTCAGGCAAGGCCCCAAAGCGATGCTCTATATAATAGCAAGCTCGAACCGTGGTCCTATTATCTAACCGGCAAGCAGGGAAAAGCCCCCGATCCGTATTATGATCCCCTGGAATTTTGGATTGAAGAAGCTCATAAACGCGGTATGGAACTGCACGTCTGGCTGAACCCTTACAGAGCACATCACGTATCGGGAGGAGAAGTCTCTGATTTCTCAATCGTTAACAAACATCCTGACTGGGTTTTAAAGCTGAAGGAAGGCTACTGGTGGCTTGATCCGGGCAAAAGAGAAGTTCAGGAACATTCGTTGAATGTGGTTCTGGATATTACAAGACGGTACGATGTTGACGGCATTCACTTTGATGATTATTTCTATCCTTATCCGTCATATAATAAAGATGAAGATTTTCCCGATACGGCAAGCTGGAAAAATTATATTAAGGCTGGAGGCAAGCTGTCTAAATCCGATTGGCGGAGGGGAAATGTTAATACCTTCATTCAAAATGTTTATGAAGGTATAAAAAATATTAAACCGAATGTTAAATTCGGTTTAAGCCCGTTTGGAATTTGGAGGCCGCGCAGCCCTGAATCTATTGAAGGATTCGATCAATACGAAAACTTATACGCCGATGCTAAATTGTGGATCAATGAAGGCTGGGTTGACTATTGGTCCCCGCAGCTTTACTGGAAGATTAGTACGTTGCCGCAGAGTTTTCCGGTCCTCTTAGGGTGGTGGAAGGATCAGAATTTGAAAGGCCGGCATTATTGGCCGGGTATAAATATTGACAGAGCGAATACTGAATTAAATAACGTTGAAGTAATTAATCAGATTATGATTATCAGGGGTATGCTTCCCGATTCACCCGGTAATATATGCTGGAGCGTTGC
>PGYS01000110.1 GCA_002839795.1 Ignavibacteriae bacterium HGW-Ignavibacteriae-3 | reverse complement strand
TAATATTTCCGTGATCGTTCCCAACTCTGAATTTATTTCATCGACAGTTATTAATTGGAGCCATAACGACAGGAATATAAGATTTAACATTCCGGTGGGAGTTGCATATAAAGAAGATCCTGAAAGAGTAAAAAAAATACTGCTTGATGTTGCGGAAAATAATGAAGGAGTTTTAAAAGATCCGAAACCCAACGTGCTTTTTAAAGAATTTGGCGACAGCTCGTTAAATTTTAACTTGCAAATATGGACAAGCAGCTATATAACTACTCCGGGAATCCTTAAAAGCAGCCTATATTTTGAAATATTTAAGAAATTCAAAGAAAATAATATAGAAATACCTTTCCCGCAAAGAGACGTGCATATTAAGAATCAGGGATTTCCGGAAATCCTTCCGAAAATTGAATAAACCTTAATGCCCTGTCAAATTCCGGCATTACTTCAAAATTATTTTTAAGAATAACTTTTCCTCTATTCTTTTCTTATTTCTATTAACTCAAACTCTATAGTTCCATAACCCAGAATGTCCCTAAGAATTCCCATCACGCCGCCGCCTTCAATTACTATTTTTGCTTTTATTAACCCGGTTCCTTCAGCGAACCATTCGGTTACTCTGTTTTTTGAATTGCCGGAACCCTCAACAACGGATTCCAGTTTTATTGCCTCGAATCTCCCTGCCTTTGTGGTAATATATTCCATGTTAAAGGCTTTTCCCGTGACTTTAACTTTATTTGTCTCACCATCGCAATATTCATCTCCCTCCCATTGCCACTCAGCGCCGGGGAACAAAGGAAGAGGAAATCGCAACAATGGTTTTCCATATGTAAAGGTCGCTTCTTTTTTAATAAATAAAAATATTTTCAAATACTGATAAGTTTCTTTTACATAAACACCATCCTCTTTTATTATCATGGTCTGTCTATACTTGAAATTATCAGCTTCACTTGAACTGATGGTAAATTCATCATTTTGAGAATATTTCGTAATGCTTTCACCAAAAGATGATTTATACACCAATGTTAATCCATTGTTGACAGGAAAGAAAGAATTTGGGTTAATAACCGTTTTCTTTTTCGTTAATGAAGGGACATTAATAGCAGCAAATAATAGAAGGAGCGGAATGATATACAAGGGCTTGTAGTTCATGTATGCTGCTTTCCGTTAATAAATACATCTGTTCTGTTCAAAAATTTTCTGCTTCGAAAGCAAAGGGGATAACATGGAATGTAAAGTTTCAATTTGTCTTTGCAAATAATTTTAATGAAGTACCTTTTGACTAAAAAAAGCAGCTGCAAACTAAACCCGTAATCTGCAGCTGCCATAAGGAGTTGTATGAGCAATTATTACAAATCAATCATAAAGAATAAATTCTAACTGCGTTTTCAATCAAGCTCAATTGATCTGCTAATTGCGACACAAGGATATCAAGAAATGAATTGCATTACAATCGTCTATAGGGATGAAAAAGGAACTACATCTTTCGGGTGATTCAGTTCTGTAAGAAAGATATAATCACCCCGGTGAACCCTTAATTATTAATGGCTTACAGGTTTATTAAATGTCAATGTGTGCCCGGATAGGCAATATGGTTTTGGCGTGACGTTTATTTTTTATACGTTTTAATTAAGTGCGGTCCTCTATGTAAAGCATCGGTTTTATCCAATTCTTTTTCCACACGAATAACTTCTATTTCTTTTTCATTTATTTTATAAACCTTACAACTTGCTGAGAATAAGCTGAATATTAGATAAAATATGATTGACACCACACCCAGGGACAAAAGTATAACGGTTAAAAATATCTCATCCATAAACCAACCCTAAATTTTAATTTTGTATTTACGCATTGAAAACGTTCCTGAAAACAGATCCATTATTTATCCGGAATATCTTCCGGCGGAAATCCCGCTGCATCAGCAACACTGCTCCGAAGCGCGAACCAGAGATACTGAAGAAAATAATCTGCCGGATTCCGTACGTATCTTACTTCACCTATTTTCATTATGCCTTTTTCATCCGGCAAGTTGGTTCCCCGGATTACAAATACTTTTCCAACGAAGGATAGAATCCGGTTGAAAATTCCTTTTTCGCTGCCCGTTTCTTCATTAAGAATCGCAATGGACAGATCCTTGTATTCTGCTCTTAAGGTACCGCTTGCGCGTCCTGAATGAACATTTATATTAAACGATGCGGAATTAAGAATTCCCGATTTAATGCGTCTATGTTCACCAGCTTCAATGAATTCATTCAGCCTGGTCAGATCCATCCTGTTTAGTGAACCTGAATAATGCAGGGAAAAATCAGTTGATGCGAGAGGGATTTTCATTAACAGTTTCATTTTAGCCGTATTCATGAAAAGTCCCTCAGCAACTACAGTTGCGCTGTCCGGTAAAAGAGTATGATTCGCAATTCCGCTTACTGAAAGATTGACCTTCCCGAATGTAATTACCCCGGGCCTTGCATTAACAGCATATCTCTCGGAATATTTCAGCCGACCGTTAATAATTTTCAGACTGTCTATTTCTACTGTTTCTTTCATCTTTGAGAGAAGTTCGTTCGGCATTTGCGGATCAGGTGAGTTTTTGTCATATGGCTTGTCCATGTTTACCAGAATATCAGCAAACACATCATTAATGGTAATATTTTTTGCTTTATACTTATTTTTTTGCATCATTGCGAAATAATCCAAACCAATTACTTTTAATTGGGGGACCTCAATGCGAAACCTGGTCTGCCTGTATCTGCTTTTAGCAAAAAACTGCTCGTCGTTTATTAAAGAATAATATTTTATTGAATCTGCAATCAATTCAGAATCAGGTACCGATATATGCAGTGATCCCACAATGATTTCTTCCTTGGTGCTATGAAAACTAAGTAGGATTTTTTTTGCGTCTATTACCGAAGTTTTAAGAGTATTTGGAGCAGAATCACTCTGTAGGAAGATTTTCATCCAGCCCATTCCGCTTACATAGAATGAGGCGGCGCTGCCCGTAAATGTAGAGTCATTTGCATTGAGTGTTATAGAATCGCATCCCAATCGATTCTTCCAGATATTGTAATGCATATCGCCAAGCTGTAATGAGTAGGCCGGATATGCTTCTGAAAAAGATTTAGTAATTTTATCTTTTAAGAATGCATTGAGTAATGAATCTGAGAATAAAATCACCGTCAAAAGACCGATGATAATTAAAGATCCGATAGCATAGCCCGCATACCTCAAGAATTTCGGCAAGTATTTTCTCCCCCAATTAGACGGTACGTTCTTATTTAGCATTGTCTTAATCATTGCTGTTTTTTCTTTTTGGTTTTTGATTCTGATAATTCATTAAACTTTTCCGATCCGAGCAGTACACCAATCCACTGTGTGCTTTCATTACTTTCAAATGCAAACTTGAGCGTCATTGTCAGGGGAATACAAAGAATTGCACCAATTGATCCAAGTAGACTACTCCAGAAGATCAGCGATAGAAAAACAACAAGTGTAGAGATCCCGAATTTTCTCCCCATCAGCCGGGGTTCAATAACATTACCTATTATGAATCCAATAAAAATATTTCCGGCAATAACAAGTAATGTACTACCCATACCAATTTGTACAAGCGCCAGAACTGCAGGAGGGAAGGCAGCGATAACTGACCCTATATTGGGTATATAATGAAGCAGAAACGCGATAAATCCCCATAGAATAGGAAATTGCACACCAAGTATATACATCCAAATCCCTATTAATATACCGGCGGCAAGGTTTATTAAAGTCTTAATAACCATATATCTTTGCATTTCCGTGACAAATTTTGAGAAACGCGGAAATGCCTGCTCGGGATCACCCAAAATTGCACGAAGCTTTACAGGAAAACTTGAGACTTCAAGAAGAATGAAAGTTACGGTAAGCAGGATCAGAATAAGACCGGATATTACTGAGCTCAATCCCGATAATAATCCGGCAGTAATTTTCATTATTGCTTCCGAATTAACATAATCCAGCAATAACTTTTGTGTTCCTGAAAAACCCTTGCTTCTTAAAAATGCGCTGAGTTCCAGCACCTGTTCCCGGATAGTCGACTGCAATAAGGGAAGTTCGTCCGAAAAGCCGCTAAGTGATGTGCCAATCTGCGCGCCAATCAGAAGTATGATGATTACCATACCGGACATAACCAAGAGGACCGCAATTCCGGAGGGGACACTTTTCTCTTTTAGCCAAAGTACCGGGGGTGTTCCCAGCAAAGCAAAGAAGACAGAAACAAGGAACAGAACTACAACCGATTGCGCAAGATTAATACCTGCAATTATAATTACAAATGCTGCTGTGCCTATAATCAGGCGCATTCCGCGTGACGATTTGATCTGTTCTATCATAATTTTTTATTTTTATATTTTTTTTAATTGTAAATCTGAAATCATTAATACAGCGGTGATAAAATAAAAGATCACAAACCAGATAAGATAATCAGGAAGGAACATGTATCCGAGAATGGCTAGTGTAGAAACTGCCGACGCGGCCAATACGGTCGGAATACCTGTAAAACCTTTTTGTTTGTATGCCGTGAAATACGCCAATCTTATTGATGCTGCCGCGACATTTAAAAATCCCGCAATGAGCATAGCAGGACCGTTTATTCCAATAAACCAGCCGAACACAACAGAAGCAGCCACTGCCATGAAATCAGTAAAACTATCCAGGTAAACTCCAAGAGCCCCGCCGCCAATTGCTCTAGCTAACTTTCCGTCAAAATAGTCCAAAAGAAATTGCAGGAGAATGAGCAAGTATGCAATTATCAATAATCCCATGAAAGAAAAATATACAGACAAGGAAACACTCAGAAGACCGAGAAGAGTAAGCATATCAGGAAAGCGAAGCGTACGGAGTTGTTTAAATAACATCCTATTATTTCCTTATAATTCGGGGAATAATCAACTTTGTATTCAATTATGATTTTGCCTGTAATGAGAATATTGGTGCTGCAAATTTTTAGAGAACCCGGCGTCCGCTAATTACTCTAAGCAGGATCATTATAATCGCAATCACAAGAAGAACGTGAATAATTCCGCCCATTGTGTAAGAAGTTAAAAATCCGAGCAGCCACAATACTATTAGAACTACAGCGATAGTGTACAACATGGGATATTTCCTTTTGGTTATTAAAGTTTCGTTTAATAATATTTTCTCTTGGATCACACTATTTTCACTTCTAATATAGAAACGTGTTTATAGCAGGACAATCGGGCGAAAGGATGAAAAAGGAACTACATCTTTTAGATTAGCGGATGCAGTAGAATCAAAGGAAAGGCTTGCCGCTGCAAGCCTTTCCGAAATGTTAATTATTTAGAATTACTCTTTTACTATATAAGCAACTTTTATTTCTGTCCTTCTGTTCTTAGCTCTGCCGGCTTCAGTATCATTAGAGGCTACCGGTTCCATTTCTCCGAATGCTTCAGCATAAATTAATTCAGCTTTAAAACCCTTCTTTACCAAATAATTCTTCACCGCATCTACTCTTCTTTGAGAAAGCTCCATATTATATTCTTCCGAAGCAGGGGAAGATGTATGGCCGGCAAGTTGAAGTTTTGCATCATCTAATTTCAGGCATGCCTTGTAAACATTATCGAGAGTTGCTTTTGCTGTTTTAGATAGTTCTGATTTGTTAACGTCAAATAAAACATTATCAAAGTTCATCGTCTTTTGCACAACTCCCTGAGTTGGAGCAATGTCATCTTTAGGATCAAGAGGATTGGTTCCGCGATTAACCTCTATACCGTCATTCACAGTTCCGCCGTCAGTATCGGCTTTTAAAGGATCGGTTTTGTATTTCAAAACTTCTTCGCCGTCTTTAAGACCATCGCTGTCAGTGTCGGCTTTGAATGGGCTCGTTTTATATTTCAGGGCTTCTTCGCCGTCTTTTAATCCGTCAGAATCAGTATCCGGATTCAAAGGATCGGTTCTGTGGGTCATCACTTCATCGTAGTCATTCAATCCGTCGTTATCAGTATCGGCTTTCAAAGGATCGGTTTTATATTTCATAACTTCTTCGCCGTCTTTGAGACCGTCACCGTCTGTGTCGGGATTTCTTGGATCGGTTTTATACTGTTTCACTTCAGCCCCGTCCTTCAAGCCGTCGCCGTCTGTATCTGAGTTTCTTGGATCAGTTCCGAGTTCCTCTTCTTCACATCTGGTTAAACCGTCGCCGTCTTTATCGGTATTACAGCCTTCACCTGTAAAAGTTATACCGGCACCAAGATTGAGGTATCCGTCGCTAAAATCCACGATTTTGTAATAATTCAAATTTTCTGTTAAAGAATAATTTACACCCGCACTCAGATCAAGCAGAATTTCATCGCTTAATCTAATTTCCGTACCGATACCAAAAGGAAATGCCGCAGTCCATCCCTCAGATTCAACGGTTATAGGAGAAACCACATTCGGCTTTGTGCCAACATTGTAGTTTAATAATCCAACACCGGCATATATATACGGATTCCAGTTTTCAAGAGTCCACGGGGTATAAAGTAAACGGGCATCAATCGGAATAATTGATGTGCTGTATCCACCGGTCCCTTTTTTCATTGTAGTATAATTAAAATCATCGCCCTTTAAAGTTCCGTACCCGGCGCCAATTTCCGCGTTGAAATATTCTGAAAGCTCAAATCTTAAGAAACCACGAAACAAAAAAGATTTTAAGCCTAAGCCGTTATCGTCCTCAAATTCTGTTACCGGCATTACACCATTAATCTGAACTCCGCCTTTGAGTCCGAAATTTTTAAACTGCGCATTAACAGTAGTCGCAAGAAATACTATTGTTAATAATAAAGTGATCTTTGTAAATAACTTCATTGTTACTCCTAGATTTAGTTAATAAATATCGTTTTGGAGATATGTTTATTCTTTCATTTCTATTTGAAATATATTGACATGTTTGGGCGTCAACAATCGGACAAAAGGATGAAATAGGGACTACATCCTTTGAGTGAGAAATAAATCATTAGATGAAAATATTTTATTTGTCTTCCTAAGGTATTTACTCAATGTTCCTCCAGCATTCCCATCCGGAGTGATATTGTTTGTTCTTAGCTTTTCCGAAACGCGCCGGTCGATAAAGAACATCGACTCCTGCACTAATAGACGGCAGATCAAAGTCGGGAATATCCCTGCAATCACAATGTTCTGCTGCTGCCGGGTAAAATCGTGAATCCCCTCTTATTGCTCTTAAAGTATTTTCATAATTTTTATAAATGGATTGATGATAATCTTTAACTTGGTCAACATCATAAACTACTATACTAACCGCTGTTTGAATTTCATCCGTCAGCCGTTCAAATGCTTGTTGAGCGAATCTTTTTGTAAAGGTTTGTACATCATCATAGTTTAAACTGAGTTCCAATCTTTCAAGTAAAGTTAAATCGAAATAAGATAAGTGAAGATTTTCAGGCGAAGCGATAATATATTGTGAAAATGTTCCAAGCGTTCCGATTGTATATGGTGTACCGCCATAACAAGTTGAGAGCACAATAATATCGAATCTTGAGGAAACTCCGGTTAAATCTTTCATCCAGTTTGCAAGATTATGGACAGTAAATGCTCGTTCCGGATACGATGCATCATAACCCATTCCGCCGAGTTCGGGGATTTCATGACCAAAATAAAGGAATATGTTCACCATTTCGTTTTTGCTGTCAGCCCGAAAACGACGATAATATTCAAATTCATTTTTAAAACTTGATTGCTCTTGATCGCGCCAATATGATTCATTGACAATTAATTGTCCATTCCTGTAATAATAGAATTCACCGTCTTTGAGAGGAAATATAAACAAGAAATGCCGCTTGGGTTTTTGGTGAATGATGAAAACCTCAGCATGGGGATTTTGCATTGCAATCGCTTTTGCCTTTTCCACTGTCACCTCATCTGCATTGTATTCATTCCCTGTGGTATCGTGATACACATAGTCACCATCACCGTGGATGATGAATACCATAGAGTACTGAACTGCCTGCAGACTTTCCCCGGTTAATTGAGTTTCGTGTTGAAGGGAAAGATCGGCACTGCAGGATGATAACAATACGATGAACGCTATATAGACAAAACTCCTGCCGAGAATTGAGTAGACAGCGTTCATAATAATTCGTTTGTGCTTATAAGGCATAATCGAAAACCTAAAATGCTCGTCTCGCATGAAGACAATTTTATAATATCAGTATAAGTATGATGATAATTAAAAGAGCGGAAACAAGACTTATAGTAATGAACGCCTGCTCCATATCCTGCACTACATAATTAGAAAAATCATTGAGCTGAGAATCCTGCACACGTTCAAAACCATTTATGCCTTTAAGCTCATCCTGTTTTTCCCGGAGTGAGGTTTTAAAAAGATCGATGCCTTTGCTTTCTTCTAAGGAAACCAATCCTAAACTTTGAATTTTATTTATGGCTTTAAACATTTTCTCAAATGATTCGTTGAGAATTTCACGTTTTACGGCAGCGTTTTCTGTTGCTTTCACTTTGACAACTGCCTCGTTGAAGTATTTTTGAATCTCACCTTCCCCACCTGCTGCAACAGGTATAGATATGACAAACATTATGACTATAATTCCAAGTGTTATTCGCGTTTTCATTGCTGTTCCTTTTTTTATGTGTTGGATAGATCAATTAATTTACTTAGGCTGACTGAATGTCCTACAAGTTACATTCATGAATAATAATTCATTTTATTTCTTATAATATTTCATGGCTTCAGGCAAATACGTTTTGATATCTTGAATTCTCGTTTCGTCCTTTGGATGTGTGCTTAAAAAATCTGGTGGCGCTTGACTCATTCTTTCACTTCCATGCTCGGCAACGGCGTGCGCACTTGCATGTCCCATTACAACAGCAAGACCACTCTCATTTTGCGTCAATATTGTTCTTACTAGTTTCATAAAACAGTTGCTACCCGATACGAATAGTATCGAAACGATCGATTATTCCGAAAACGCTCAATACCCAGAAAATAACTACGATAATCACAACCGCATTCAAGATTTTCTTAATTGTATAATTCATTGGGATTAAGTTTATAATCCATAATAGAACTCCGACTACTATTAGAGTTACTACTAATGTAATCAAAGACATATCCGTTCTCCTTTTGTATTATTAAAAAAAATCACGAACCATTAAAGCAATTCAACTTCCCGATGTTACCGGAGATTTGCGACTAATAAATTTCGGTTAGTATATAAATTTGTGCTATGGTATGATAACAAGTATTGGAGCGGTGGACAATCGGGCGAAAGGATGAAAAAGGGACTACATCTTTTAGATGAGATGGCGGAATATAATTAAACTGAACAATATTTTTCCGCTACGACTTTCTTATTGATTGAACATATGCTCTCACAAAGGAAGTATTGTTAAATGAAGATATGTTGAGAAAATCAATCTCTATTACATTGCCCGATTCATCGACTAATTCATGAATACCGTCCCCCTCGTGAAAAAACGGTAACTGAAAAGTAACGACGTCCAGTTCTTTTCTTCCCTGGGCATAATACATCCCTCCGAGTGCCGGAACATCAAACACTTCTTTTTGTCCCGGGCGGAACTCAAATTGTTGAATGGTTCCGACTAATTTTCCGCTTTCATAAAGTTGCATAATATCATTTCTCCTTCTATAAGCTTTAATTTGGAATTGGAGGACAACGAGGCCAATTATACTCTGTTCTAAAATTAAATTACTAATTGTTCCAATCATTACTCTTTAATAAATAAATATATTTTTTCAAAAGTTAATTCCGGTTTTTCTTCTTGAGGAGTATGTCCGCATTCATCGATTATTTCTAATCTCGCATTTGGTAATTCCCTGCTGAGTTTAATTCCGCTTTCCATCGGCAATATCGAATCATTCTTACCCCAAATAATCAGGCACGGTGTTGGAATACTTTTGTAATCACTAATTATCTTTTCATATTCAAATTGATCCATCTGCCGGGCAGAAGTAATAAAAGTATAATTAATACCATCAGCCTCATAATAAGAAGAGTACCTGTCAATTAAATTCTCTTCAACCAAATTTTTATTGTAAAAGATTTTATTCAGGACGTATTCAGCTCTATATTTATTTGGCAGTAAAAATGTTAACTCATTAATAACGGGTGTTCTTAGATATTCAGCAAAAACCGGCATCTCCTGCTTGTAGGCAAGACAACCTATCAGAATCAGTTTGCTGATTTTTGTTTTACTCTTCTCGTTTAGTAGCGCTGATTGCGTAACTAGTGCAACCGCTCCTCCGAAAGAATGACCGATGAGGTATAAAGAATCTGTGTTTATGTCTTTAACAAATTGTTTTACAATTTTTGCCTGATCTTGAATTGTATATAAATCATCCTCTGGTTTCGAGGAATTGCCGAATCCTTTCAGATCAATTAGATATAGAGTGAATTCCTCTTCAGGAAACATGTACTTAATGTCATCCCAAGTATGCAACGATGAGCCGAATCCATGCAAAAAAACTATTTTTTTCTCCCCATTGCCGATTATTTCATAATTGATATTAATGTTATTGGAATAAGCATAAGTTGAGTTCAACGGATTATCAGCCATTACGGAAACTGATTGACTGCAATTTGAGAACAAAAACAATAAACTCAGTGAGATTAAAATTTTCAAAGGATTATTTATGTGATATGCCTTCATAACTGTTTTGTTTTCACTTGTCTGTATCAGATTTTTCTTTTTGCCGTGTTTTTGAAACAGCGGACATAATTCCCAATCCGGTTATGATAATTACACCTATAGTAATCCAAACCGGTGCCGCACCGAGTTTAAAAGCCGCCCAGGCTAACCCGCCGGCGACTAAAAGCGTTCCCATAGAATAAATCGCGAAATTAGACATTTAGATTTTCCGTTGACGTTTATCCATCAGCAAAACGTTGCAACGCTTGTGGATAAATATTCTACTTCCTTAAAATTTTTCAACAATCTTTAATTGGTATTTCACTTAGCCAAGTTTGTTGTTTTAACATTTTGTTGTTTACCTACTGAAATTCCTCCGCTTGCTGAACAACTGTAAGCAAGAAGCGATACGGCAAAAATTAGAATTAGGAATATTGCGTTAAACTTTTTCACGTGATTCTCCATTATTATTTTTTTCCATAGTCATTCATCTTTTTAATGAATGCTAACGAGAAAAAATAAGACCGGGGAAAGCGGAATACTATCGGGCTAAGGGATGAAAAAAGAACTACATCTTTTTGATCAGATTGACTTTAAATTAATGTTCGCGGAGCATGTGTAGAATATAGATAAGTTTCCGGCTGCTTATTTATCTCTTAATGTTCTATTTACAGCCTGTTGGTTAAAGGGAAAGGGGGAAACTGATTCCAGGTTATTCCGACCGCTACCTGATGACCGGAATCAACAAATCTAAAGTTGTAGTTATCATGTCCAAAGACAT
>PGYS01000241.1 GCA_002839795.1 Ignavibacteriae bacterium HGW-Ignavibacteriae-3 | reverse complement strand
GTCCCTACATTTCCCTTGGGTGAACATGGATTAGAATGGTATAAGTGGCTTTTCCCCCCTTTCTTTTAGATGGCTTAAATCCTCTTTTGGTTGGGGCTTCTCCTCCACAGGTAATACTTTCTCTTTTATAGGTTGTGGAGGGGGTGACAGAAGGTTATTTTTTGATTCTGTTGCTGCCGGTGGACTTAACTCAGGCTGTTGAGGCGGTATAGTAGACTTTTTGCCTGTTTGATGTAGTAAAATAAGAGTTATAATGAGAAGCGAACATAAAATAGTTAAAAACATATTTATCTTTTTCACTTTTTTTACTTTTTCCATTACTTCCTCCTTAACCCATTATTCCAATACCCCAATTGTGAGCAAAGCGAACTATGTTCTACTTTCCCTCCAGGAAGCTATAACATACTTCCCTGTTGGTGGAAAGAATGGCGGTGGTGATTGCTCCAATCGACTATCGTAGTAATAATCCTTAGTGTACCCATATTCTTTATCCCCTGTAGAGGTATTGATGAGTCCTATTATCCCTCTTCTTTTTTGTATTATTCCACCATAGACCTTAAGGGTTCCCTTAAACACAGAATCATAAGATAGATTATGAAATGCGGTGTTAAGAGCCATTATGCAGGCATAGATGGTCAAAGTATCAGGTGCATCCTGATGAATATAAATATTACCTTCCGATACTAATCCTAATTTATCTGTAGAATTGGGATTTTCAACCGGGTCAACATTGTAAAGTATATTGTCTGTAATATAAATATCTCCATTAGCCCCAATAGTTAATTGGCCAGTCAGTGTGCCCTTTAATGAGGTAATATTTCCATTATCTACATAGAACGCACCATTAGAAGGAACCGCTACCGTGTTTGTAATACCATCATTTGTATATTTAATCTGTCCGGTGCTCAAGAGTTCAATGGTAGTAGTCCCTTGAAGATATATCCCTTTATCCTGTGCGGCAGACTTCAAATATTCAGCATCAGAAGGCATATCAATATTCTTTTCACCTCCTGAGAACCCACCTGGAAAAACCTCTGCCGGGGCTGCTATCTCCCCATCATTGTAATCATATACCTTCAATCCTCTACTCGAAGTAAAACTATCAAATACAGGATGTTCGGTAGGAGTCCGATAGATATAGAATCCATGGGATGCAGAATCATCTGTATTGGTATGGGCAGGACCACGAATTCTATCATTTTTCCAGAACCAGACAATAGTATAAGGGGTATAATCCGGTGCCCGCTCAGAGTCAGTGAAGTAAAAGAATCTCGAGAAACTCTCTGTTTGAAATTCAGCTATGATTTTGCGTGATATTTCCCTATTACCAGTAGTAGCATTACCAACAGATTTAACTTTATAGCGGATATAACCTGATGATCTCGGGGTAACGGTACCAATAATTACTGCCCGATAACTTCCATCACCAATATTACCTTCAATTATATGTGGTAGAACATTAGAACCGGGATGGCTCGACTGCATCAACCAGACCTTTGCTTGCTCAATTCCTGCTTCAGCAATAGGTAATGCTGTATTTGATACCTCTTCATGAACAACTAATTGCATCTCATTCATCAGGAAAGTAAAAAGTATTAAATTGGTCATGGTCAGCACAAGCAT
>PGYS01000005.1 GCA_002839795.1 Ignavibacteriae bacterium HGW-Ignavibacteriae-3 | reverse complement strand
TTGCCAGGACCTCTCCACGAACCGTTGTCCTGCAATCCGCCATAGATATTATATGGTATTTCATTATCCACACTAATGTGATAAAATTGTCCCAACGGCAAATTACCAATGAAGCGCCAGGTTTTTCCTTTATCCAGAGACATCGCAAGACCGCCGTCATTCCCGTCTATCAAATGGTTTCCATTTTTCGGATTAATCCACCATGCATGATGATCCGGATGAATATCCCTTTGAATTAAAGGGTTGAAGGTTTTTCCCCCATCTTCGCTCATTGTTACAGATGAGAACAAATTATAAATTCTGTTTTCATTTTGAGGATCAACATAAATTTCATGATAGTAAAACGGACGGTTACTTACATTATCTTCAGTAACCAACTGCCATTTAAATCCGCCGTCATCTGAGCGGTAAAGTCCGTTCTTTTTTGCTTCAATAAGCGCATAGATTATATTAGGATTGTTTCGCGCTATCGCCAGACCGATTCTGCCAAGATCACCTTTTGGTAAGCCATCTTTATCCGTTTTACGCTGCCAAGATTCACCGCTGTCGTAAGAGATAAATAATCCTGATCCCGGGCCTCCGGATTTAAATGACCAGGGCCAGCGTCTGAATTCCCACATGGCGGCAATCAATTTATTAGGGTTTGATGGATCCATTATTAAGTCCGCGATACCTGTTTTATTATCTACAAATAAAATATTGCGCCATGTTTTTCCGCCGTCCGTTGTTTTGAATACTCCCCGTTCAGAACTTTCACCCCATGCAGATCCCTGGGCGCCCACATAGACTATATTAGAATTTGCTGGATCAACAATTATTCTGTGAATATTACGCGTTTTTTCGAGGCCCAAAAATTTCCAGGTCTTCCCGGCGTCAAGACTTTTATAAACCCCGTTACCGCTTGTCTGGCTGTTTCTCGGATTTCCTTCCCCTGTGCCCGCCCAAAGAATATCCGGCACATTTTGATCTATTGCCAAAGCGCCAATTGAGGCTACGGGCTGATCATCGAATATCGGTTCCCACGAGACTCCGCCGCTTGTTGATTTCCACAAACCTCCGCTCGCCGATCCGACATAAATTATATCCGGATCTTTTTGCACTACGTCAATTGCGGTAACTCTTCCGCTCATTATTGAAGGTCCGACGCTTCGTGCTTTGAATCCCTTGAATAATTCCATGTCAAGTTTCTGAGCAAGAAAGATATTTGATGATAAGAGAAGAATAAGAGATATTAATTTCCACAGATTGGTCATCTTCATTTTTTTCTCCGGGTATTCTTGTTGGATTATTTACGTCATGCAATGTGCATAATAATTAAGAGGAAAGTCTTTTGCCATATAAAAAATGTTAAAAAAGGAGAAGTGCTGAATTGTTGTTAGAGAAGGGTATTTCCTGAATGAATCGGAATCATTAATTTTAAATGGTTGTCAGTTATCAAAAGAGGGCATTTAATTTTTATCTATTCAACTCTTTTCTCTCAAGTTCAAGCAGTCTTTGTTTGCGCCAGAGACCTCCGCCGTATCCACCAAGCTCACCGTTTTTATTCACGACCCTGTGACACGGAATAATGATAGCTATCCGGTTCAGACCATTGGCGTGTCCGACAGCGCGCTGTGCTTTTGGTGAGCCGATCTTGATAGCCATCTCTTCATACGACAATGTTTTTCCAAGCGGAATTTTCAAAAGCTGATTCCAGACTTTTTGCTGAAACTCACTTCCGGGATAGATGAGCGGCACTGTAAATTTATTGAGCGAGCCCTCAAAATATTTTTTTAATTCCTTACGAAGTAAAATAATGTGTTTGTTCTCTCCGGGAACAATGGGAGACTTAAAATATTTTCTTAATGCTGTGAACTGCGCATCCAGCATTCTTCTGTCGGAGAACTCCAGAAGGCAAATTCCATTATCAGTTGCAGCTGTTACTAACGGTCCCATTGGACTCTCAATCCATGCGGTTAAAATGCAGTCCGATGTTTTACTTTTTCCGGGAGGTTTGCCGAAAGTTTTTACGAATGCATCACGGAAACCGCTGTGGGATTCATATCCGTGTCCCAGAGCGACATCATCAAGATCTTTTCCATTACGTATCTGTTCGAAAGAAATTCCAAGTCTTCTTCCGCGGCAATACGCCTGAAATGTCATTCCGTAATTTTTTAAAAAATATCTTCTTGCCCGGGCAGGATCAATTTCAATTGAGCGGAGAAACTGATCATTATAGCGGGCGGCCGGATCAGCTTCAATAATATTTAATAATTTAGAAACCCAATCAGGTGGAGTCCCATGCACTTCAAGAGGACGGCATCTTTTACAAGGACGGTAGCCTGCGAATAAAGCTTCTTTCGGAGAAGGAAAGTATTCAACATTTTTAGGCAGCGGTTTTCTGGCAGAGCATGAAGGACGGCAGAAGATTCCTGTACTTCGGACGGCCAGATAAAATATTCCGTCATAAGAACCGTCACTTTTTTTATATGCCTGCTCCATCTCTGTTTTGGGAGGAAGGGTTTGCGTGATATTTAAATGATTCATGAAAACTTCCAATTCAAATTTTGATGTGTTATAATACAAACATTCAATAGCTACATCCACCGAAAATTTGACACGGATATTTTTTTGGCGAGAAAATGGCTGGCCGCTTAAATGACCAGCCGTAAACTTAAGTTCTAGAAGAAATAAATAAATGAAAGAAGAAGTCGTAAATTAGAAACTGTATTCACTTTTTCGATCTTACCTTTATTTAAATTGTTTGGAGTTCCATAACCGGCGGAGGTGTATTCGAGTTCGGTTGAAATACGTGTTTTTTCGGAATTAAATTGAATGCGCGGAGAAACTCTGTAAATACTTTCGATATCTGTTGCTCTTCCATAATAAGCGCCAGTAATATTATCCGGCGCGCCCAAAGCTTTGGAATAACCAAAAAATATCGCGTATTCTGTTTCCTTGCCTGTGGAGATTTCTCCCCAGGCAGTAAAGTTTGAGAGGGGAGTGTATGTCTCCTGCCCGTTTGTTGCGTCTATTGATTTTACCGCATAACCCCCAATCTGCATCAGGTCAGGAATATTCTGGCCGTAAATTCCTTCCGCTTTCAAGGTAACCGGATCCAGATTTAACTTCAGATATCCGATTGCTGAAAATCCCGAAATGGATTCATCCGTTGATACATTCTTTGCCGTAACTAATCTCGGGGTTAGTTTTTTGTAATCTACACCGACTCCGGCCAGGTGACCGCTGCTCGCGTATTGAAGTTGAGCATGAAGATTGGGGATAACGGCATTTCGTAAATAGGAGGAGGAGAAACCGCTCGGCCCATTACTTTGAAAATCCCTTTGAGCAACAGCCGCCAGAATTAATTTAACATTATCAAATGACCGGGTAAATTTTATTTGAGGATTTCTTGAAAACGGCTGGAAAGGCACGCCTGTGTTGAATGAAACTACTCCGGGGAACATTTCGGTAATGAACATAGGATGCCACGCCTGCCCGACAAGCAATGAAGAGTTTTCCCAATCCAATTTTACATATGCGTGCCGAAGTCTGAATCCGTTAACGTCTCCTTCTGATGTGCCGAAAAATTCACCTTCGAGCTGACCGGAGGTTTTGGCGCCGAAGGCATCTGGCGCCGAAATCTTTCCGGTTAAGCGTGTTTGAATAGAAAGAATATTAAAGTTCGGTTTGGCGTTTATATCATTGTTGTTTTTATCCAATAATTCGGGTGATGGATAAAGTAAAAAATGACCTTCACGTATTGCCACTGTCTGCCGCGTATCGTACATAATGTCGGTCTTCACAAACCCCGTAAGACTTATCCCAAAGCTTGATTTATCCCCCTGGGCCTCAGCGGAAATATTCAGTAAAAAAATTATTCCGAAGATGAGAAATACTCTTTTCATTTATCGCCTCTATATAAATAGTAATTTGTCAAAAAAAATTATTCTGCGCCAATTCCCAGATATGTTCTAAGTTTTTCGTCCTCGAATTTATCCTGAGCCTCTTTTTCAGGTGAAGCCAGTGAAACAACAATGCCGACTATAAATGAGGCGGTCATAGAAACCAAAGCCGGATTTTTTAAAGGAAAAATTGCTTTATCATAATGGAATAAATCTACCCAGACAGTAGGACTTAGAATAATAAGAATAATAGCTAATCCAGCTCCCGTAATAACACTTGTTACGGCCCCTTTGGTCGTAAATTTTTTCCAGACTATTGACAAAAGCAGTGATGGAAAATTTGCGCTTGCCGCGATAGCGAAGGCTAATCCCACCATGAAAGCAACATTCTGCCCTTTGAATATGAGTCCAAGGATTATCGCGAGGACGCCAATGAATAATGTGGCGATTCTGGCTACTTTAACTTCTCCGGCTTCATCCGCTTTGCCTTTTTTAATAACACTTACATAAAGATCATGCGATAAAGTTGAGGCGCCGGATAATGTTAAACCGGCCACTACAGCCAGAATTGTAGCAAAAGCAACGGCAGCAATAAATCCTAAAAAGAACTGTCCGCCTACAGATTCTGCTAAGAGCAGGGCAGCCATGTTGCCCCCTTTATCAAAGACTGTTACTACATCCTGACCAACCAGCACCATTGCGCCAAAACCAATTACAAATGTCAGAATATAGAAGTAACCGATTAATCCGGTGGCAATGAATACAGATTTTCTGGCTTGCTTGGCATCCGGAACTGTAAAGAAACGCATTAGAATATGAGGCAGTCCCGCTGTTCCGAGAATAAGAGCAATGCCTAATGAAATTGCATCCCATGGATTTGTTACAAATCCTCCCGGAGATAAAACTTTATCCGAGTATTTTGCCGCGGCCGCTTCTATAAGCTTCACCGGATTCATGTCGAAGTATGATAAGGTCATTATAACAAGCAGGGTTGCGCCGCCAAGCAGCAGGCACGCTTTAATTATTTGTACCCAGGTTGTAGCAAGCATTCCTCCAAAGAGTACATATGAAATCATAACTACTCCCACAATCAATATTGCGGTTTCATATGGTAAGCCGAAGAGGGTTGTAATTAATGAACCGGCGCCAACCATTTGAGCAATCAAATAAAAAATTATCGTCATAAGAGAACCGAATGAAGAAGCAATCCTAACCGGTTTTTGTTTAAGGCGGAATGCAACTACATCGGCAAAAGTAAACTTGCCTAAATTCCGCAGAGGCTCAGCAATCAAAAACATTACAAGAGGCCAGCCCACTAAAAATCCAATCGAGTAGATAAGTCCATCGTAGCCCTTCAAAGCAACCATTCCTGCTATTCCGAGAAAAGAAGCCGCGCTCATATAATCACCCGCTAAAGCAAGACCGTTCTGAAATCCTGAAATGCTGCGGTCGGCGGCATAGAATTCAGATGTTGTTTTTGTCTTTTTTGCGGCCCAGTATGTTATAAATAATGTTATTGCTACAAAGGCGAAGAATATTACTATCGACGCAATATTTACCTGCCCAAGAGTTGATTGAAAATTTTCCAAAGTAAAATCTCCTTAAAATATTAATCCAGATTTGGTCGAAGTTATTTTTCTAAAACCTGATTGCGAAGTTCTCTTACGCTCTTATCATATGATTTATTCGCCCAACGGGTGTAAACTCCTGTCAATATCCATGCGAATAAAATAATCCCGATTCCTATCGGTAATCCGAGCGTAATATGTTCCCCGATTTTTACGGCGAGAAGTTCTTTATAGAAGGCAATAACCAAAATAAACCCGAAATAAACTATCAGCATAATTGACGTGAGGGTTAAGGAAAATTTCAGCCGCTTGGCGACCAGATCCTTAAATTTTGCGGAATTAACAATCTCTTTTACCCTTTCTTCGTTAATTCTCATAATTCTCCTTTTAGCTTTTTAAAAATAAATTTCTGAAATGCACAGAAGATTAAGACAAAGTTGTCTTTATTTGTTGTCGAAAATTATGGCTTTATCGTTCAAAAACAAAGAAAATTCTTCTCTAAACAGGCTTTTCTTAACTTTCGAATCACCGCAGGAAGCCATTAACTCCTATACGGCCAGTGTACCTTTAAAATCCAGCCGAATCTTGTTTTGCAGATCCTCAATAACGGAGAGGGATCTTTTGAATAACACTAAATCAAACTCTGAAAGCTCAAGCGGGTTAATTTGATTATCGATTGCCTGATTAAGCGAGTATAAGGTTGACTGATGTTCGAATCTCTTTTGCATTAAGAAACTGTAGGCCTGAAGAATATTTCTGTATGCTGTTTTGGAGAAGATGCCTTTTGAATAGAGATGATCGAGCCGTTCAATTGTGTTTGTCCCGGAAATATTTTTTTTCAGACAGTATAAGCGCATACAATCGACAAGCGGAAGAAGAACCATTTTGATGTCGAATGAAGATTTCAACTTAACCGCTCCCTCCGGCATCTGGAACTGCGATATGCTTTCGGAGAGGTATACAAAGAAAGAGTTGTATCCGGAAGTTATATGAGAAATGTGGTTTTGCAACTGAGCGGCAAGGGAATCATCTCCATATACACTGCGGAAATCGAAAAATATCTTTATATCCAGCAGATCCTGCGGGCTTGCGTTGGTCACCCAATCGGTGAAGTAGTTTTTCCAGACGGATACCGGTTTGCACCATTTAGGGTTTCGTGCCATTATATCGCCCCGGCAGAAATTATAACCGATCTGATTCAGGTCGAATGCAACAATCTCGCCAAGTCTTATAAAATATTTTACTGTTGATTCTTCTCTCTCAGGGCTCACATCTTCGAATATTATTGCATTATCCTGGTCGGTGGCCAGGGTCTGTTCGGACCGTCCCGCACTTCCAAGCACAATAAATGAAAATTTTGCCGGTGGTTCGCCCAGTTTATTCACTGCAAGTTTTACCACTGATGAAAAAACCGAATCGGAAATTACCGTTATCACTTTAGTAACATCCGCGATATTGGTCTGCCGGTCAATTAGAGATTTAACCAATACAATTAACTGAGTATAATATAAAGACAGTTCGGAAATTAAAGATGCGCCACGGATTTTTTGAATAAAAAACAGATATGATGCGTGAAAAGAATTTTGTAAATCTTTTGCGGCAATAACCCCCTGAATTTTTCCGTCTGAGTCTTTATAAACCAGGTGCTGTATTCTATGATCATATAATTTTGATATTGCGTCGAATATTGTTCCGTTTTCCCGGATGGAAATCAGAGGGGAACTCATAAATTCATAAACTGGTTTATTTAAGTTTCCCGCGTGTGTATGAAGGCTCATTCGAATATCGGACTCTGACAAAAATCCTATCGGGATTTCCTCCTGATCTACAATCAGCAAACAATCGCTCTTATAAAGCGAAAGCATGTTAATAGCCTCTGCAGCAGCTGAATTATGCTTGCATTTCGGTATCGGTTTTACAAATGGCTCGATAGATTTGCCGAGAAATAAAAAAGCCGTCTGCAATTCATAAATCAGTTCGTCCCTGACCTTACTGCTCTTGCTCTGCTCTGACATATCTTCAATGATTCCCTCAATGTGTTCTTTTTCCTCACTGCTGTCTTTAACTAGAATCGCAGAGATTGAAACTACGGCTTTAGAGCCGGCCTGGTTTATTGACACTACTCTGTTCTGAATGGATATATTCTTAACTAAATCATCATAAAAGGATTGAAAATCCGCCTCATCCTCAAAGCAATCATTCAGTGATGAAGAAAGCAAAGTCTCCTGATCTTTAATTTTAAGCAGATCTAAAGCGGCGTTGTTCGCTTCAATAAACATGAATTCTTTTTTTAGGACCGTGCGGAAAATCCCTATAGAAAGTTTATTTGTCAGTGCTAAATATTTTTCCTTACTCTTGTCAAGTTCGGCTTCTATCATTTTGTTAACGCTTATATCTTTTACACTCAGGACAATTCCTCTGCTGTTTAGGAAAGTGATCGGGGAGGCATTTATGAGAACATTTAATAATGTACCATCGGCTTTTTTAATTTTAGTCTCGGCCTGATCCAGACCGCCGGCATCGTGATTAATTATTCGTAAATTTTTGGTATCTATAGATTTTAAGTGAGGCTGTTCTATAAACAAGTCTGACAGAACAATGTCCGGAGAATCCTGTTGATGACCCAGCATATTGTATAGCGTTCTGTTGTAGAATATCTGCCCGCCGTCCAGAATCATTATTAATCCTTCTGAGGAGGCTTCAACCAACGCCCTGTATTTTTCTCTTGATTCATGCAGTTCAATTTCCGCGTGCTGCCTCAGCTTCTCAGTGGATAAACTCTGATACGCTATAAAAAACAGGAAAACCGAAATTGCAAGTGTAATTCCGATTGAGACTGCAATGATTTTTTTTTCTAACTGAGCAATCTCATTGCGAACGTCCTCAATATAAATGCCGGTGCCTATAATCCATTTCCATGGAGAAAAAGATCTTACGTAAGAAAGTTTGGGGACTATTTTGGTGGAGTCATCCTTCCATTGCCACATGTAGTTTACAAAACCATCGCCGCTTTTTACCGCCGTATCGGCCATTTCAACAAAAAGTTTTTTGCCGTGCGAATCTTTTAAATCAGACAGATCTTTTTTATTCAGATCGGAGCGGTAAGGATGCATGATCATAGCAGGCGAAAAATCTGTAATCCAAAAATAATCTTTCGACTCCTCACCGTATCTCAGACCCTGTACCTGAGAGATTGCCATTTCCTGTGCTTTTTCAATTGTAACTTCACCTCGTTTTTCGGCAAGATGCCATTTATCAAGGATGCTCCATGCGGAATTTGTCAGCTCCCTGATCATCTCTCGTTTTCTGTCCAAAATTGTATTTTCAAACTGCGGTATGAAGAGAGCAAAGAAAACAACAATGAATAAAAGAATTGTCAGAAACGTGGGAAGCAGAATTCTGATAAAAAAATTCCTTTTGCTTGACCTGTGGGCGCTTTCCATTTTCTTCTCCATGGTGAGGTATGAATCATCCTTTCAAAGGAATAATGTTCAATGACATTTCTGCCGAATCAAAAATTAGTACGCCGTTTTTACGGCTTGTTCTCGCGATACTCGGCACTACAATCCACTGCTGCTCATCCTTAAGCACGTGTGTCCCAAATCCAAGATTGATAATTTTATCGCTGTTTCCGATTAAGCATCCTTCCGGATGACCATGCCCGGAAAAACTTAATTTGCAATTTTCAGCAACGGCTGCGGCAAAGTGATTTTTAAGATGAAATCCTTCGGAAGGGAAGTGAATGCTTGAGCCCGTATAATCCGGATGACAAAAATGTGAGATAAAGATTGAGATGTTATCGAGACTGATGACTTTAGTCTCTTTAAGTGAATCTAAAAACGAAACCGATTCTTCGCTAAGCAGACAGGGAATTTCGCTGTCTTCATAGAGCCAAATCCGGTTTCTTGCAAGTTTTGAACGCGTTTCATAATCGAGGGAATACCAATCTTCGCCGTAATCGAAGCCGGCATTATTTAAAGGGATTTTTTTGATTGAGTATAAATCATGGTTCCCGACGACAGCCTCGGAGCAGTTCTTCGCCACAGTCTTCACGCTGGCATCCGCATCTCTTGATGCTATATTCTTATAGAAGGGAATTGCGAAGCCGATAATATCGCCGAGACAAATAATTTTTTCACAATTTTCATTTAGAATTACATTTAACGCCTGTTCTAAATTAGCAATGTCTTCGTGAATGTCTGATACAAACCCAACTTTCATATTCTAATGATTTATATTTTGTTAATTGATTTTGCTGACTGAAAACTATTACCGGCCTAATACATAGCCATTAAGAAAGCCGCAAAACGGTAATGTTAATGGCCCTATTTAACATATTTCGAAATAAACTCTTCAACTTCCGGCAGGCCCCCCTGATATATAAGGTAACCATTGCTCGGTTCCCGTTCTGTGATTTCACCGGCGATAGATGTAAGCATTATCTCTTTTACTTTTTGCTGATCAGTCGTCTGTCCCAATGCCCAGCACAATTTCATGTATGCCACTTCCGGCAGCATGTTTTCCCCCGGAATTACGCCGAGCTCCATCATATCGCGTCCGGTATCGTAAACATACATTTGCACATAACCCCATAGAGTCTGAACTGTCATGTAGATTGAAATGCCTTTTTCATGCGCGCGTTTGAGCGCCGGGTATAATGGTTTGTTCACATGTCCCAGACCTGTTCCTGCAATTACAATTCCCTTATAATCGGTATCAATGAGCGATTCAATAATATCGGGTTTCATATTGGGGTAGTAGTAAACTATACTTACTTTTTCTTCAAATGCTGTATTAATCTTTACGTTTCTGTCTTTGCGGCGCCGTTTGTAATCCTGACGGAGCGGAGTGATTTCATCACGGCTTACTTTTGCAATTGGAATATCTCCGATAGTTCTGAATGTTGACCTGTAGCTCGAATGCATTTTTCTTACGCGTGTTCCTCTGTGGAGCAATCCGTAATAGTCCGAGGTCGGTCCGAACATACAGACCATAACTTCGGCGATATCGCTTTCTGAAGCGGTCTTAACGCTGTGCATTAAATTAAGTGCAGCATCGGATGATGGGCGGTCACTCGATCTCTGAGATCCCACCATTACTATCGGAATGGGTGAATTCTGCACCATGAATGAGAGTACCGCAGCGGTATGATGCATAGTATCGGTTCCGTGTCCGATTACGATTCCGTCCACGCCTTTTTCAATTTCTCTTCCAATTGCTTCCGCTGTTCCCCTCCATTGATCCGGCCCCATATTCTCGCTGAAAACACCGTAAAGTTTTTCCGTTTCAAGATTGCAATAGTTGGCAAGTTCGGGAACTGAACCGTAAAGTTCTCCTGGAGAGAAGGCCGGAATTACCGCACCGGTTCTGTAATCAAGCCGGCTTGCAATAGTACCACCTGTTCCAAGCAGTTTAACTTTCGGCTTGTTCGGTTCATATGGAAAATCTTTTTCGGGAATTTTATAGTGTGCTTCTTTTCTTCCTTTGATTTTAATATCGGTGACAAGACCAGCGGCAACGCCAATGTTATAGCCAATCGGCATTTTAATTACGATGTGAAAGGGATCCGCCGTTTCAGAACGGGGGAGTATAATACCATTGTAGATCCCTTTTGTTGTAGTTATCTCAACATCGCTCCAGACAAGCGCTTTAAAGTTTTTTAAAGTTGAAAGCGCTTTCCCTCTGTAGCCTTTGTAATTGTCTGTCATAACTATTCCGTAAAAAAAACAGAAACGCATGGCCATGCGTCTCTGCAATTATTAATAAATTTTTTGTGCTACAATTTTTCCAGCTATTCTCATCCGGACCTTATTCATAACGTTTCCAAGCAAAACTTCTTTTCTCTTTTCGTTATAAAATAGTTCTTTTTTGCTTACTTCATTATTTGTTTCGGAAATCACTTCTTCAAGTTCAACGGATGATATCGGTCTGGGCAGCAGTTCCGGATAAAATTTTCCCTTCTCAACGGATTTTTTCATCGCAAGAAATATTCCATCGCGTGACAACAATCCATCTTTATAAGATCTGAAAATTTCATTCATCATTTCTTCGCTTATAAGATCAATGTCAATATTATTTTTTCTCAGTCTCTTGGGAAACTGAATCAAAACAACAGCGGCGAGAGTCGGATTGATCTTCCATTCGTTGACGAGATGCCTAAACAGGTTTGCAAATTTTGAGATGGCAAGCGGGCGGATAGTATCCTCGGGAATTTTAAGTCGCCGGTACCATTCTTCTCTTTTCCAGTATTTGTCCGGCAGATCAATTCTGATCTTTTCAATCCTTTGTTCTGTTATTCTTGTCGGGGGCAGATCTGTATCGGGATACATTCTGTCTGCGCCGGGTAATATTCTTTCGAAACCGTTTGTCCCGTCGCGCAACGCCTGACGTGTTTCTGACGGAATGCCGATTGTAGCTTCTTTAGCGCGGATTATAATTTCCTTTGCCGCCATATCAGAATCAATTTCATTACCCCATACAAGTACCATAGTATCATCATCCGCAGCATTGACGGTGCGTTTAATATTCTGCCAGTCTGCCGAAGTTAATGTATCGCCTTTGCTGTCCGAATGAATAATATTGGGAATATTTGTAAGACAGGCAATTACGCGCACACGGTCCGAAATTTCTTTCGAAAAATAAGTATCAGTTTGTGTTTGCCAGTGAAGTAAACCTAAGTAGCCTCGAAGTACGATGCACTTAACACCCAGGCCCTGGTCGATTGCTGTCCGGATCGGCTGGTAATGGGCTTTTTTAACTAATCGCGTTATATCGCTTACGCTTGCACCGAAAGTCTCTTTGGTAATTCCTCTTTTGTGAAGTTCTTCCCTTAGGCGCAGAAGATTCCATTGACGCATGGCTTCGTTATAAGTGAGATGAGGTATCCGTCCGATTTTAGGTACGCCCTTAATTTCAATTCGCGTTCCTCCGTCAACGCTCACATTAACATCTTCTCTCGCAGAACCAATTCCTCGGCGCACCTTTCCGGTGCTCCTTGCAACATTAGCGCAGATCTCCGCCACCTCCGCAACCTCAAAGGGAGTGCGCATATCAGGGCCGGTAACTGTTTCTATCAGCGGCATGCCAAGTCTGTCTGTTCTGTAAACGCGCAGGTGTCCGGCATCCGAAACTTCGCGGCAGGAATCCTCCTCTATTGACATTTGAACGATATCTATTTTTCTGTTCTTGTAAGGAATTTTTCCGTCGAGAGCGAAAATTGCTGTCCGTTGAAATCCGGTGGGAATGCTGCCGTCCAGATATTGTTTCCTCGCAATATGTAATTCATCCACAATAGAACAATCGAATAAAATTCCGCACTGCAGGGCGATATCAAGAGCATCATCGTTGATTAAAAAGGGAGGTGTGTCATCCATCTCATAAGTACAGACACTTTCTCTATTAATTCTGTAAAGAATATCTTTTTTTGTTTTGAACTCCATCAGAGCCGTTCCGTCATACTCTCCCAATTCGGAAAGAGTAGGACGCATATGGCGCAGAATTTCGGCATCGTAGCGTTCGCTGTATTTTCCGGAAGGACATCGGCAAAAAAGTTTTTTTGATGTGAAAAGCTGCTGATGAATTTCGAGTCCGGATTTGAAACCGAGGGTTTCATAATCCTTCTCGGTCATTTCTTCAAATGGCTTGAAGAGAAAGTCTTTCATTGTTTCCTCAGTGAAACTCCGTTAATCCACTGTGTTGCTCCGTGTAACAATTCCTTTCACAGAGTTGCACGGAGAAGTTACTGAGAAGCACAGAGAATTTTATAAGATTGCTCTCGAAAACTTAGGTACATCGATTAAAAGAATCAAGAAAAGTTATGTTAATGAATAATGTAGAATTATCAATCCTTTAAAAATTTTGTAATGGCATTATTTATTTGATCAAATTCTATTAAAAATGCATCGTGCCCGTGCATCGAATTAATTTCATAATATTCCGCTCCCGGAATTAATGAGGCTATCTGCATCTGTTCCGAAGGTGGGTAAAGAATGTCTGAATTAATTCCAATGCATAACGCTTTTGCCTTGATATTTTTTAAAGACTCTTTCAACGTACCTCTTCCGCTGGCAATATCATGAGAGTCCATAGCTCGGCTGATGCACAAATAAGTGTTAGCGTCAAAACGGTTTACAAGTTTATCACCCTGATAGCGGAGATAACTCTCTACCTGAAACTGATTTCCTGAAACCGAATTTAGTTTATCTGCCGAATTAGAAAGTCGTCTTCCAAATTTTTTGTTAAAACTTTCGGCGCTCCGGTATGAAATCATAGCAATCATTCTTGCCGTAGATAAACCATCTCCGGGCTGGTCGGAATAGTGTCCGTTATTCCATGCGGGATCATCCGTAATTGCCTTGCGCGCTATTTCGTTTAAGCCAATGCACCAGGCGGAATGCTGCGCCGAGGCCGCTATAGGAATAATATTTTCTACAAATTCGGGAAACATTAAGGACCATTCCAGAACCTGCATGCCGCCGAGTGATCCCCCGGAAACAACCTTCAATTTATTAACTCCAAGCCATACTAAAAGTCTGTGCTGAAGATTGACCATGTCCCGTACGGTAATATTTGGAAAATCGATGCCGTATTTACGACCTGTTTCGGGATTGATAGAGACCGGGCCTGTGGTGCCGTAACATCCGCCGAGAATGTTAGAACAGACAATAAAATTTTCTGATGGATCAAATGCTTTCCCTAAACCGATTAATCCGTCCCACCAGCCTGATTGCCTTGTATAATTGGCAACCGAGGCAAATTCCTCACTTGTATAATCATAACTTGAAGCATGTGCATCTCCGGTAAGTGCGTGGCAAATCAAAATGGCGTTTGTACCATCATTGTTTAATTCGCCGTATGTTTCATAGGCCACCGTTACTTCCGGGAGAACAGAACCCGATTGCAGATAAAATAATTCATTAAAATTAATCTGCCGGACAGCGGCGCTGTCAGTTATTATATTATTGTTCATAATGATTCAATCTCCTCATAATTTTTCATGCAACATTCGAGGCAAGTTCCGTTTCGAAAAAATTATCATGTATCGATGCCACCGTTTTACTCAGCAGGTGCTCATCAATTAGGAATGACAGATTAAGGGAACCGGGATCGTTAAGGAACGTAACGTTTTTTATTTCATTGTTTTCCAGAACATCATAGACTCGGCGTTCGATAAATACAGAAGATTCTCTTTTAGCACCGATTAAAGAAACAAGAACCAGATTGTTATTTAAATTTATTCCGGCAATAAATCCCTTTTCAAATTCGAGTACAAATTCACGTTTTATTTCATCTAAAAAAGATTGTTCAAATTCATTTTGCAAGACGAAAGAAATTGTCTGATTATATGCTGATTTGCTGATTGTGATTATTGGAATTTCAAGCCGCGCTATTAAACCAAACAGGCGGGCAAGAATTTTTTTGCCGTATCTTGATTCGGATTCCCAAATGCATACGGAAGAAAGCCCCTGCAGATATGTGATCGTTTTTATCCCCCCGGTATCAGCGTTATTTAAATTACCGATGTAGGTGCCTTTGTTTTCAGGGTTAAATGTATTGAGGATGCATACCGGCACATTGCGTCTTTCAACCGGGGAAATTGTTTTTGGATGAATTACTTTTCCCCCCAGGACGGCGAGACAGGATGCTTCAAGGTAACTTAATCCTTCAAGCGTTTTTGCTGAGGGAACTATTTTAGGATCGGCGCTTAGCACTCCGTCTACATCTGTCCAGATTTCAACTATTGTTGCATTAAGAATTCCGCCGATTATAGTTGCGGTATAATCCGAACCGCTCCGCCCAAGTGTAGTTATATGTCCGTTCTTATCCGACCCGGTAAATCCGTTAACAACGGCAATTTGATCCCTATCAAGATTATCATACCAGTCGTGCAGTAATTTATCTGTAATATCGAAATTTACTTCAGCATCGCCGAAAATAGAGTTGGTTCTTATTAATTTGCGGGCATCATGAAACTCACATTTTTTTCCGTTCGATCTCAAAGCCCCAACCATCAGTATATTAGAAAGGTATTCTCCATATGTGACTATTGAATCGCTTATTCGATTGGAACATTCGTTCAATAGGAATATTCCCTTTAGTTTGTCGCCTAATTGATTAAGAAGATTATCAATAATCAAAATAATTTCTTTTTGATAATCAGCTTTCACAACAGACGATAAGAAGTTGTAATGGAGAGATCTGATCTGACCAAAATTATTAAGATACTCCTGATCGCCGCGTCCGGCTTTATCAATTGTTTCAAGAAGTTTATCCGTAATACCTCCGATTGCCGATAGAACAACGATCGAAAATTCTTCTTCAGATTTTTTTAAAATAATTTTGGAAGCATATAAAAACCTCTCCGGTGTGCCGATAGAGGTTCCGCCAAATTTTATAATTTTCATTTCAATCCTCCGTTTAGAAGAACCGCTTCATCCACTGTTTCAAGCGCTTGCTCAAAATCCTCAATTATATCGGCAAGATGTTCTAAACCGGTAGATACACGAATCAATCCCGGTGTGGCTCCGGAACCTTTTCTTTCCGATTCCGATAACTGGCTGTGAGTAGTTGATGCTGGATGAATTACAAGAGTTTTTGCGTCACCGACATTGGCAAGAAGACTTGCTAGTTTAACATTGTTAATGAATTTTTTCCCTGCTTCGTATCCATCGGCCAATTCAAAGGTCAATATTCCGCCGAATAAATCTTTGCGGAAATATTTTTTTGCTGTTTCATGATTGGGATTTTCTTCAAGGCCGGGATAAATAACCGACGAAACTTTAGGATGCTTTTTCAGCCATCTTGCAAGCGCGAGAGTATTCTGGCAGTGTCTTTCAACGCGCAAGGAAAGAGTTTCAAGTCCCTGAAGCAATAAAAATGAATTGAAAGGACTGATGCAGGGACCAACATCTCTTAGCTGTTCAACCCGGGCTCTGATGATGAACGCGATATTTCCGAACGGACCTTCCGGGCCGAATGTTTCCTGGAAATTCAATCCATGGTATGAAGGACTTGGTGTAGTGAAAAGAGGAAATTTGCCATTGCCCCAGTTAAATTTTCCGGAATCTATTATTACTCCGCCGATTGAAGTGCCGTGTCCCCCGATCCATTTAGTAGCTGAACCTACTACAATATCTGCCCCGTGTTCAATTGGTCTTACTATATATCCGCCGGCTCCGAATGTATTATCTACGATCAGAGGAATATTATATTTATGTGCCAGATCAGAAAATTTTTTGAAGTCGGGAACGTTTAATCCCGGATTTCCGATCGATTCAATGTAAAGTGCTTTGGTTTTTGAATCGATGGAGGATTCGTAATCCTCAGCTTTGTTGCTGTTTACAAATTTAATATTTATTCCCAGTCGGGGGAAAGTTACTTTGAACTGATTATAGGTTCCGCCGTATAGAAAACTGGAGGAGACGATATTATCTCCGGCCTCGGCAATTGTTGTAATTGTGATGAACTGAGCAGCATGTCCCGAAGCAACGGCTAGAGCCGCGACGCCGCCCTCAAGTTTTGCAATTCTCTCTTCAAGCACTGCGGTTGTTGGATTCATGATTCTTGTATAAATATTTCCGAATTCTTTTAATCCGAAAAGATTTGCAGCGTGATCCGCGTTGTCGAAATTGTAGGATGTGGTCTGATAAATAGGAACCGCGCGGGATTTTGTAACGGGATCGGGAGTTTGTCCCGCATGAAGTTGTAAAGTTTCAAATCTGTAGTTGGTTGTTTTATCGGTGCTCATTTAAATCTCCTTTTGGTTTTATTGGCTATTAATAAAAAAGCCCTTCATTTTGTGAAGGGCTCCTTAATCTTTCTAAAAAAATATGATTATGTAATCCCGTCACGCATGAGGTCGGACATATACATCATAGCCATCATCATAGAAAAGAAGGATTGCATATTCGCCGGCTGATTGCCGCGTAGATTAATATTTTTTACATCTGCTGTCATTATATTCACTCGGTTTAAAACAAAAAAACCCTTCGTTTTTTCGAAGGGCTTTTGACAAATGTCTATTTTATGAAGTTCAGCCCTTCGGAGTAAATAACATCATGCACATCATCATAGCGCGCATATCTTTCATCTGGATGTTATTTGTTGTGAAGAGTTTCATTTCGTGTTTTTTAATTATCAATTTTAACTTGGGGCAAAGCTAATCTAAAAATATTCACTTGTCAAGTGTGTATTTCCAGCTTTATCAAATAATTTAGAGAAGATTGCTTGCGAGTTCAGCCAGTTCGGAACGTTCTCCTTTCTCAAGATTGACATGAGCGTATAGTTTTTGTCCCATGAAATGGTCTATCAGATAAGTTAATCCGTTCGATTGCGAGTCAAGATAAGGATGATCGATCTGATAGATATCGCCGGTTAATACAATCTTGGCACCCTCGCCGGCACGTGTAATTATAGTTTTTATTTCATGCGGAGTGAGATTCTGAGCTTCATCAACTATAAAATAAATTCTCTGCAGACTTCTTCCGCGTATATAACTTAGCGGTTCTATGACAAGTTTTTCCTCTTTGATCATCGAATTTATAAGTTGATGGTTTTTATCCGATTCCGGAAATTGATCCTGAATTACCTTTAGATTATCCCACAATGGCTGCATATAGGGAGCGAGTTTACTTTCAACATCTCCCGGAAGAAAACCAAGATCCTTGTTGCTCAAGGGAACAACCGGCCGCGCGATGTATATCTGACGGTAGTTCTTTTTGACCTGAAGCGCGCTTGCAAGCGCAAGCAGTGTTTTCCCTGTACCGGCCTTTCCGGTCATCGAAACCAGAGGAATATCAGGATTACAAAGCGCATCAACTGCAAAGGTTTGTTCCGCGTTGCGGGGCTTAATTCCGTACACTATCTGCTTATCAATCCGCTTGAATTTATCCATCTCATTATTAAGAGAAGCAAGTACCGACCGGCTGGAATTCCGCAAAATAAAATATTTATTTGGTGTTGCTTCGATTTTATTCTTCTTGATTATCTGTTTGGAAAGAACTTCAAATGGCGGCTGATATAATTTCTGCAGAGTATCGTCGTCAAAATTCTCTATGATTGATTTTCCGCTGTAGAGCTCCTCGACATTTACTACGCGGTCAGTCGTGTAATCTTCTGCGGGAATGCCCAGAGCTTTTGCTTTCATCCGGAGATTAACATCTTTAGTTACAAGGATAGTTTTGCTCTTTCCCTTATTCTCCTTTGAGGCCTCGAATGCCGCGCTTAATACTCTGTGATCAACATTATCCTCTCGAAATACATTTTGAATTTCTTCCGACAGTCCTTTTGTAATTAATATCCGGACTTTCCCTTTTCCTTTCCCGAGAGAAATTCCACCGTTAAAAATTTCATTTCCCGTAATTGAATCCAGGGTCCGGGCAAAATCCCTGGCGTTCAGATTAATTACCTGATTTCCACGTTTGAAGTGGTCAAGCTCTTCTATTACAGAAAGAGGAATGATAATGTTATTTTCCTGGAAGTGATTTATGCAGGTTGGATCGTGAAGAATTACATTTGTGTCAAGAACAAAAGTTTTCGGATTGGCTTTTCCCATAATATGTCTATGCCTTCGGTAAAGAACAATTATTTATTGTGAAATAATTTCTGAGTAATTTCACTTGGAACATAATAAAATTTTTTTTCTTTGTCGAAGAATAAATGGTATCAGGATAAAATTGATTTACGTCCGTTATTACAAAACACGATGATAGGAGAATTAAGATGTCTATTCAGACAATTAACCCGGCAACCGGAAAAGTTGTAAAAACATTTTCAGAAAACACGCGGGAAGAGATTTATAGTTCGATAGAAAAAACTAACAGTGCATTTTTGCTTTGGCGGGAAACGGATTTTCATCACCGTTCAGTGTTGATGAGGAATGCCGCAATGATCCTTCGTGAAAAAAAAGAGTATTACGGAGAAATTCTTACTCTTGAAATGGGAAAACCGGTCTCACAGGCAATTACGGAAGTGGAAAAATGCGCCTGGGTTTGCGATTATTATGCTGAAAATGCCGAGACAATATTAAGAGAAGAATTTATTGCTACAGATGCTTCCGAAAGTTATGTGCGGTTTGATCCAATAGGCATTGTGCTTGCCGTGATGCCATGGAATTTTCCTTTCTGGCAGGTATTCCGTTTTGCCGCTCCCGCCGTTATGGCGGGGAATGCGGCTCTGTTGAAGCACGCATCCAACGTTCCCATGAGCGCACTGGCAATTGAAGAAATTTTTACTAACGCAGGATTTCCTGAAAACTTATTTAAAACTTTGCTTGTGGGTTCATCCGTAGTAAGTGAAATTATCGATCATCCTGAAATCAGCGCTGTAACTTTAACCGGAAGCGAAACTGCAGGAAAGCAAATCGGCCAGAGATGCGGAACTAATCTGAAAAAAAGTGTCCTGGAACTTGGAGGTAGCGACCCGTTTATTGTTCTGCAGGATGCCGATATTGATTCGGCTGTAAAAACCGCGGTTACAGCACGGTTAATTAACAACGGACAAAGCTGCATAGCTGCCAAAAGATTTATTGTTGTCGAAAAAATTTTTGGAGAATTTGAGAAAAAATTTGTTGATGCTATGAAAAAAGTTAAAGTCGGAGATCCGATGAACAGAGAAACCGAACTTGGCCCGATTGCCAGGGAAGATTTGCTGAACGAACTTGATGAACAGGTAAAGAAATCAGTTGAGTTAGGGGCTGCCGTGCTTTGCGGCGGAAATAGAATTAACAGAGAAGGATATTATTACGAACCGACTATTCTTTCTAATCTTAAGAAAGGAATGCCTGCTTATGACGATGAAATATTCGGACCTGTTGCTTCATTGATAAAAGCAAATGATTCGGAAGATGCCATTCATATTGCAAACGATTCGCCGTTCGGACTCGGCGCCTCGCTGTGGACTTCTAATAAAGAAACCGCAAAGAAACTTGCGGGCAAAATTGAAAGCGGTTCTGTATTTATTAATGGAATGGTCAAATCTGATCCTCGTCTGCCATTCGGAGGAATTAAAAAATCAGGCTATGGTCGCGAATTATCGCATTACGGCATAAAGGAATTTGTAAACATTAAGACTGTATGGATTAAGTAAGGTAATTGAATACTGCGTGTGGATTATTTTTTTGAATCATTACGCATTGGTTTTATCTTTCTTCCGGCTTCTGAATCTTTTATTAAAGTTGTTAATCTTTTCAGACGCGTTTCCTCTTTCTTGGCTGTAACAACCCATTTTGACGTTACTTTTTGATAAGATGGTGTCTGGGCACAAAAGAATGCCCAGGCTTTTTTGTTTGCTTTAAATACTTTTATAAATATTTCATCAAGCTTGTAGCTAATATTTTTGCCGCTATATTTTTTTACATTGGCAAGTTTTCGTTTTTCGAATATTTGTAATCCGGCCGGAGTCATCAAGCCAAGCCTACTAAGCTCATCAACTTTTTTTAGATTAACATCACTCCAGCTACTGGAAACTCTTCGCGGCGTAAAACGAATTACATAACTTTCAGAATCGATTGATCTCCGGATTCCATCGATCCAACCGAAACAGAGCGCCTCATCAACAGATTGAGACCACGTAATTGATGGTTTTCCGCTTGAAATCTTATAGTAGCCGAGAAACAATTCTTTTTCTTTATCATGATTTTTCAAAAGCCATTTTCTGAAAACTGATTGTGTCGCAAAAAAAATAGGTTTACTGCTCATTAGTTAGTCGATTCCAATAATTTTTTTAATTCGTTTAGCACAAATTCCCACACTTTTGTAGAATGTTCAACTTTTTCCCGGGTCTCAATATTATCCTGTGTAACAATAAGTCTAATGCCGGCAGAATCTTCAGTTAAGGAATAACATATGTTGGAATAATTTTCAATTTTATCTTCCAGACCGGACATAGAGCTAAGGTAACTGTAGCGAAATAGTTTTTCGGGGATCATTTCTAAAATCGTTCCCTTGTCCAGGTATTCGTTTTCTTCCCACTTACCCTTGAAGTGGAGCGAACTGCCGACTTTCCAATCAGAAATAGCTTCGGTGCCGAAAAAATATTTTTTAATAAGTTCCGGTGTTGTTAATGCTTTCCATACTTCCGCTGCAGAGGCGGAGATGTCAATTAAAGTGGTTGCCGTTAATTTTTGTCCCATTCTATTTTTTCTTTCGCTTTATTTATAATAAATAATAAGATATATTTTATTAAACTTGTTCACAAGACAACAGTGCTTTTTTAAAATAACTTGCGGTTAAAACAATTTAGAAAGGGTTTTATAATGAAAACACGCTGCTTATGGGCCGGCAACGACCCGCTTTATCAAAAATATCACGATGAGGAGTGGGGAAGACCAGTTCATGACGATCAAAAATTATTTGAGATGCTGATTCCGGAGGGAGCCCAGGCCGGATTAAGCTGGATCACCATATTACGCAAGCGCGAAAATTACCGTAAAGCTTTTTCGAATTTTGACGTAAATAAAATCGCGAAATATGATTCACGGAAAATCGAACTTCTTCTTCAAAATGAAGGAATAGTCCGGAATAAATTGAAAATTTCTTCCACAATTCTGAATGCCAAACTCTTTCTAGAGGTACAAAAAGAATTCGGCTCCTTCGATAAATATATCTGGGAGTTTGTTGGAGGCAGGCCCATAAAAAATAAATGGAAATCTATCAAAGAACTACCAGCGAAAACGGTGGAATCAGACATCATGAGCAAAGATCTCAAAAAAAGGGGATTCAAATTCGTCGGATCTACAATATGCTATGCGTTCATGCAGGCTTGCGGAATGGTTAACGATCATACAACCGGCTGTTACCTGTATAATTCAAAACTTTAGGCAATAAATGAATTATAAGCCGCGTTCAAGCCACTTTAATTATGAAGTTTGCACCTTATTTATTATCGATTAATAAACTCCGGGTAAATTCAGGTTTTAATACGTCCAACCGTAATAAATTTATAAATTTTAATAATCCTCATTCCATTTGTTTGAAAAGGAAACGCTATTACTTAATTTTTCATACATAAGTACGGAAAATTTAGCAGGTCCTGATTGAATTGAACGATACAGATAAAAAAAATCAGATTATTTAAATAGTTTTGTGTAACAGCTTTCTGAAATAAAGACCGAAATATTGCAGGAAGGCATAAAAGAATTTTCACCTTTTCATTATAATATTTATTTACTGAGATACATGATGCTGTTTCTTCGCGGGCTTAATCTCTTGAATCGAGAAAGTGAAATGGGGAAACGTGCCGGGACTGTCTGTTGTATGCTTTAAGAAGTAGGAAATAAATAATCACTAACAAATAGATAAACAAACTATGGTAAAATCAAATCTCACGATCAAACTTGTGTTGATGTTCTTTGTTCAAAATGTCTTTGTCATCTGCAGCGCACAATCAATAAAAATGGATATCAACGAAGCAATATTCCAGGCATTGAAGAACAATAACAATGTTCGCATCGCTAATATGGATGTTATTAAGGCAGAGTCCGCGGTAACGGAAGCATATGGCTATGCTTATCCTAGTGTGGATTTCTCGACTGACTTCTCGCACTTTCTTGCCAAACCATTGACACCTTTCCCGGATTTTGAAGCATTGCTGACAAATGCAACTTATAAGATACTTTTTGACGAGAAAGTGCTGCCTCAAAATGACGACAAGTATCTTCCGATAGCTACAAAACTTCAATCATTTGTGCAGAATAATAGTTTTGAATCTCGAATTACTGTTACTCAAACTCTGTTTAACTCTACCGTCTTCAGGGGAATAGGCGCCTCACAGTATTATCTGGATCTCTCAAGGGAAAAATTAAAATCGGTTGTATCAAAAACAATTTCTGATGTTAAAAAAGCATTTTACGGAGTACTTCTCAGCACTGAACTTCTCGGCATTGTTGAATCGAGTCTGAACAATGCTGAAGAGAATTTTGAGGATTTAAAATCGCAGCACAAGATTGGACTGGTTTCAGATTTCGACAAACTTCAGGTGGAGGTGCAGGTTGAAAATATTAAGCCAAAAGTATTGGAATTAAAGAAAGTATTGCATGATAGTCAAAATTCATTCAAAATTTTGCTGGGTATACCGCAGACAACGGAAATCGAGCTGGCGGGTTCATTAAATTTTTCTGATGAAACTATTTTAGCCGAAGGGGATGCGATTTCGTATGCTTCTGAAAACAATTATGATCTTCGCACTCTGCAAAGTAAGCGGAAAGTAGATGAGGCCTTCATCGCGTTAGAAACTTCGAATTACTGGCCTATGCTTACTGCTTTTGGCAATTACTCCTACGCAGGTTCATCCGATAACCTCAGGTTTAATACATACAGTTCAACATTGGTCGGACTTAATCTCAGGATAAATCTTTTCAACGGCGGGAGGACAGCCAAACGCGTTGAACAAGCCGAACTGGGCGTAAGGCAATCCGATGAACAAATAATTTTGACTAAAGAATTTCTGACTCAACAGATAAAAAGCAAGCTGTATGAATTAAAGAAAGTGAAATCAGAAATTAATGCACTGGAAAGAACGGTTGGTCTGGCATCCAAAGCTTATGAAATCGCCAGGACACGATATAATTCGGGACAGGGAACACAGCTGGAGATAAAAAACGCCGATCTTGAATTGAATACAGCTAAAACAAACAGACTGCAATCCGTTTACAGCTATATAACCGCAAAATCGGATTTGGATCAGCTTCTTGGCAGGATAGATGAAAAGTATTTTGATTTCATGAACCACCAACTGGAAAAGTAAAAATTTATTAAGGAGATAAATAGAGATGAATCATTTAAGATCATTAATCGGTGTTTTTTACTCAGCTCTCTTTATGATGGCCGGTGTTCTTATTAGTGGATGTACATCCGATGACGTTAAATCAAAAAGCATGTCGCAAATTCAATCGGAGGAGGGAATACCGGTAAATGTGGAGACAATCAGCAAAACAAGTTTTACCAGAGGTCTTTCTTTTTTTGGAAAACTTTATGGAATAAAACAGACAACCCGCGGCGCGCTTATCGGAGGTAAGATTGAAAAAGTAAATGCATCTGTCGGACAGTTTGTGAAGAAAGATCAGGTAATAATTGAGTTTCCAAAAACTGCCCCATCGGTGGGATATGAGCAGGCCTTAACCGCATATGAAGATTCAAAGAAAAATTACGAGCGCGTAAAAGCATTATTTGAAGTCGGAAAAACCTCGCAGGCAAATCTGGATGGTATTGAAGCAAAATTCGCCGTAGATAAAAGAAATTATGAAACTCAGAAACAGCTTATTATGGTGGAGGCGCAGTTCGACGGAGTAATAACGGAAGTTAAAGTCAAAGAGGGCGATAATGTTGCCGCAGAGGCGCCGTTGTTTACCGTGGCTCAGACAAATATAATGAGGACAAAAGTATGGGCATCTTTGGAGGAAATAAATCAGATCAGAAAAGGAATGACCGCATATATTAAACAGAATGGATCAAAATTTGCAGGCCGGGTTATTGACGTTGCTCTTGGAGTTGATCCTTATACTCAATCTTTTTACGTGGAACTTGAATTCAATAATCCCAAGGGTGAATTAAAGCCCGGAAGCACTGTTGAAGTTTATATCAGTACCTACCAGAACTCGCAAACTTTGTCAATCCCAAGACATATAGTGATGAAGGATGAGAACGGATCGTTTATATTTTTGGAGAACAATGGTGAAGCGGTTCGGAGAAATATCGTTATCAGTGGAGAAAGCGGAATTGATTACGAAATCAAGAGCGGATTGAATATTGGCGACAGATTAATAGTAAAAGGTTCATCACAGCTGTCTGATGGATCCAAAGTTAAAGTGATCGAGCTGGGAGATAAATAATGCAGATAGCTAAAATTTCCATCGATAGACCGATCATGACAACAATGGCAATACTTGTGTTCATCATCTTCGGCGGTATTGCATATTTTACACTCAACCTGAATAATATGCCGGACGTTGAAATTCCTTATATAACAATATTTACGACTTATCCCGGCGCCGGACCCAAAGAAATTGAAACCTTAATTACAAAAAGAATAGAAGAAGTTGTTTCAACTGTAAGCGAGCTTGAACGGGTTGAATCCTATTCATTGGACGGTGTCTCAATTTCAATTCTTGAATTTAAGATTGGTAAAAATGTAAATATTGCCAATCAGGAGGTTAAGGACAAAGTTGAAGAGATAATTAATGATTTGCCGGACGACGCGCAACAACCGGTTGTTCAAAAAATAGATTTCCGCGCATTCCCCATAATGAATCTGGTCCTCAGCGGAAAGAACGATCCTAGAGAGCTGTATGAAGTGGCAGATAAAACGTTGAAAGATCGATTCTCTCAAATTCAAGGTGTTGCGAAAGTGGATATTAGAGGCGGCCAGCAGAGGGAGATAAGAGTTATTCTTGATGACCGCGTAATAAACGAACAGCTAATATCCTTGCCTCAGTTAATGATGATTCTCAAGTCGCACAATATGAATATTCCTGGCGGATATTTCCAAATAAGGGATCAGGAATTTACTGTAAGAATGCAGGGCGAGTTTAATGATTTAGAGGAAATGAAAAAGCTTCAAATCCCAACCGCCTTCGGCAATAAACAATTGGGTCAAATTTCTAAAGTGGAAGATTCCGGAAAGGATGTACGCCAGAGATCAATTTATTTTGATGCGAAGAAAAATTATAGGAATGATAATGTTGTTAAGCTTGGTATAGTAAAAAGTCCGGCAGGCAACGTTGTTAAAGTAGCTGATGCGGTCAGAACAATTCTGCCGGAAATTCAAAATACACTGCCGGAAGGGATGAGTCTTGAGATAGTTAACGACGATTCCGATTTTACCAGGGCAAGTGTTGATGACGCAATGAATAATATTATTCTCGGCGTAATTTTTACTTCTATAATATTATTCCTTTTCCTAACTCAGCTTCGTTCAACATTTATTGTTGCTCTTTCAATGCCGGTTTCAATTATTTCAACGTTTGTGCTTGTTAAGGCATTCGGGCTTTCGCTGAACATGATGTCGCTAATGGGGCTCTCGGTTTCGATTGGTGTGTTGGTGGCTAATTCTGTTGTTGTTATCGAAAATATTTTCCGACACAAAGCCATGGGTAAAAGCAATAAAGAAGCTTCGCTAGACGGAACTAAAGAGGTCATGGTTGCGGTTTTGGCGTCAACATTGACTAATCTTGTTGTTTTTCTCCCTATTGCCAATATGTCTTCGATGGTAGGAAAATTTTTGGTTGAACTGGCACTGACAGCAACATTTGCCACGATCTTCTCGCTTGTATTTTCATTTACATTAACCCCGATGCTGGCTTCGATTTTACTGCCTAAGACCAACAAGACCAATAAGTTTGCCGATAAACTGAATGCCGTGTATGATTCGTGGGATATGAAATACAAACAACTTCTCATGTTCATTCTGCGGAATAAAAAAACGAGCTGGTCCGCGGTAGGCGGTGCATTTCTGATCTTCATTATTTCAACTGTGTTTTTCGGGCCGAGGATTGGATTTGAGTTTTTGCCCCAGTTCGACGATGGAAAAATTAAAATTGAAGTTGAATTGCCCCAAGGATATAATCTTACTGAAACAGGCGGTGTATTGAAATCCATTGAAGACCGTGTAAAGAAGCATCCCGAAGTAAAATATTTGCTTACCAATCTTGGCTACATAAGCGATCTTAATACAGGTACGAATATGGCAAGGATGGATATTCAGTTGACGGATGTAAAAGCCAGGGGGATAAAATTAAAATCGATGATCGATCTGCTCGTACGGGAGCTGGCGGATATACCAAACGCGAGAATTATTGTTGACTATGGTTCAGGAAGCGGTATGGAGGGAGCCCCGATCCAATTTTATCTGCAGGGACAGGATCTTGCTAAACTTGAAGAACTAAAAGGCAAAATTATTGAGAAAGTTAAATCAACACCCGGATTGATAAACTTTGATAATTCTTCACGTGCCGGAAAACCGGAAATTACCGTATATCCAAAACGGGAAATAATGGCGGATGCCGGAATTTCAGCCCAAGAAGTTGCATTAACTCTGCGCGCGTCAATAGAGGGAATGGAATCGTCAAAGTACAGAGAACTTGGTAATGAATATGATATTACGATTACACTGAATGATGAATCGGTTAACACGCCTCAAAAAATCGGAAATATTCCAATCGTCTCTCAAAGAGGTGTTGTTTACAGGTTATCACAGCTTGCCGAAATTAAATTTACGCAGGGATACAGTAAAATTCTTCATGCCAATAAGTATACTGCAATATTATTCACCGGGTCTCCGGCGGCAAATGTTCCGCTTGGAAATGTAACTTCGGAAATTGACAGGCGATTGAATGAAATGGAATTCCCGGAAGGATACAAATTTTCATGGGGAGGAAATACCCGTATGATGAACGAGATGGTTCTGGATATGCTCTTTGCATTTGTTCTCGCGGTACTGCTCACCTATATGCTTCTTGCCGCAATGCTTGAGAGTTTCATTCAGCCGGTTTATATATTAATTACTTTGCCGCTCGCAATGATAGGCGTCTTTGCATCATTATATTACACCAATATTTCTTTTGGAATAACTTCTCTTATGGCTATAGTTATGCTTGTAGGCATTGTGGTTAACAACGCAGTGCTGATGCTTGACTACGCAAATCAATTGGTGCGTGAAAAAAATATGAGCATTAAAGATGCGTTAATTGAGGCGTGTCCAACAAAACTTCGCCCTATCATCATGTCTACTCTGGCATTGATACTTGGCATGCTTCCTATGGCTCTTGGAATTGGAGATGCCGGCAAGGAAATGAGAACTCCGATGGGCGTTGTTTCTATCGGGGGTTTAATCGTCTCGGCAATATTAACCCTTGTAGTTATTCCCGCGATTTTCTATGGATTTTCAAAAGATAAAAAAATGCTGACGGTCAGATAAATTAACTTTTCCTAATGAGGCGTTCATGAGGACGCCTCACTACTATATAACTCGCCGATATTTGCAGCAATGTTGCCAGTCAGGTTCTAATTTTAAATATTTTGACATCAGCTTTCTTAAACGTTCGGTGGTAATCAGTTATTTGTAATTTAAATTTTTCTCTTTATGTTGCTTAAGTATTTTCATCGCTAGTTTGTTATTTATGCCTATTCATAGGCTTAAATATATAAATAACATTTTCCGGGCAGTCACCATTTACTCCGCTGCTCAGGGGCAAATATCAATTCTCCAGAGAGAGAAAGGAGCCGCTATGAAAAAACTTTATCTTTTGATCGGCATTTTGTTTTTTATCATTTCTTTTTCACTCCACGCACAAACACCGAAGTGGACAACGTACAATAATCAAAATACCAACGCTATGTTACCCGACAATAATGTGGAACGTCTCGATACAGATGCTACCGGAAACATCTGGATTGGTACTTATTTTTCCGGACTGGTTAAGTTTGATGGCATTAATAATTGGACGAATTACAATAAAAATAACTCACCCCTTCTAGACAATACAGTGACCGGCTTAATAGTGTCTAGCAGCAATATCTGGATCAGTACAAATGGTCATGGGCTTTATAAATTTGACGGCACTAACTGGCTCAATTTCGCGAAAGCAAACAGCGGAATTTTAACTGACTGGACTTATTGTGTAGCTACCGACAACGTTGGAAATATTTGGGTCGGGATTAATAATGCAAACGTTTCTAACTCCGGAGTGGTTAAATTTAACGGATCGGCAAATTGGTCGCCATACTCATTTACAGATAATTACAATTATAAAAGTGTTGAGTCGATTGCAAAAGATAATGCCGGAAATATCTGGTGCGGAACAAATATCGGCGCTTATAAATTTGATGGATCAACGTGGACTGCCTATACTAAAGAAAATACAGCGGGCGGTTTATGCGGCAACTATGTAAAGACAATTGCTGTAGATCCATCCGGAAATATCTGGTTTGGGTGCCAGGATAAAGATCCGGTTACCGGTTACTGGGTTGGCGGCGGGCTCTCAAAATTTAATGGCTCCGCGTGGACCAATTACAAACCATCTAACAGCAATTTGAAAACCGGTCATATTAGTTCAATTGCTTTTAGAAATAATGATGTTTGGGTGGGAACGGGATTCTGCGGGCAGGTTAGCGACAACCTAGGGCTTTATAAATATGACGGCACCACATGGACAAACTATTTTAACAACAGCAATACTTTTCCGGGTACTTGCGTAAATGATTTGGTTGTTGATAAAAACGGAAATCTTTGGATCGGAAGTTCGTGGGGTTTGACAAAGGTAGATTTTAATCCTACAAGAGTTTCATATACAGAGGGGTTGCCGAACTCTTTCGCCCTTCATCAAAATTATCCCAATCCATTTAATCCTTCCACCAAAATTAAATACGATTTATCATCTGAGAGCAAAGTTGTAATAAAAATTTACGATATGCTTGGAAGGGAATTAGAAAAGCTCGTAGATGAAAATCAATATGCGGGTATCTATAGTATTGAATTTAACGCGACAAAATATTCTTCCGGTATCTATTATTACAAGTTGCAGGCAGGGAATTACACTGCGGTTAAAAAAATGCTTTTGATAAAATAAAATTCTACGTAAAAAGCCCGGCGTCTGAAAGCAGCCGGGCTCGGATTTTTAAAAAGGCTGTGCAAAAAGTTGAAACCTAAAACAGTTTATCAACATTTTCCAACGCTTCACCAATTTTAGAAACATCTTTTCCTCCGGCAGTCGCAAGATGAGGTTTACCGCCGCCGCTTCCTCCTACCACCTGAGCAACCTGCTTAACAATATTTCCGGCAAGAATATTTTTCTCTTTTATTAAATTATCACTTACAACTGCTACAATACCAACTTTGCCGTCAATCTCAGAGATTAGAACTCCCACTCCGTTGTTCATCTTTTCGCGTAATTCGTCACCCATGGATTTTAATTCATCCATGTTTGACGCATCAACTTTTCCTTTAAATAAATTAATTCCATTTACGCTGAGAGGATTTGAAATTATTGAATCGATACCCCCGAGTTTTTCTTTTAATTGCAGTGATGCAACTTCCTTTTCAATTTTTTTCTTTTCATCATACAGTTCGCTGATCTTCGATTCCGAATTCTCAATTCTCAATTCTAAATTCTCAATTAACTTTTCCACTCCCGCGCCTGTTACCGCTTCAATTCTCCGCACACCGCTGGCAATGGATGACTCGCTGACAATTTTTAATAGACCGATCTGCGAACTGTTTTTAACGTGTGTGCCGCCGCAGAACTCTGCCGTGAAATCGCCGAATTGAACCACATTTACCCTGTCTCCGTATTTATCGCCGAAGAACATCAAAGCGCCCATCTTTTTCGCTTCTTCAAATGGTGTGTCCCGGTGATGAATCATCGGGATGTTCTCTCTTAATTTTTCATTGATTAGAGATTCGATAGTTTTAAGTTCTGCCCGGCTGACTTTTTCAAAATGTGTAAAATCGAAACGCAGGTAATCCTGGTTAACGAGCGATCCTGCCTGCTGTACATGCGGACCGAGAATATCTCTCAAAGTGCGGTGAAGAAAATGTGTAGCCGAATGATTGCGCATTATATCCCATCGCCTATTTTTATTAACTCTCGCAATTACATTTTTACCCAATGCATCGCTCAAATTGCCATCATATTTATGAGCTATAATATTTCCAATCTTAATCGTATCAGAGATAGGTATCAGTGCGCCATTAAAATCAACCACACCACTATCTCCGACCTGACCTCCTGATTCAGCGTAAAATGGAGTTTTATCTAGAACCACAAATCCATCTGACAATCGTAATACAGTTGCTTCTGTTTCTAAAGTTTCATAACCAACAAATTCGGAGTCTGGCAGGTTTGAGCTGTTACTTAAAAACTGTATCAAGTTTGCAGAACCCATTTTATCCTTCGTTGATTTACGTGCCCGCTCTTTCTGATCTTCCATCAGTTCATTGAATCTGATCTCATCAATCGAAAATCCCTGTTCCCTTGCCATAACCGCGGTAAGATCAATCGGGAATCCGTATGTGTCGTAAAGTTTGAACACATCATCGCCGGAAATAATTTTTTCATTCTTCACTCTTAATTTATTAGTGAGAGCGTCGAATAATTCAATTCCCCGGTCGAGCGTCGAGTTAAAACTTTCCTCTTCGGCTTTAATAATCTTTTCAATATTGGATTTGTTTGATAAGATTTCCGGAAAGACATGGCTGAAATTATCAACTACCACCTGAACGAGTTTGTATAAAAACGGCTCCTTCAAATCTATTTTTCTTCCGTAACGGGCGGCGCGCCGCAGCAGCCGGCGCAGAACATAACCCCGTCCTTCATTTCCCGGGGTAGCGCCGTCTGCAATGGCAAAAGTTAAAGTCCTAATGTGATCGGCAATTACGCGCATTGAAATATTGCTTTGTCCAACTGTTGACTTGTCATCTGCAGGTAAATTCTCATCATACTTTACACCGGATAATTTAGCTATAGCATTTATAAGCGGTGTAAACACATCCGAATCGTAATTCGAGTTTTTCTTCTGAAGAACCGCGCATACGCGTTCGAAACCCATTCCGGTATCAACGTGTTTTGCGGGAAGTTCGTGAAGCGTTCCCGAAGAGTCACGGTTATATTGAATGAAAACCAGATTCCAGATTTCAATACACAATGGCGAACCGGCATTAACCAGGTGAGCCGCATTTAAATCATCGTTCAGGTTTATATGAATTTCGGAACAGGGACCGCACGGACCAGTATCTCCCATCTCCCAGAAGTTATCTTTCTCGCCAAATTTAAGAATATGATCCGGATTAATATCTGTTTCGCTCTTCCAGAAATTTAAAGCCTCATCATCGGTTTTATAAACTGTTGCCCACAATCTTTCTTTAGGCAGTTTCCATACCTCCGTTAAAAGTTCCCATGCCCACTTGATGGCTTCTTGTTTATAATAGTCTCCAAATGACCAGTTGCCGAGCATCTCAAAAAAAGTATGATGATAGGTATCGTGTCCGACTTCTTCGAGATCGTTATGTTTGCCGGAAACCCTTATGCATTTTTGCGTATCGGCCGCGCGGTTGTATTCACGGGAACCTGTTCCGAGAAATACATCTTTAAATTGATTCATCCCGGCATTCGTAAAAAGGAGGGTCGGGTCATCGTATGGAACTACAGGGGCGCTAGGGACAATTCTGTGTTCTTTGCTTTTAAAAAAATCTAAAAATTGATTTCGAATTTCGGTTGATGTCATAACTCTTTCTATTTGTTTTCCTGGGGCGAAATATAATAAAATAGCTGCAAGCTATCAGCATCACTCCGTAAAGCAGGTCTATAATATGCATCTTTTACTGCGGCTTAATTAATGCCTCCAAACCGTTAATAGATGTTCATATTCAATTGCAATTTTGATTCAGTAGTTATACTTTTGATTCGGTTATTCCACATAATAAGAGTACGGGTTGGGAAAGTTTAAAGAGCTTACGGATATTGAGTTGATGCATGAGATATCACGGTTTGAATCGCGCGCGCTCGAAGAGTTATATGACCGCTATTCTTCTCTTTTATATACCATTATAAAGAAAATCTCTCCGGATCAGGTTATCGCAGAACAGATACTTGTTGAAGTTTTTGTGATCATATGGCGGAAAATATCCAAATTTGATTTTAAAACAGGAAATGTTTTCAGCTGGCTTGTAACGCTGGCCCGTAATAAAGCCGTGGATACTCTCAGGCGTGAACGCATAGCGAATTCTGCGACAGATTTGTACAACGATGATTATGAAGATTATTATGTGCTTCCCAGCTTTACTGAAGAGATGGACAGCCTGGATTATAATACCGCGTTCACAATTAAACCAAAAATTGAAAAATCCCTTGGTAAACTTACGGATACCCAAAAATACGTCCTTCACCTTGCATATTACGAGGGTTATACAATTGATGAAATCGCAGATAAATTAAATGTTCCTGTTGAGACAGTCCGGGGAAAAGTTATGACCGCACTCCACAGTTTAAGAGATTATCTGATCAGGGAATAATTTTATGGCCGATAAAATGATACATGAAATGATTTCTGCGTTCGCTACGGGATGCATGGACCGGGAAAATTATATACAATTTAAAAATTATATTACCGCCGGCGGAGATCTTCCCGAAGGCGAACTCGGAGAACTTCGAAATATTATTTCGATGCTTCCTGTTATACTTGATCTTGAGAAGCCGGATCCCGCAATTAAAGATATGGTCGCAAAAAAATTGATAGGGATGAAAGAGGAAATAATAACACAGATTCATGAAGGAAAAAGAAGCTCTGTTGCCACAAATATAAAATCGGGCCCTTTTACTAAAGCCGGGATTGTTCCCCAGGCTCCGCCCCAGCAGAACACTTTAAATTTCGTATCGCCGAAGGAGTCTGCCGAGAATCCGCCTGTTGAATCTGATTTACCCGAACAGATTTCTGCCTTTAGTTCTGATAAGATGCCTGTTCCTAAAGCACCGGAAAATATAAAAACGGAATCTGTAAAGCAGAAAACCATTAAAGAAGAACCCCAAAGACTGGAAGCCATTCCTGCTCCCACTCCGCAACCGATTCCCCCGACTACCGAAAAGGAAGTCGAAAAAAAATCGGAAAAAATATCTTCTGGAGCTGCGGGATGGATTGCGCTCCTCCTGACTATTATTTTATTTACAATACTCGGCTATTTCACTTATAGCTCTATCAATTCACTGAACGGTGAAATAAAAAGTCTTAAGCAGGATATTGCTTCAGTTAAAGCTGATATGAGCAACGCAAATGATTTTATTGCCAATTATAATTCTCTTATTGAATTTTTTAACTACAAGGATATAAGTGTAGTCAATCTGACGAATCCGGATGTAAACGAAAAATCTTCGGCACGTGTACTCCTTTCATTCAGCCAAAAAGAGGGATTAATTCAGTTTAAAAACGTAAAGCCCCTTGCCTCAAATCAATCATATCAAGTTTGGATTGTGAGCAAGGGACAGACCTACTCATTAGGCGTGTACCAGCCGAAAGGAGATGAGTATTTTAAGTTAACTTCATTCCCACAACTCCTGAAAGAGCAGATAGAATTATTCAGGGTAACTATCGAATATAAGGAGGGAGGTACAACACCCGCAGCATTAAATTATTTATCGGGAACATTCCAGGAAACTCCTGTCCGGGCGCGGGGATATTAACAGTTATTTTTTACGGTTAACAAAGACACTGAGGCCGAACGCCAGCAAAATTACAGGCCAGAAAATTTCGAAAATATCTCCCAGTTTATTGGCATACTTAAACAATCCCCACTCCTTGAAATTTGTTGCGGAGAAATAACTCAGCAAAATCATTGTTCCGGCCGAGATTAGAAAGACTTTTTCTTTCATGTTCTCAATAAACAGAAGAAATAACACTGCACCGCTTCCGAATAAAATTGTTGTGAAAACAATTCCTCTTGCGTCAAGAATTTCGAAGTATGATTTGACTATGTATACAACTCCTATGCAAAAAATAACTGTTGCCAGAACCAGTTCATTTCGTTGTCCCGTTCCAAGGGAGACGTAAACAGTCGGCAAGGAATAACAGATAAAAGCTGTACCCATCAATTGTTCAATCGAGATAATAAGAATCCCGAAATATTTAAGTATCGCCAATATCCCGACAATCAGAAAACATATACCGAGAATATTTTTTTTACTATTCAAATTTTTGTTCCGGTTCTGCGTTGATAAATATCCCAAGCGTTAAATAGACTAAAGCGAATAAGCCGAAGGTCAGCATAGCGGCTATCAAAAAAATAATTCGAAGAGCGGAAGAGTCGATGTCCAGGTATCGGCTTAATCCCCCGCACACTCCCAACAGCCTGCGGTCGTTGCGGGAACGGAAAAGATTTATCTCAAATGATGATGCATCTTCTGATGAAAAGTTGAAATAGTTTGTTGCAATTAAAATACCCAGTGCAAGAGCGATAATTGAAAAAACAAACTCGTTCGGAAATATAAATAATCTTTCAGTGCTTCTGAATCCAAGGTAAACAAACGCAAAATGAATCCCGGTGAGGATCAACAGTCCCCCCAGGACAGTCCGGAAATTTTCTTTTTTTTGCGATTTCTTTTTTTCGCTGCTCAATTCTTTCGGAATTTTTTCAACGGGCAATAATACAGCGGCGATAAAATACGCCGCTGCGCCCCATCCGCCAAAGAGAAGAGTCAGGAGTGCAACAACACGGACATTAGCTGCATCAGCATTGAAATATTCAGCGATTCCGGCACAGACTCCTGTAAGGATAACGTTGCTTTTGGATCTTTGAAACTTACGGACAGGAGGAGTATTCTGGACATTCTCCATTTTCTCAAAGAGATTTTCCTCTGAAGAATACTGGTGATTATTTTCGTCAAACATCATTATATCTTTCTTTATCCCGGATCAGCAGCTGCTGAGTTAGTAATGTAAAATTGTTTTAATATAAAATTTATCGTCCGGCTGAACGTTTAAATGAACGCCGAAATTATAATATCCTCAACCCCATACTTGATGCCACAAGTTCAGCCGTAATTTCAGCGCTCCTGTTTCTTGTATCAAGAATAGGATTAACTTCGGCCACTTCGAGTGATGACATGCATCCGCATTCAGCAATTGTTTCCATCAGAAGGTGTGCCTCGCGGTAACTTAATCCGCCGCTGACTGGCGTTCCTACGCCGGGTGCTTCCAATGGATCAATACAGTCTACATCAAAACTTACATGTATATGCTGAACGCGGGACTTAAAATCTTTTAAAATTTTATTTATTATAAAATTAATTCCCTTACGGTCAATATCCGTCATGGTATAAACTTTTAAGCCCAAGCGTTTAATCAGTACTCTCTCCTCCGGATCAAGACTTCTTATGCCGATAAAAGCAATATTTTCCGGTTTTATTTTAGGAGAAAATCCATGAAGTTCCGTAAGCTGCTTATTTCCTAACCCCAGCGATGCGGCAACGCTCATTCCGTGTATATTTCCCGAAGGTGTTGTTTTCTCCGTATTAAGGTCTGTATGGGCATCAATCCAAATCAAACCGAGTTCCTGCTTGTTTTTTTTACAGTAAGCGGAAATCCCCGCAAGAGTTCCAATAGCCATTGAGTGATCCCCGCCCATGCAAAGGGGAAAATGATTCTGATCAAGTGATTTTTCCACGCGCCGCGCAAGCAGTTCACAAGTTCTCAGAATCTCGCTAAGGAATTTCAACTTTGGATTTTTAATTATCTGCAGCTCCTGATTCTTGATGAACACATCCCCCAGATCCGCGACAGTATACCCCAGGCTTGTAAGCCGTTTCTCGATATTAGCGATGCGCAGCGCCGTAGGTCCCATATCAACTCCGCGCCTGCCGGCACCAAGATCCATGGGAAATCCGATAAGATCCACGTATCTGCTCGGGAGAATAGTTTTCATAAAATTTTTCCGTTAATGTATCGGGCAATCTAACAAATATTTTGCAATGATTTTTGAAAAGATGCCGGGTGCATCTGCGATTCTATTCTATTATATTTATTTCCGGTTAAAAAACTGCTTTAATATGAATGAACTTCAACCACTTGCAAAATTTTTAATACTTGGAGGAGCGGTTCTGATCATTCTTGGAATTGCGCTTCTTTTCTGGGACAAAATACCGTTTCTCGGAAGACTGCCCGGAGATATTATAATTAAAAAGAAGAATTATACTTTCCACTTTCCTATAGTCACATCAATAATTATCAGCTTAGTCTTGTCTCTGATTCTCTATTTATTCCGGAAATAATTCATCCGTCCACCTTAAATCGACAGGGAGATTAAATGATTAAAAAATATTTTCAATTGGATGAACTCGGTACTTCGGTAAAACAGGAAATAATTGCCGGCGCAACCACATTTGTTACTATGGCTTACATCATTATAGTGAATCCGAAAATATTGGAAGCAGCGGGAATGCCATTTGGCGCCTCGATGGTCGCTACGATTTTAAGTGCTTTCTTCGGAACATTAATCATGGGCGTTTATGCCAAACGTCCTTTCGCAATTGCTCCATATATGGGAGAAAACGCATTTGTTGCCTATACAGTTGTAAACGTTCTTCATTACAGCTGGCAGACGGCGCTGGGAGCAATATTTATAGGTGGAGTTTTATTCTCCCTGCTGACAGTTTTTAAAATAAGGAGCTGGCTCGCAAATGCTATTCCGGAATCTTTGAAGATTGCATTTGCTGCGGGAATAGGTTTGTTTTTAACATTCATCGGATTGAATGAGACAGGAATAGTGACAGTCGGTGTTGCCGGAGCGCCGGTACATGTCGGGGATTTTCGTGAAACTTCCGTTCTGCTCGGCATTTTCTCCTTTTTATTGATCGGGGTCTTGATGATTAAAAAAATTAACGGATCAATTCTAATAGGAATTATTGCTACAACGATACTCGGTTTTCTATTCGGAGTTACAAAACTTCCGGATCGATTGGTAAGCATGCCCCCGGATATCAGTCCTGTTTTATTTCAGCTTGATATCTTAGGAGCGTTAAGCTGGGGATTCTTTTCCGTAATTCTTGTAGTGTTTGTAATGGATTTTGTTGATACTATGGGAACTTTGCTGGGACTCGGATACAAAGCAAAAATGCTGGATGAAAATGGAAATCTCCCCGATATTGAAAAGCCGATGATGTGCGATGCTTTGGCAACAGTTGCCGGTTCACTTTTGGGCACTACCACATGCGGAGCGTATATTGAATCAGCCACGGGTGTTGAAGCAGGCGGAAAATCAGGATTGACAGCTGTTGTTACTTCAATATTATTCCTGGGCGCACTTTTTCTGGCGCCGGTTTTTTCAGTTATTCCTCCCTATGCATACGGCTCCGCATTGATTATAGTAGGACTTTTAATGTTATCTCCGTTATCGCATATTATATTCGACGATCTTGCTGAAACGATTCCCACTTTTATAACAATGACTTTGATGAGCTTCACATTTAATCTGGGAATTGGAATGACCGCGGGATTTGTAGTTTACCCGCTAACAATGTTCGTTGCGGGAAGAATAAAAACCGTAAGCGCCGGTATGTGGATACTTTTTTCTTTTTCAGTCTTGTTCTACATCTTTTATCCATATTAGCGTTCAGTCTGCGGCCGGAAGTTAAATTAGTAAAAAAATCTGAACTATAAATCAGGAATCCTTTCTCATGAATACACATCTAATTACTAATGAATGAAATCAAAAATTTTATGTTAATTATTAAACAGGATAACAAATTATGGCAGCAAAGAAAGCTTATGTCAAACAGATCAAGGGAATAACTTTCATCGGGAAAACCGATTCCAATCACTGGATAACGATGGATGGTCCGGAGAATTTCGGCGGCAGCGACGCGGGTACGCGGCCTAAAGAATTGATTCTTCTTGCGCTTGCGGGATGTACAGGAAGCGATGTGGCTGTTATACTTCAGAAAAAGAAAATTAATCCTGCCGGATTTGAAATGAACATTACGGCAGAAGTCCGGGAAACTCATCCGCAGGTATTTACGAAAATTGATCTCGAATATGTTTTTTACGGTGAAGATGTTCCGAAAGAAGCCGTTGAAAGAGCAATTGAATTGTCATTGAACACGTATTGCAGCGTTACAGCTATGCTGAAGAACTCTGTCGAAATTACCCATACTTACAGAATTGAAAAATCAAAATAATTTAATTTGTGTTTGTTCTGCCGGGAGGGGATAAATTAAAAATAATCGGGGGGAATTGGTTTTCTTCCTGCATAACCATCTTCCAGACTGTGGAAAAAATCAACTGAATTTTCATCGCTTCTCCAGCATAAAGAAACCTCTTCGCCATCTATTATCGCCGGAAAATCCACCAGTCCGATTTGAAAATTCCAGTCCTTAAAAAAACATCCGATCTCATTCAATTCTCTAATAAAAGAATCGATCTGCCGGGAAAGCTGTTTGATCTCTTCGCTATCTTGAATATGCCCGCCGAGTGATTCAGCGATTGTTTTTATCTGGTATGCGTTATTCAGGATATCTTTGACAATCTGACGAACCAGCGGAAGCGTATTATTTGCCTCGCGGGGCGTGAAATATTTTACTTCTGTTTGGGACATAATTTTCTCTTCATGTACTAATATAAATCAATTTTAGCCGGAATTAGTTCCGTTTGTAATTTAACACTCATTAAAGGACTTGACAACCGATTTTATTAAACATATTTTAATCCTGTAATATTATAGATAGTAACATAAGTAATGAATTCAACAAAAAGATATGGCAAAAAACTGGATCTTGCGCTAAGCACTTGGGTAAAATTAGCAAGAGCTTATTCATCTTTTGAAAAAAAATCGACTGAGAGCATCAAAGCTTTTGGGCTTACTCAGCCGCAGTTCGCCGTAATAGAAGTTATCGGCCACCTCGGTCCTTTGAAAGTCGGTGAAATTTGTGAAAAAATGCTGGTTACCGGGGGAAATATGACCCTGGTCCTCGATAATATTGAAAAGCTCGGATTAGTTGAACGCATTCCCAGTAAAGAGGACCGGAGGGCAATTCATATTCAGCTGACAGCGGAAGGGAAAAAATTATTTGATGATGTGTTTATAAAGCATGCCGAGAAAATATCAATGCACATGTCGGTCTTGAATGCCTCAGAGCAGAAAACCCTTGGCGATCTTCTAAAAAAACTTGGCACCGGATTGAATAAATAAAATTTTTTAAACATATATCACTAGCTCGTAAATAATAAATTTATAATAACTTTAGAAAGAAGAATATGATAGAATTAAGAAAAAGCAGCGAAAGGGGTAAAACAAAAATAGACTGGCTGGAAAGTTACCACAGTTTCTCTTTCGGTGAATATTACGATCCCGGAAATACCCACTTTGGACCGCTTCGTGTTATGAATGATGATATTATTCAGCCCGGGGCCGGTTTCCCGACTCACCCTCACCGTGATATGGAAATTGTAACAATAGTTTTCGAAGGAGCAGTTGCGCACAAAGACAGTTCGGGCGGAAATGGAATTATCACCGTTAACGAAGTTCAGAGAATGACAGCGGGAAGCGGCATTAGACATTCGGAATTCAATGCTTCGGATACCGAAATTCTTAAACTTTTACAGGTCTGGTTAATTCCTGTTAAGCAGGGATTGGAACCATCTTACGATCAGAAAAAATTCTCACATCAGGAAAAGAATAACCGTCTGTTGAAAATTGTTAGCGGGAGTGAAGAGGAAGGAACTTTGTTTATTAATCAGGATGCGGAAATTTATCTCTCCGATCTTGAAAAAGGAAAAGAAATTAAACACCCGCTAAAAAAGGAGAGAGGATTGTATCTACATCTTGTTGAGGGCGCAATTAGCGCCGGCGGTAAAATACTTAGTCCCGGAGATGCCGTTAAAATTACAGATGAAGAATCTCTAAATATTTCCGCTTCGGAGGATTCAAAGCTAATTTTATTTGACCTGAACATGAATTTTTGATCCGTTTTTATTGTCTTTACTTCCGGGACTGATTATTTTTATCGGTACAAATCATAATCAGCAGGAACACCATGAAAAAAATCACATCATCAGCTATGTTAATTCTTCTCTTTGTATTCTTATCCGGCGTCAGCGCGCAATCGAAAAATTTTTCTTTCACACCCGAAAAACCGAAACCGGGTGAAAAAATTACGATCACCTATAACCCTGCCGGAAGTAAAATTGAAAAAGCGGAAAAGATCAGCGTCCTTGTTCACGCCTACGGAAAAACTATCTACTACACAGATGAATATGACCTGAATAAGGAAGGTTCGAACTGGATTGGAAGTTTTGATACGGCCGATACATTAGCGGGAGTTGTTCTTCGTTTTACGGACGGGACTGAGCATGATAACAACGGTTCGAAGTGTTTCCCGATTCAGCTATACGGAAATGACGGCAAGTTGGTTAAATACGCGTCTTCAGGTTTAGCTACGGGATATATCAGCTGGTTCGGGGCTTTCAGAATTGATCCCGATCCTGAAACAGCATTCAAACTATTCCAGCAGGAAGTCCATGCAAACCCATCCGTTAAAAAAGATATCTTTTTTATGTACTATTCTGCATATACAAAAGTTGATAAAGAGAAAGCTCCGGAATTTTTAAAAACCGAAGCTGCAGGCTTTGAGCAGACATTAACCCAAAGCGAAGAAGATCTGGCTTTTTTATTGCAGCTTTACAGGACAATGAAAGAAAAAGATAAAATGGATAAAACCCAGGCATTAATACTGGAAAAATATCCTTCAGGAACGCAGGCGGAGTCGATAAAATTCGGTGAAGCGTATGGAACTAAAGACGCGGCAAAAAAAGCCGAACTATCTGAAAAATTCAAAGCTGAGTTTCCCGATTCAAGATATATTGCATACTTGTTCCCGGATCCTTCCCAGGCATTGATTAAAGAAGGAAAGTATGAAGCAGCGTTCGATGCGATTAAGAAAAACGAAAAAGCCACCAGCTCTATGTTTAACAGTTTGGCGCGGGCCATGTACGAAAAAAATGTGAATCTCCCTCTCGCCAAAGAAATTGCAGCTAAGGGAGTTGAATTGAGCGGAAAAGATGCTTCATCATCCGAAGCCAAAAGACCGCCTTACTATTCTGAAAAAGAATACAAGAAAATGCTGAACGCTTCCGGCTATGCTATTATAGACACCTACGGCGCCATTCTTCTTAAACTGGGCGATAATGAAGAAGCGTTAAAATATATGAAAAAGGCGTATAATCTTGACGGAGGAAATACCGCCGATGTTAATGAACGCTACTCAAAGGCGTTAGTTGCTAACGGCAAGTTTGCAGAGGCAGCATCTGAACTTGAGAAATTTATTAAAGATGGAAAAAGTACACCTGCAATGAAAGATCTCTTCAAAGAGGCATATATCAAAACAAAAGGATCTGACGCGGGTTTTGCTAAACATCTTGCGGCTCTTGAATCTGAAGCAAATCAATCGGCCCTGGATGAAATTAAAAAAACAATGATCAGCCAGCCGGCGCCGGCTTTCACGCTCGCAGATCTTAACGGTAATAGTGTGTCTCTTGCAGAAATGAAAGGCAAAATAGTAATTATAGATTTCTGGGCTACGTGGTGCGGTCCGTGTAAAGCTTCGTTTCCCGGAATGCAGAAAGCGGTCAATAAATACGCTGATGATCCTAATGTGAAATTTTTATTTGTAAACACATGGGAAAACAATGTTGACGATAAAAAGAAAAACGCGCAGGATTTTATAACACAGAATAAATATACGTTCCATGTCCTTCTTGATAATGATAACAAAGTTATCGAAAGCTACAAAGTAAGTGGAATTCCCACCAAATTTATAATTGATAAAGAGGGAAATATCCGCTTCAAAGCCGTGGGCTTTGACGGAAGCGACGATAAATTAATAAGTGAACTCTCGTCCATGATCACTTTGCTTCAATAAAAGCAATTATTAAACTTTCCAGTGCCCGTGTTTTTATACGGGCACCGGGGGATTTTACAAATTATAATCCGATTTTCGGCAATTCATCTTCAATTACATTTTACAATCGTTCCCATAAGTGCTAATTTTCAATGTAATCTTTTGAAACTATGGAGTAATTATGGCTGTCATTCGTCCTTTTAAAGCTGTCCGTCCCGAAGAAGAAGTTGCTCACCTTGTTGCCAGCGTTCCATATGATGTTGTTAACAGAGAAGAAGCCGCTGAGCTGGCCAAGGGAAATCCGATTAATTTTTTACGTGTTACCCGGTCCGAAATTGAGATGAAGGAAAAAATCGACGTTTATTCTCCGGATGTATATCAGAAAGCCAAAGAAAATTTTGAGCGGCTGAGAAGAGAAGCTCCGATGATTCAGGATTCCGTTCCGCATTTCTATTTATACAAACTTACGATGGGGACTCATTCGCAGATAGGGATTGCCGCTACATTTTCGGTAGATGATTATCAAAAAGATGTAATCAAGAAACATGAAAAGACGCGTAAAGTAAAAGAGGATGACCGTACAAACCATATAATCACAACTGAGGCTCAGACGGGTCCTGTTTTTCTTACTTATAAATCAGTTGCCGAAGTTGATAAAATTGTTAATGATAGTATAAAAAAAACCGATCCGGTTTATAATTTCAGGTCTGCAGACGGGATAAAGCATGAAGTGTGGATTCTTCCGGAGGAATATTCTGAATTAATTATGAATGAGATCGGAAAAGTGAAATACCTTTATATCGCTGACGGGCATCACCGCGCCGCGAGCGCACAACGCGCGCGGAATGTTATGAAGGATAAAAATCCGAACCACACGGGCGATGAAGAATATAATTATTTCCTCGGAGTGCTTTTCCCGGCAGAGCAATTGAAGATTCTATCCTATAACCGCGCCGTTCATACTCTTAATATGAGCAAAGAAGATTTTTTAAATAAAGTGGGCGGGAATTTTTCCGTTGAAGAAACCAATAATCCGAACCCGCCTGCCGTTAAAACTTTTTGTATGTACATCGGCAAAAAATGGTACATGCTTAAACCGAATGAGAATGTTAAACCGGGAAAAACAGTAGGCGATAAACTGGATGTGAGTATTCTGCAGAATTATCTTCTTCATCCGGTTTTGGGAATTCAAGACCCGAGGACGGATACCAACCTAGATTTTATCGGGGGGATAAGGGGAACGGCTGAATTGCAGAAAATGGTTGATAGCGAAAAGGCGGCGGCGGCATTCTCTTTATATCCTGTTTCTGTAGACGACTTGATTAATATTTCTGATGCGGGCGAAACTATGCCGCCTAAATCAACATGGTTTGAACCGAAATTAAGAGACGGATTGTTGGTTCATATTATTTGATACGCAATTTAAAGAGAAGGGCAATAGAACACTGATAAACACAGATTAAACGGAGTGATTAAAATGGAAAAACGAATTTATAATTTGAGCGCCGGACCGGCAATTCTTCCCGAAGAGGTTCTTCTTGAAGCGCAGAAGGATCTTTACAGCTATAAAGGTTCCGGTATGAGCGTTATGGAAATGAGTCACCGCGGAAAGATTTTCGACGCGATTATTAAAGAGGCGGATGCGGATTTAAGAAAACTTTTAGGAGTTGATGATAAGTTCTCGGTATTGTTTTTGCAGGGCGGGGCAACACTGCAGTTTTCCATGGTGCCGCTTAATTTAATGCCGCCTAAGAATAAAGCGGATTACATCGTTACCGGCGCGTGGGCGGAGAAATCCGTTAAAGAAGCTAAACGTGTCGGCACTGTTAATATTGCTGCAACGACCAAAGCCGAGAACTATAACCGCATTCCCAAACAATCCGAACTGAAACTCGATCCCGATGCTTCCTATGTACATTTTACTTCTAACAACACAATTTTTGGTACTCAGTTTAGAACTGAGCCGGAAGTCGGGAATGTTCCTCTTGTTTGCGATGCTTCTTCGGATTTTCTTCATAAAAAACTGGATATGAATAAATACGGTTTAATTTACGCAGGCGCGCAGAAAAATATTGGTCCCGCCGGAGTTACAGTCGTTATAGTAAGAAATGATCTTCTCGAAAGATCATCCGATACTCTTCATACATACATGAATTATAAGGTTCATGCTGATAACGAAACTATGTACAACACTCCAACCACATTCGGCATTTACATTGCCGGACTGGTTTTCAAATGGCTTTTGAATATGGGCGGATTGGATGTAATGTACAAACGCAATGTTGAAAAAGCAGATATTCTTTATGCCGCGATCGACGGAAGCGGCGGATATTACAAGGGTACTACCGCTAAAGAAGACCGGTCACTTATGAATGTTACTTACAGGTTGCCGAACGAGCAGTTGGAGGAGAAATTCATCAAGGAATCATCGGCAAAGGGATTCAGCGGATTGAAAGGACACCGTTCTGTCGGCGGAATCCGCGCGTCAATTTACAATGCTTTCCCCAAACAGGGAGTTGAAGCGCTTGTTGAATTCATGAATGACTTTAAAAAGAATAATTGATTCAAATTGAGTTATAATAATTAAAAAACCCGGCTCCAAAAGAGACCGGGTTTTTGTTTTTAACTGCTCAGTTTTCAGTCGATCTGTTTTTTACCGCATCCAGTATCAGCAGAATGAACAGGTAAAGAGCGATCAGAATTAATGTAGCATTTAGTGCGCTACTCATTTTCCCAATTAAGTTGTCAAAAATTGAGTGTGTCTGACCCATATACTCACGTATTATCTTTCTGTCCCCATCCCGGGCAATTTCCTTCGTCTGCGGCATTCTGAACAAAAGCTGAGAAATCGTCAGTATAATCCAAATAGAAATAAATGTAATTACCGGTTTGATAAGTTTTTTCATTTTTACCTTCCGCTAATATTTATTTATTCAGGGACTCCTTTTTTCTAAACAGATCGGCGACTAAACTAATAAACAGATAAAGTGTATACAAGAATGCGGTTAAGATTATAGAGTACAGCAAAGCCAAAAAAAGCGCATTCATTATCGCCGCCATTCTATCTATAGCCGGATTACCAAAAGAGAGCAGACCGAGAACAGAGAAAAACAATAATGAGGCAATCCAAATCCGAAAGAAGGCAAGAGAAGATTTTGATAGACTTTTCATCTTTATACCCCTTTTTATTGAAAATTACCCCCACCCCTGATCTTAACTTGTTTAAATAAAATCAAAATAGCAACAAGAATATTATTAGTCATCTTGTAATGAGAGTAGAAAACAGAAGAGACGCCGTAAAAGACGTCTCTGAAAGAAAATCAATTCGGATTAACTAAGTGAGGTGTAATTTTACTAACAAGATGCTGTTTTGGAACCGCGCCTATTACCGCGTCCACAAGTTTTCCATTTTTGAAAATTCCGAGTGTTGGAATGCTTCGTATTCCGAACTGATTTGAAACACCGAAATTCTCATCTGTATTAACTTTTACTACTTTTAATTTTCCCGCCATTTCTTCGGCGATTTCTTCAACTACAGGCGCAACCATTCTGCACGGTCCGCACCACGGCGCCCAGAAATCAACCAATACCGGTGTCTCCGATTGTAAAACTTCCTGCGCGAAATTTGAATCTGTTCCTTCTATAAGGTTCTGCATTTTATTCTCCGTCTTAAATAATTATGTAGTGATTTGATGCAGATTTTCAGGGAAGGATTCAAAATGTAAAATGTGAAAATAATATTGAGCAAGAGCACTCATAATTCATGCTCTTGCTCTTAATCATGATCTTTTATTTCGTTGCGGGTTTTCCGTCCTTGTCCAGCAAGACCGGATCTCCGAGACCAAGTTCTTTTAGCTTATCAAACTGGGTTTCTTTATCGCCGACTATGAGATATATCAGCATATCCAGACGAATAAATTCCTGAGCCAGTTTAGTATGTTCTTCCGGCGTCATTTTCTGAACTATGGCTTCACGCTGTTTTATATAATCGAAAGGAAGATTATACATTACAACCGGCTGAAGCATCCCGGCAAGCTGCATCAAAGTTTCAAATTTACCTGCATTACCTTTCAACAGGGTACTTTTAGTTTGTTCAAGATCTTCACTTGAAATCCCATCAATGTATTTTTTAATTTCGTCACGGATTATCTGAGTTGATTCAAAAGTGGAATTGGCCTGAACCGCTGATGAAGCAAGAAATTGTCCGGCATAGGAGGCACCGCTGAAATTTGAACGAGCGCCGTATGTGAATGATTTCTTCTCCCGGAGGATCATATTCAAGATACCATTGAAATCGCCTCCCAGATGATGGTTGATTACAACGGCTTTGTAATAATCCGGACATGAGTAGCTTGGTCCTAAATGTCCTGCGAATACCTGCGATTGTTTTGCGTTTGGTACATCCACAAAATAAATTCCCGGTTTTGCCGAACTGGAAACCTTTAAATCAGGAATTTTAACTTCTTTAACCGGCCAGTCTTTCAGGCCATTGAATAACGCTACGGCTTTTTCTTTTGTTATATCGCCAACAATCATAACTTTTGCTACCGATGGCGAGAAATAATTGCTGTAATAATTTTTAAGATCATCAATGTCAATGCTTTCAACGGAACTGATTGTGCCCGCGGACTCGTTTGCCAGAATATTATCATGGCCGTATACCAATTTACTGAAGACGCTTTGCGCGATTGATGTCGGGGCGGTCTCCGTTCTCTTTAATCCCTGAATTGTCTGGCTTTTAACAAGTCCGAATTCATTTGTGTCCCACCGCGGTTCAAAGAGCATTTCTTTTGCCAGAGCAAATGTTTCATTAAGTTTGCTTGCCAGGCAGCCGCCCGAAATTGAGATGGACTCCGTTCCGCCCTGAATGGAAATATTCGCTCCCA
>PGYS01000109.1 GCA_002839795.1 Ignavibacteriae bacterium HGW-Ignavibacteriae-3 | reverse complement strand
ATCAGGCTCAGGCAAATGTTCGAAAACTCTCCAGGTATATTCATCCTGATGGTGTTAAGAGCTGCCAGCTTGTCATGGGTTTTACGGAACTTGCCGAAGGGAATGTCTGGAACACTATGCCTCCTCATACTCATCCGCGCCGTTCTGAAATCTATTTATATTTTGATATCAAGGACGAAAATATAGTTGTTCATTTGATGGGTGATCCGCGCTCAACAAGAAGCGTAATCATGAGAAATCAGCAGGCAATAGCATCCCCTGCCTGGTCAATTCATAGTGCAGCCGGCACAAGTAATTACTCATTTGTTTGGGCAATGGGTGGAGAAAATCAGGCATTCGATGACATGGACGGAGTACCAATGAGTGAGATTCTTTAGAATTCCAGTCAATTTACGCAGTCAAAATTATACTGTCTAACTGAAAAAAGAACCCAAATAAATTTATTTACAGTCAATTTGACAATAATGGCCGGAGTTAAAATTAATTCTTGACATTTTCTAAATTTGTAGGCAAATTACGTAAGCGATAAAGTAAACGGTTAAACATATGCCCAGTTTTCAACCGATTGTTAAGATTTCCTTGCTTTACTTTGTCTACCGAGTAAACTCTTTTAATACTTATTACACTTATGAAACATTTCTTGGACCTGAATTATTTATGAAGCTGTAACTAAATATCTGTTTATGAATATGAATCGTTAACTTTTATCAGCTTAAAATATACTAAGCAGTTTCAGAAAAATATTCTCTTAATAATATTTTGAAAGTCAATTGAAGGATCAAATTTATGAACATGAGCCGTGTTAGATTAATTATAGCCTTGGCAGTAATTTTTTTCTCAACAAGTATTTTCGGACAGGGAACACTTCGCGGGGTTGTGACTGACTCTCTCACAAATGAACCATTAATCGGATCAAGCGTTTTTGTTGTAGGTACCTCCCTGGGTGACGCTGTAAATATCGAAGGCAAATTCCAGATTCTAAAAATACCGGTAGGTTCCCGAAGGATAAGAATCTCATATGTGGGGTATAAGTCTAAAGAAATATCTGTGACCATTAATTCTGGTGAGATAATTACTCTGAATATAAAACTCGTCGCTGATGTTGTTCAGGGGAAGGAAATTCTGGTTTCCGCTCAGGCATTGGGACAAGCGGCCGCTATTAATCAGCAGATAAATTCCAATACCATTGTGAATGTGGTTTCGGAGCAGAAGATACAGGAATTGCCCGATGTCAATGCGGCTGAAGCAATAGGACGTCTTCCGGGTGTTTCTATTATAAGATCGGGTGGAGAGGCAAACAGAATTATCTTGCGCGGCCTCAGCGATAAATTCACAAGTTTTACTATAGACGGAATAAAAATTGCATCCACCGACGCTACAGGAAGGGGATTGGATCTTTCCACTATATCTCAAAGTTCTCTGGCCGGCATTGAGTTATTTAAAGCCCTAACATCCGATAAGGATGCCGAAGGCATCGCAGGCAGTGTAAATCTTGTCACAAAAAAAGCTCCGTCTATGAGAGAACTAAATGTAATCGGAAAGGGCAACTACAATAATTTAATGGAATCATTCAAGCAATATGATTTTTCCTTCAAATACGGAGAAAGATTTTTCGACAATTTGCTGGGCATCCAGCTTACAGGCAATACCGAACAAAAAATTAGAAGTAATGAAAGAATAGATCTCGACTATGACCAGTCCATCGTAAATCAAACAGATTATGTGATTAACAATTTTACACTTGAATTTACGGACGAGATTAGAAAAAGAAATGGTTTCAGTCTATTGCTGGATTATGAAACTCCTGATTATGGGACCATAAAATTGAATACCGTATTTAATAGCACAAAAAGAGATTTTTTATTGCACTCCAGAGATTATCCTGCGGGCGGTGGAACGGGCGGATCAGTTACATATTCTTTCCGAGATAGGGAACAGGAAATTAGCACATTTAATACTGCCTTAACGGGAGAAAATAATCTCTTGGATCTTAAAGTTAATTGGGGGCTATCATTTGCTCAATCTGTCGCCAAGTACCCGTATGATTATGAACTTGATTTTCTGGAATCATCAACAACTACTTCCGGAATGAAAACCAATACTCCCAGAGTAAAAACAAATCCCGAAAATATCATTCCGTTTGCTTGGAATAATTTTGCAAGTTCAACGTTATATAACGGTTATTACAGAACTCAGAATAACCTCGATAAGGATAAGACTGCCTTTTTAAATGCAATCTACAACTATGCTTTTGGAAACCAGCTATCAGGTGAATTGAAGGCGGGTGCAAATTATAAATCAAAAACCCGAACCAACGCAAACTCGGAATTGTACTCCCCTTACTATCTCGGCTATTGGAGACCATATGAAAGGTTGGCTGATGGTACCATAAAAGCAAAGGATTTGAATAACACATATTTTGAAAATTTCTTTAAACGTTATCAGGCCAACAATCTTATTAATACCTTATCATTAAATGAGTTTCTTGACGCTTCTCCTCAATCCAGAAACATGTATGATCTGTATAAACTTTATCCGCTACTTAACAAAGAAAAGCTGCGCCAGTGGTATGAGATCAATAAGAATGGTGTTGATAAAAATGGAATTGCAAAAGAATATTATAGCGATCCTTCAGTTAATGCTTATTCTTATAATATTACGGAATCTGTAACAGCTGGTTACTTAATGAATACTCTGAATGTCGGCCAATCAATAACTTTCCTGGCGGGCGTCCGGATTGAATCAGAGACGAACAATTATAAGAACAAATATTCAAAAGTCGATTTTACCGGGTTCCCGGTACCTGGTGATAACACCAGAGACACCACTTCTTCCTACACAGAAACAATCGTGCTTCCGAATTTCCATTTGAACATTAAGGCGACTGATTTTTTGAACATTCGTCTTGCTACCTACAAATCATTGGCAAGACCTGATTTCACAATGAGACTGAATACCTATTTTGCCTGGCGCCCTTCTTTAGTCGGATCTGACAGGCAACTTATTCTGGGTAATCCTTATTTGAAAACGGCTAAAGCATGGAATTATGAGATTAATACTTCTTTTTATGGAAATGACATAGGATTAATTTCCATATCTGCCTTCTATAAAGAGATAGATGATATGTATCATATGTTGAATCAGTTCAATACTGCTGGAAATACCATGATTGAAAGTCTGGGTTTAAGGGCGAAAACGCTCTTTCCTCTAACCCAAACATATCAGTTAACTGCACCGTATAATTCACCAAAACCAACGAAAGTTTGGGGTTTTGAATTTGAACATCAGATTAATTTTATGTTTCTGCCGGGTTTGCTGAAAAATATTGTATTGAGTTACAATGCTTCTTTTGTAAAATCCGAAACCTGGCTTATACGTTCTGTAATCGATACAGTATTAGTTCAGGTCTTGCCTCCGCCTTTCCCGAAAACCCCAAAATATGTAGAGAGGGCTGTTGAGAGAAAACAACAGTTGGAAGATCAGCCAAGGTTTTACGGAAACATATCTCTTGGTTATGACATAGGCGGATTTTCTGCCCGTATCTCAATGTACAACCAAGCTGAGTATGTCAGATCGTATTCCCCGAGCGGAAGGAGCGATGCTGTCGTTAGCGGTTACACAAGATTTGATCTCGCGCTAAAACAAGTTCTTTTTGATTACCTGTCTCTTATTCTTAATGTTAGCAATCTCTCAAATATTAAGGAGGATAGATTAATTGACAATCGCGTAAATAAATATAAGATATTAAACACAAGCGAACTGTATGGATTGACCGCGGACTTTGGTGTAAAGTTGACCCTGTAAAAAAACGGAAGAGCAATCTTTCTAAAGCTATTTCTTAACTGCAGAAAAATAATTGAACATTCATTAATTAGGAGGTAGATAATGTACAAAAAGAAACTGTCATTTTTAATTATTCTGTTATTGGTCAGTACGTCTTATACTATTGGTCAGAACGTTAAGCAGCTCAAACCATATGATGGCAATGCTGACTCATTTATTATTGCACAAATAAGAGCTGATACAACAGCTAATCCTGGTATTCTTTCCACCAACAGAATTTACGAATTGGCTAATGGACAAATTTATCTCAGTACTGAGATCCTGACTCTCAACGGCAACAAGAATACATTACGAATCAGAGCACCCAAAGGAGCAAAGCCGATAATTTACTTATATCCGACCGGAACAGGATCGAATCCAACAAGACCGCCAGGAAATTTTGTTGTGTTGAATGGAGCAAATGTTGAATTTACAAACATTGCAATTTCTGGAATCTTCGAACCAACACCAGCTGAAATTACGAACGTTCAAGGTGGATTGATTAATACAACCGGGGTCGGTTCCAGGATCATTATTGATGATTGCTTGCTGACAAATGTTAATGGAAATCATATTAGAACGGGAAGCGGATCTAAATTAATAAAAGTCACGAACACTACTATTGCAAACATGGGTTCGTTGACAACATCTAACTTCGGGGCCGGGAAAGCTATCGACATACGTGAAGTCTCATGTGATTCTTTGATACTCACCAATAGTACGTTCGTCAATTCACAGGACCGTATAATCCGCCATTTGAATCTTGCTGCGGGCAATACAGTTACCGGTATCTTAAATTACTGCCGAATTGATCAGAATACATTTGTAAATGGAATGGGTTTTCACGGTGTGCTTTCTTTAGGAAATGTTGGCAAGAGTGTGCAGATAACGAATAATTTATTTGTTGATGCATATGCTTTGGGACAGGATTCGTTGGATCTGGTTCGAGGTGTTGAATTTAATAATACGGGTGAAACATACACAAATGGCAATCCTCGTATGCCATGGATTTTTACAGCCCCTAATGACACAACTGTATGGACAGTGAAAAATAATTATTATAGGATTACTCCTGCAGGTCAGAGTTTCTTCACGGCAAATCCGCGTCACAGCGAAGGTTCGCCTCTTTCTCAGCATATAAAGAACCGTCTGGGTTTCTTTGCCAATCAGGCATTCACTAAGGTTTCCGATCTATCATTAACAAACGCTCCCGCTCTAATGACAAAACTGCTGAATTATTATATAAGTCCAACAAAAGGAAATTATTCTAAGACGGTTACGAATTATAGCTATTTAGTTGATGACATGGATCGCAGGCCTTATAAGTATTTCACAGATACAATGGATTGCAGATATAATACCAGTTCGATTGCTTATAACGGATCTACGACCGGCGGTAGAGTCGGTTCACTTTACTGGTGGAACGGAAAACAGCCTGTAAGTGTTGAAAAGGATAATAATATTCTCCCTACCGAGTTTACTTTGGCACAGAACTATCCAAACCCGTTCAATCCTACTACAAAGATTGAATTCTCGGTTCCAAAGGCGGGCAATTACACTCTAAAAGTTTATAATATGTTGGGTCAGGAAATAGCCATCCTTCTGAACGGTGAACTTTCCATAGGCAATTATAAAACCGATTTTGATGCAAGCAAATTAACCTCGGGAGTTTATATCTATAAGTTAACTGGTCAGAATGTTAATATTGCCAAGAAAATGATATTGATGAAGTAATTTCGCGCTGGAATGAAAGCTCGGTTACAAAGACCGGGCTTTTTTTTAAATTTTTTTTATCTGTTTATTCAATCGAAAAAGCTATAAAATATTTTTAACGTTATGTAAAGCCTGAAACGATATTGATATCATTCCAAAAGTAATTTGTTATTTTCGTTATATCATTGATGGTATAAATTATAAGCCGTTCCGTAATGAATTAATCATCAAAAAGGTAAGGGAGGCTGCAGCTGAAGCGGGATTGTTTTCTTCTGCACCGGGCATCGGCTCTAATACCGGTTATTCCTGAATTGATTGGTTGCCCTTTTCCAAAAAAAGTAAAAACGAAAAATGTTAATACAATAAATGGTGAAATATGAGAGACAAAATATCTTCAATAATTATTACGGTGCTAGTTATTTCATTTTGTTCAGCAAGCCTCGGTAAAATCGTTGCTACGGAAACGGATTCTGGGAAAGAAAAAAAATGGTCAATCAGAATAGCTGAATCATTTCTTGAAAGAAATCCAAAGTTTATTGTATACGATCCGGACCCGACAAAACAAAAATGGAATTATGAGCAGGGGCTTATGCTGAACTCGATGAGACAAATGTATTTATTAACCAAAGACAAAAAATATTTTGAATACATTAAACGGAATCTTGATCAGAATGTACAGGAAGACGGTTCGATTACGACATATAAAATTTCCGAGTACAATATCGATCAGATAGGCCCCGGCCGGGCATTATTATTTACTTACCAAATGACAAAGAAAGTAAAATATAAAATCGCTGCCGATTCTCTCCGTAAGCAATTAGCCGGACACCCCAGGACCATCTCAAATGGTTTTTGGCATAAGAAAATCTATCCTTATCAAATGTGGCTCGACGGTCTTTACATGGGCGAACCATTTTATTCTGAATATTCAACAATGTTCAACAATTCAAAAGATTTTGATGATATAACGCATCAATTCGAATTGATCTATGAAAAAACAAAAGATCAAAAGACAGGACTTCTATATCATGCGTGGGATGAAAGCAAATCACAGAAGTGGGCGGACAAGGAAACGGGACTATCAGCGCATTTCTGGGGTAGAGGAATCGGTTGGTACATGATGGCTCTTGTTGATGTACTCGATTTTGTTCCTAAGAATCACCCGAAGAGAGCTATGTTAGTTGATCAACTGAAAGAGATGAGTGAAGTGCTCATAAAATTCAGAGATCAGAAATCCAAAGTGTGGTATCAGATACTTGATCTTCCGGATAGAGCCCCCAATTATCTTGAAGCGTCAGGTTCAGCAATGTTTACTTATGCGTTTGCCAAAGGTGCGAATAAAGGGTATCTGAATAAAAAATTTCTTACGTACGCAAAAGAATCATTTGATGGAATGGTCAAAGAATTTGTGACAATCGATGAGAAAGGCATAATAAATCTTCACAACATTTGTCAGGGAGCCGGGCTTGGAGGTGAACCTTACCGTGACGGCACTTTTGAATATTATATGAGTGAAAAACAACGTACTAATGACTACAAAGGATATGGCGCCTTTTTGCTAAGTGCAATTGAATTGGAAAGAGGAAAAATTCTTAAATAAATTTTTGTCCGTAAATAATTTTTACTAAATATCAGATAACAACATGCAAAAAAATATTATCAGAATTCTAGTGCTATCAATAGCGTTATTTTCTCTTAATTTCATTCTGCAGGAGAAGACAAATATTTATTTAATAGGAGATTCAACTTGCGCGGATAAGCCGTTGGATGACAATCCTGAAAGAGGATGGGGGCAGGTATTCCCGAACTTCTTTACCGATGGCGTAGTGATTGAAAATCATGCTAAGAATGGGAGAAGCACAAAAAGTTTTCGCGATCAGGGATTATGGAAATCAATTTCTGAAAAATTGAAACCCGGTGACTATGTCTTTATTCAATTCGGGCACAACGATTCAAAAGTATCTGATACTTCACGATGCGCCGATGCACGAACGTCTTACAAAGAAAATCTGATCGGATATATCAAAGATACCCGCGAGAAAGGCGCCGTTCCAATTCTGCTAACCCCTGTTAATAGAAGAAAATTTGACACTCAAGGAAATTTTATCGATCAGCATGGAGAATATCCTGCTGTTGTCCGGGAAGTTGCCACGGAAATGAATATTCCGCTGATTGACGTTCATAAAAAAAGTTTGGAACTCTTTGCTCAACTCGGCGAGGAAAAAACCAAAGAAATATTTCTTCATATCAGGCCTGGTATTTATAAGAGCGCCCTTAATGGAATTAATGACAATACTCATTTTACTCGCACCGGGGCTATTGTAGCGGCAAAGTTTGTTGTTGAAGGCATAAAGGAATTGAATTTACCTTTAATACAATATCTTAAAATGGGCGAACTGTTTTCACAAAAAGCAGAGGGTAAAATTGTTGGCCTCGATTATTATTTTAATCGGGAATTCAGAAAAAACAAGGATGGAAATGAGGTGCAGTTCCATTATACCTGGGAAGATAAAGAGAACTCGGGATTTTACGAAGTCGGAAATATGATAGAAAATATAGGTGCTGGAATATATGAAATGTCGGAAGCACCAACCTACGATGAACTGAAAAGAATTAGTATGTACATAATTGTTGATCCGGATACACCGAAGGAAACGACTTTGCCGAATTATATTGACGACGTATCAATCTCTGAGATTGTGAAGTGGGTGAATGACGGCGGTGTTTTGGTGCTTATGGGAAACGATTTCGGAAATTGTGAGTTTGAGCATTTCAATAATCTTTCGGAGAAATTTGGAATTCATTTTAATGAAGTGAGCCGAAATAAATTAAGTGGTACGGAATTCTACAAAGGCAAATTCGATAAATTTCCCAATCATCCGATCTTTGAGGGAGTAAAACAAATTTATCTAAAAGAGATTTCTACTTTCAAGCTGAATCCGCCGGCTGAACCGATTCTTATTGACAATGGCGATGTAATAATGGCCGCTTCAAAATATGGAAATGGATTTGTGTTTGCGGTTGGAGATCCATGGATCTACAACGAGTATATCGATAACAGAAAACTTCCGATTGAATATGAAAATTACAAGGCTGCTAAAAATCTTTTCGAATGGCTTTTGGAAAAATCAAAAAAAGTTAGATAAACCAAGGTGACTTGAATGAAAAGTAAAATCAATTTATTCATTGTAATGATATTCCTATTGGCTACTGTAAATCTTATTGCCCAGAAAAATGAAAGTCCCGATTTTCGAAAGCACTTCAAAAATCTTCCGTTCAAAATGAACGCACTTGCTGCACCAATATTTCAGGATAATAATTTCAATATTAAGGAATTTGGCGCAGTAGGCGATGGAATGACGTTAAACACGGATGCATTTGCCGAAGCCATAGAGAAATGTGCTAGCGCAGGCGGCGGAAAGGTGATTGTCCCGGCGGGAATCTGGTTAACAGGTCCAATCCATTTTAAGAATAATATTAATCTTCATCTTGAAATAGGAGCGCATATTCAATTCACTAAAAACTACGATGATTATCCGCTTATCGAAAGTAATTGGGAAGGGACCAATCAGTTTAGATGCACATCACCTATTATGGGCAGAAATCTGAATAATATCGCGATTACCGGATACGGACTTATAGACGGTGCCGGAGAAGTATGGAGATTTGTTAAAAAGAGTAAACTTACAGAAGGTCAATGGAAGGATCTTGTAAAATCCGGTGGTGTGATAGACAAGAAAGGTGATGCCTGGTGGCCGACTAAAGAAGCAATGGAATATTTGGAAGTTGCCGAAGAACTCAAAAAAGAAAACAAAAAATTAACACTTGGTGAAGCAGAAAAGTATAAAGTTTTCTTCAGACCGGTGCTGCTGAGCTTCATCGAATGTAAAAATGTTTGGCTTGATGGTGTTACATTTCAGAATTCCCCAGCGTGGAATCTTCATCCGCTTCTTTGCGAAAATGTGATAGTCTCAAATGTTACTGTGCGCAATCCATGGTATTCTCAGAATGGAGATGGAATTGATCTTGAATCTTGTAAAAATGTACTTATATATAACTGCAAGTTTGATGTCGGTGATGATGCGATGTGCATGAAATCAGGAAAAGATGCCGAGGGGAGAAACCGTGGAAGACCAACAGAAAATGTAGTGATTCAGGATTGCATCGTTTATCATGCTCACGGCGGTTTCACAATCGGCAGCGAAATGTCAGGAGGGGTTAGAAATATAAAAATTGACAATTGTAATTTTATTGGTACTGACATAGGTTTAAGATTTAAAAGCAACCGCAGCCGCGGCGGAATTGTCGAAAATATTTGGGTAAGCAACATCTTCATGAAAGACATTCCAACCGACGCGCTCAGTTTCAATATGTTTTATGGCGGATTTTCGCCGACCGATGATGCTCCCGCATCTGAAAAATCGAAAGCGGCAAAAGCTGTTGAAGTTAACGAAGGTACACCGATCTTCAGAAATATTTATTTGAAAAATATTTATTGCGACGGCGCAAAAAATGCGATTGTTATTCAGGGACTACCGGAAATGGCTATTACGGGGATCGAAATTGATAATGTTGTGATGAAAGCTGACCGCGGTATCTCCATCTTTGATGCAGATGGAATTAAAATAACTAACACGAAAATTATAACAACATCTCCGGTTGTAAAAATATGCCAGAGTAAAAATGTAACATTTAATAATCTCATCCCCGGTGGCAATAATGATATAATTTTAAGTCTGGAAGGAGAGAATACAAAAAATATTATTCTGAAGGGAATAAACTCTGTGGAAATTAAGCTTAAGACACAGTTCGATGAGAATGTTAATAAAAATGCGCTAATTGTTGAATAAGTGTTGATTACTATGATCTTGATTAATTTATGTAAGAACAATTTTACGTTTTTATTTTTGATGGTCTTGTGTCTGATCCGGACTGGATATTCTCATGCTCAAGAGAAAAGATTTATTACTGTTGCTGCTGATGGGTCGGGTGATTATTCAACTATCACAGCCGCTATACAATCATTGCCAACATTTAACAATCAAAGGACTGAAATATTTGTCAGGAATGGTGTCTATAATGAGAAGATAAAAATAGACCAGGATTTTATTACATTGAAAGGAGAGAGTAGAGACAAAACCATTCTTCAATATTCGCAATTAAGATCTGATTGGATCGCGAATAAGGATTCCATTGGACCTTCGGTTATAAATTTAACAGGCGATGATTTTATTTTAGAGAACATTACAGTTGAGAATACACAGCCCGAAATCGGACCTCACGCATTTGCACTTTACGGGACCGGGACCCGAACAATAATTCTGAATTGCAGCATAAAAAGCAAGGGCGGGGATACTGTTGCTCTATGGGATTATAAGACTGGGATGTACTATCATGCAAATTGTTACTTTGAAGGAGCGGTTGATTTTGTCTGCCCGCGCGGCTGGTGTTTTATTCGGGATTCTAATTTTTATGAACTGAAGCAAACCGCTTCGATCTGGCACTCGGGCGCTGATAATGTTAATCAAAAGTTTGTAATAATTAATTCAACATTCGACGGTGTGAAAAGTTTTGAATTGGGAAGACATCACTATGAAGCCCAATTCTTTTTGATTGGTTGTTCCTTTTCGCAAAACATGAGTTCAAAACCAATCTACAGGGTTACTTATGAGGATTCATCAAGAAACCGGCCATTTAACTGGGGTCCGAGATATTATTTCTTTAATTGTAAATACTCTGGTGATGATTTGGAATGGATTAAAAATAATTATAACCCTTCAAAGGAAATACCCACGCCTGAAAACATCTCACCACTTTGGGCATTTGATAGTAAATGGGATCCTGAAAATAAACTTGGGCCCACAATTTTGTCTTATCATTTTGAAAACAATTCAGTGCTCTTTGTGTTCAGCGAAAAACTGACTGTGATTGGAAATCCGGTGCTTGAAACAGAAAAAGCGGAGAGATTCAGTTATAGCTCGGGCGGAGGTACGG
>PGYS01000240.1 GCA_002839795.1 Ignavibacteriae bacterium HGW-Ignavibacteriae-3 | reverse complement strand
CAGCCGTTTGATTACTACCTAGGTAGGAACCATTTTGATTAAAGAGATAAGCCCTAACTCCGGTTAAGGGATTATCTGCCGCTTTTAAGATATTAACCTGCAGCGTGCCGCCGCCAGCCGTCACAGCTAAATTATTTGCACCGCCGCCTGACACTAGAAGAACATTGCTCCAATACTGGTTGCCCATAATGTCGGCTCTTACCTTGTAACTGCCGCCCACGGGTAGCTTGAAAGTTACACTGCCGTTACTGTCGGTAACCGAATAAACTCCTAAATAACTTCCTGAGGGGGTAAATAAATAAACCTTAACGCCTTCAGCATCGTCATTTGCCGTTGTGACATCAACTTCCACATCCATTAAGGGTATTAAAATCGTCAAATCTGATGTCGCCGGGAAATTCGCAACATCGCTCCAGAACTGGTAGCCCAGGTAATCCGCCCGAACTTTGTATTTTCCAGCGGAAACTTCGAATGCAGCCACACCCGCTGCGTTGGTTACCTGGGTCATGCCCAGATAGCTTCCGGCTTCATTAAACAGATAGAGCTTGACTCCCGGCAAAGTATTCTGGGAGTCACTCTTCACTGTTACCTGGAGTGAAGTAGACGTTGTTGAGTTGGTGGTAATCCGGTTGCCTGATTCGTCGTAGGCATACTCTATCCTTGCTCCGGTTTCGTAATTCACACGGATCAGACGATTTCCATTATCGTAGCTGTAATTACTTGCCCCGGAGTATGAAGGAAGACACAGCGTAAAAAGAAAAACAATTATTGCTCCAATGAATAATAATCTGTTTTTTAATCTAGACGGTATCATCTTGCCCCCTGGGTTTCTGGTTATTTTGATTATAAATGTATTTTCAAGTTAATAATGGGTACGTTAATAAGTTGGCAGTGTCTTTCTTCTCATCTTTCATTAAAGATGACCTCTTTTCGTAATATGATGCGGTATTTTCGGCACTACTATTCTTGCTATTCTGGCCATGAAAAATCTTTAGAAAACGGCTTCTCTCCCTTAATAATTAAGTATACTGTCCCAGGAATTCTCGAAGTTTCTACTTTGTCAATCAATGGAGGAATCCATCGGATGCCTGCTACCCTTCTATCTTTCTTCCGTCTATTTTATTGCCAGTTAATTGTTTAATAATTAAATATACTGTCCCCGTGAATTGCGGTTATTCCTTCTATCAAAGTCGAAATTTCGCTGTTTTGCCTACATAAGCACCAAGCGTTGCCGGAATAGTAAAAATACAATAAATTACGAATTCAATTGGCCAGAGGTTGTGTGATGTTGGAGAGATAATCATTTCAAACAAAGATGCTATGGGAAAAGCAATAATTGTTAATACCCCTGAAATAAACCACAAGCGCGGCCTAATAAATCCAAGAGCAATGCCAACAACTATTAATAGTGCTACTGATGGAATCAAAATTATGTTTTCGTAAACATCGCCAATAAACGACAGGGTAAATATTTCTCTCAGATACAGGCTTTTTCCAAACAGTTCAGGAATTATAAAAGCAAGAAATCCTAAAACTGGCGATAACATTAAAATAATGATTTCTTTTATTTTCATAAAGTGTTCCTTCTTAATTTTGACATGCTTTTTTTGCAGATTTATAATCTGGGA
>PGYS01000239.1 GCA_002839795.1 Ignavibacteriae bacterium HGW-Ignavibacteriae-3 | reverse complement strand
CGTATCATGAACAAAAACGGCCTGTCAAATCTAATAATATTACCCCCGATAGACGTAACACCAACGGAAACTGAAGTAACAGCGGCTGCCTCGGTACCTTCTTCGTTCACATCAACAAAAGTTTTGTGATCCACACTGCTTATGTATGCATTACCCAGTCCATCGTAGAGTTTTTTAAAATTTGCTTTGCTGGCATCAAATGCGATCTCCATTCCCAATGCTTTTAGCACATCATTTAATTTTATCTTGTATTCAAGTTTAAAACGGGGCAGAAACAAATTCTTTTTAGAACCGGTAAGTTTATCAATCACTGAATCGAATTTTTCCCGCGTTAAAAAAGAGATTACTTCCTGAAGATTTTTACCATTATTTGGAAGGAACAACGTCATACTGAACGCACCAATTCCGTAGGGTAAATCGACAGCCGCGAACAATTCATTTGTGTAAGTGGAAATATCCGTTTCCAGTTCCATCATTTTTATCGCAACCCTATTACCGGTTTGGGTAGTAAAGAAATCATCCTTTGTTTTATTCTGGTCGAACTGTTGCTTCCATGTCCCTTTGAAATAGACCGCATTGATCAGATACATAATTGTTTCCGGTGAAATCTGTTCAACAATTTTATCTATCTTATCATTTGTAGCCGTCTTAACCCAATTATTGATTACCGCTACAGTTGCGGGATCTTTGAAGTTCAAGGCATTCACAGAAGCATTGAAAAACTTTTTGTTCGTCTCTATAAAGTCTGCCTTGAAGGTGTAATCTTTATCATACCAGATTGAGTTAGCTATTTTCATTGTAACTTTTGGATCAATCCCGCTTAGAAGCGCGATAAGAGATCGATACGCTTCATTTGCCTGATCATTTGTAAATGAATCCAGAGCGAGTGTAGATCTCATATCATCATAAGTTGTTCCCTCGGCCCCGTTCAAAGTCATTCCCAATGCCACAGAAATGCTTAATGGCGAGACAAAAAGATTGGCGGCCGGTTCAGCATCGGAAATCTTTTTGAACAGCTTAAAAGAAAAGTCGCCCGCGGAATTAACAAGCCGCTTTTCCATAACGGTTAATTCCCTCGGCGGTTCGACAATGGGACCGATCGATTTGTCGCTGCACGAACTTAGTGTTATGCTTACGGCAAAAAGGAAATTGATTAATGAACTAGTTTTCATTTTCGTCCCCGATTTATTTTAATGCAATTAACGGGCCTGCGTTAACCGTCCGTTTGATTTTAATTAATTATTCCGAACATTTCAATTCATTAAATAATCCGTGAACGGAGTTGTCACATTTCCCCGGTGAAGCGACATGATGCTGCATAATAATGTGAATTTTGAATAATACAGAAAAACCGGAAAGGAAATTCAGCGTTATAAATTACCTTGTTTATCCGGGGAAGCTGACGGGACACTCCCGTCAGCCGTATTGCGGGTTATTTAATCTCTATTACTTCAATTTCATAGATCAGAGATGTGCCAGGGGGAATTACAAAACGTTTTTTTCCGGGGATAGACCTTGCATAAAAGCCGCTGAGACCATAGGCGACTTCGGAAGGAGCAATGACCATTCTCTTTTCGCCGGCTTTCATATCGGCAAGAGTTTCATCTAAAGCCGGATTTATTTTGCTATTGTC
>PGYS01000108.1 GCA_002839795.1 Ignavibacteriae bacterium HGW-Ignavibacteriae-3 | reverse complement strand
ATTCATCTTCCAAATGGGAAAAATACCGCCATTGATTTCAGAGAGACTGCGCCGCTTGCGGCTTTTTCCAAGATGTATTTAGATACTCTGGGAAATTTTTTGCCGGAACTGAGTCAGAGAGGTTGGACTTCTTCCGGTGTCCCTGGAACTGTAGCAGGATTAGTCTATGCGTTGAACAAATATGGCACTATGCGGTTGAGAGATGTGATTCAACCCGCAATCGATTTAGCCGAAAATGGATTTATCTTAAGTGAAAAGATGGCTCACTCAATAAATTACTATCATGAAGATTTTCTGAAAATAGAATCTTCAAGGAAAATATTTACAAACGGTGGTAAAAAATTTATAGAAGGCGATTTATTTATTCAGAAAGATCTTGCCAACACCTTACGATTAATTCGTGACGGAGGAGAAGATAATTTTTACAAAGGCGAAATCGCAGTAAAATTTATAGATCAGTCAAATAGACATGGCGGATTTTTTACTTTAAAAGACTTGGCCGGTTATGAGGTTGTTGAACGCGAACCATTGGTTGGCTATTACAGAGGATATGAGATCATATCAATGCCTCCACCCTCATCCGGCGGAATCTGTCTCGTCGAGGCGCTCAATGTTCTTGAAAAATATCCGCTCTCGAAAGAAATTCATAACAGCAGCAGTTACATTCATCTGCTTGCCGAAGTAATGAAACATGTTTATGCCGATCGTTCCGAACACATGGGCGATCCCCTTTTTTATAATGTGCCGGTTGATTTTCTCCTTTCAGAAAAAAGAACAGATGAGATAATAAATCAGATTGGTCCATATGCGCTGTCATCAGATAAAATTAAACCCGGCGTAATTCCATTGCACAGAGAAAAAGAAGAAACAACACATTTCTCCGTTGCGGATGAATCAGGAAATGCCGTGAGCACAACTTATACGATTAATGGCGGATATGGGAATAAAATCGTTGTAGATGGGTTGGGATTTTTGTTGAATAACGAAATGGATGATTTCAGCGCAAAACCTGGAACTCCCAATCAATTTGGCTTGATCGGCAGCGCAGCTAATTCAATTCAGCCTATGAAGAGAATGCTGAGTTCAATGACCCCGACAATCATTCTGGAAGGGGAGAATCCGTATATGGTTATAGGTTCGCCGGGCGGTTCCACAATCATAACATCCGTTCTGCAATCGATTTTAAATGTAATAGATTTTAAAATGACAATTAATGAAGCCATTGCTTCTCCCAAAATACATCATCAGTGGCTTCCTGATCGGATTGAGTACGAGGAGAATACATTGTCTGATACCGTTCTTGAAGAACTTGTCTCGCTTGGTTACAATTTGAAGAAGGTTAGTTCTTTGGGACGGCTTGAGGGAATTCTAATAGACAAAAAAACGAATTTGCTCAGAGGGTCATCAGATCCACGGGGATTCGGAAAAGCGGCAGGATGGTAATGGTACTTGGAATTGGTATAGACATAATTGAGATCGAACGTATCAAGCAGAGTATTGATGAATTCGGGGATTCGTTCCTGAACAAAATCTATACTCAAACCGAATTGGATTATTCGATATCAAAGCCGAATAAATATCAGCATCTGGCGGCAAGATTTGCGGCAAAGGAAGCGATCTACAAAGCCCTCTCGTCGGATTCAGAAAAAGTATACAGCTGGCAGGATATTGAAATATTTAATGAGGTAAACGGTCTTCCGAAAGTCAAATTTTACGGCTCTCTTAAGGATTATCTGAATACAGGCAAGAATATAAACATTTCAATGAGTCATTCAGAAAATTATGTTACATGTGTTGCAATTCTCTCATCCTCACAAGATTAGCTGTTGAGCCGCTGATTCCATTAAGCATAATTTAATTATTAATTTTGGATCGTTAATCATCCTGTTTTACGGAGTAAACTTATTCTCTATTTTTGTTGTTAGAGTATAAAGCTGAATTGAAAGGAAATATAATTGAACGAAAATCGCGTAATTGTCGCTATGAGCGGTGGCGTGGATTCCTCTGTGGCCGCTGCTCTTTTGCACAAACAGGGATATGATGTGATAGGTATAACCATGAAGACCTGGGGATTTATGGAGGTAGGCGGTGCTCCCAAACATGAATCCGGATGCTGCTCTCTCGATGCCATTTTTGATGCAAAGAATGTTGCCACTTCCTTCGGAATTCCTCATTATACTGTGGATTTCACAAAAGCATTTGAAGAAGCAGTAATTGAAAATTTCGTTGATGAATATGTCAATGGCAGAACTCCTAATCCTTGTGTAGTCTGCAATAGGAAAATAAAGTGGGAGGAACTTCTTAAAAAAGCGGATGATCTTGATGCAAAATATGTTGCGACTGGTCATTATGCCGTCGTTGAAAAAAATAATACAATGGACCGTTACTCGCTGAAGTACTCAACAGATCAGAGGAAAGACCAAACCTATGCGCTTTGGGGTCTTACTCAGGAGAGTCTCAGAAGAACATTATTTCCGCTCGGTGGATATACAAAAGAGGAAGTGAGAAATCTTGCCGCTGAATTTGGATTGAAAACAGCAAATAAACCTGACAGTCAGGAAATCTGTTTCGTTGCCGATGATAATTATGAAAGATTTTTAAAAGAACGCGCACCGGATATCGTGGGCAAAATTAAGGGCGGTGATCTTTTATATCATGGAGAAAAAGTCGGGGAACACCGGGGAATTCCATTTTATACGGTCGGACAAAGGAAGGGACTTGGGGTAACACTTGGCAAACCCGTTTACGTTAAAAATATTGATCCGGAAGCAAATACGGTTGAGATTGCGGATAAGCAAGAACTTCTTGAATCAATATGTATAGCCAATGATATTAATTATGTGAGCAGATCAGATTTGAAAGCGGGAGAAATTGTATTCGGCAAGATTCGCTACAGTGATAGAGCGGCAAAGGCGGTTGTTCTTGAATCAAATGCAGATCTCATTAAGATAAAATTTGAAGAGCCTAAAAATGCTGTTACTCCCGGCCAGTCGATGGTTTTATATGATGAACAGGGGTATCTCCTTGCAGGGGGAATTATCCAAAAAAACGGTTTTTAGACTTTTTTTATTCCAATCTAATTACGATATTTGCTACGTTAATGGAGTAATTATAATCCTTAAACGGCTAAAACATAAAACCGGTTTGTTTACGGAGGTAAGTCTTCGAACGGAAATATGGAACAAATGGATCACTAAATGCAAGAGTTCTTCTCCTAAATCAAAGTTATGAACCTCTCACTATCTGCAATGTAAAAAAAGCCATAATACTTATTATTCTCGGAAAAGCTGAATTAGTTGTAAATAATGATAAGAAACAGATCAATTCCGTTTCAAGGTCATTCCCGTGGCCAAGTGTTGTCCGATTGAACGATTATATCAAAGTTCCTTATAAAAAAATTATTCTAACAAGAAGAAATATTTTAAAAAGAGATGGTCATAAATGTGCCTACTGTGGCAGAGGTGATTTACCCTTAACAATTGACCATATTGTTCCCAGATCAAAAGGGGGAGATGACACTTGGGAAAATCTTGTAGCGGCCTGTCTGCCCTGTAATAACAGGAAAGGTAATCGAACGGCTGAAGAAGCCAAACTTAAACTGAAAATAAAACCTTACGCACCTAACCATATCATGTTCATTAGAAATAATGCGGGCCGTTTGGAAGACACCTGGAAACAGTATCTCTTTCAATCGTAATCTCAATTATTTTTTCATTATTTTTGCACATCTATATTTAGACTCAATAAAATTCTCGGACTATGGCAAAGAAAAGAATACTCAGCGGTATGCGTCCAACCGGTAAATTGCATCTTGGAAATTATCTCGGTGCGCTTGAAAATTGGATCGCTTTGCAGGATGAATATCAAAATTATCATCTGGTTGCGGATTATCATGTTTTAACAACAGATCTCTCAACTGATGAAATATATTCTAATACCATCGAAATGGTTACGGATTGGCTTGCGGCGGGTTTGGATCCCGAGAAATCGCCTATGTTCCGTCAATCCAAAATTAAAGAGCATACTGAACTTTTTTTAATTTTTTCGATGCTTATTACTAAAGCCAGATTGGAGCGCAATCCTACTCTGAAAGAGCAGGTACGTGATCTGAATATCGAAAATCTTGTTTACGGTCATCTCGGTTATCCTGTATTGCAGGCGGCGGACATCCTGTTATATAAAGGAGAAGTCGTTCCGGTTGGAGAAGATCAGCTTCCGCATATAGAAATTACTCGCGAAATTGCCAGAAAATTCAATACTCAGTATTCTCCCGATTCACCAGTATTTCCGGAACCGGAAGGAAAGATTACAAGTTTTGCCAGACTCCCCGGGTTGGACGGACAGCGGATGAGTAAATCAGTAGGAAATACAATCCTTTTGTCTGATGGACCTGAGATTGTTACTCAGAAACTCCGGAAGGCAGTTACTGACCCTCAAAAACTCAGAAAAAATGATCTGGGCAGACCGGAAGTGTGTCTTGTCTTTACATATCATAAAAAATTTAATCCTCAGGATATTCCGGAGATTGAAGCTGATTGCAGAAGCGGTGTGCTTGGTTGTGTAGATTGTAAGTTGAGATGCGCTTCAAAAATTAATGAAATACTTGCTCCAATTCTTGAAAAAAGAAAAACTTATGAGAATGACTTAAATAAAGTAATTGATATTCTTCACGACGGTGAATCAAAGGCCGGATTGGTGGCAAAGCAGACGATGGATGAAGTTCATCAAAAAATGACTATAGGTTAATGTGTATAAAATCAGGTTACATGAATTCGAAGGCCCTCTTGATTTGCTTCTTTTTTTCCTGAAGAGGGATGAATTGGATATCTATGATATTCCCATTTCAAAAATTACAAAGGAATTTATGACCTATCTGCACCTTCTTGAACAGCTTGATCTTGAAGTTGCGGGTGATTTTATACTGATGGCAGCCACGCTGATGCAGATTAAAGTTAAGATGCTCCTTCCAAAGGATATTGACGAAAAAGGGGAGGAGATTGATCCCCGCGCCGATCTTGTTAAAGCTCTGCTCGAATATAAGAGATATAAAGAGATGTCAGAAGAAATGAGTTTTATGGAATCCAACATGCGCAAATTCAATTACCGCGGAAATTACGAAGAGGACTCAAAACAGGCGCCGAATGACTTCGAAACACTCTTGAAAAATATTACCATATACGATCTCATAAAGGCATTTAAGAAAGCTCTTATGGACCGTCCTGCGGAACCAATTCATCATATCAAAAAGTGGAACGTTTCCATAGATGAACAGATGAATTACCTTGCTGCTAAATTGAAAGATAAAAATAGTGTTAGTTTTCTTGACCTTATGCTTGAAATGCGCGACCGGGTCAGAATAGTTGTTACTTTTATCGCAATGCTCGAAATGGTAAAGTCGGGAACTATTGGATTAAGAGAATCAGTAACCCTAAACGATTTTTTCATTTACGGAATAAATAATGGATAGCATTTATAATTCAGTAATAGAAGCGTTAATATTTGCCTCCGATGACCCAATACCACCGGGCGATATTGTCGCGGCGATTAAAGCGCTCGACGGATCAGACTCCGATATTACAGATGCGGACGTGGAGAAAACCGTCGATGAATTAAATACCAGATATGAACAGAACGGAAATGCGTTTACTATTCTGAAGATTGCCCACGGCTTTGTTCATGCCACAAAACCTGATCACGCAAAGTATGTCGGTTATCTGTCTACGGAAAAGACAAAAAGAAGACTAAGTCAGGCATCATTGGAGACTTTAGCTATTGTTGCGTACAAACAACCGTTGACAAAACCGGAGCTTGAATCTATACGAGGTGTGAATTCGGATTATACCCTTAACACACTTCTTGAAAAAAATCTTGTTACTATCAGCGGACGTGCGGAAACGGTAGGCCGGCCGCTGCTTTATGTTACTACCGAGGAATTCTTAAAGTATTTCGGATTGAGATCAATTGGAGATCTTCCCAAACCTCGCGAGATAGAAGAAATAATGAAGGACGAGGACTTTATAGAACAGAAACGCCGCATCATGATGAGCGGCATTGAAGAAAAAGCTGAAGAGGAAGAATCTCAATCAGAACTTGAAACGGATAACGAACTTGAACCAGAGCCTGAAGATGAAAACACGATTGAATAGATACCTTTCCGAGTGCGGATTGGCGTCACGAAGAAAAGCCGAAGAATTTATTAGAGAGGCAAGAATATCCGTTAACGGGAGTATTGTCATTGATCTTGCCTGCACTGTTGATCCCGATAAAGATATAATCCAATTCGACGGTGAGAGAATTAAACCTGAAAAGAAAGTTTACTTTCTTCTGAATAAACCGAAAGGTTATATCACATCAACAGACGATGAGAAGGGAAGAAAAACAGTTCTTGATTTGATTGAAACAAGAATTAAAATATTTCCTGTTGGAAGATTGGATTATGATACTACAGGTGTATTGCTACTTACGAATGACGGGGATTTTACGAACTTCCTCACTCACCCCAGTCATAAAATACCTCGCGAATATAAAGTCTCGCTTCACAAACCGTTGGATGAGGAAGACAGACTTAAATTGATTAAGGGAATTATTCTTGACAGAAAAAAAAGCCGGTTTATTGATATCTCATTCACCGGTAAGGGTGAACGGAATAAGGTTATGGTAACTGCCGTTGAGGGAAGGAACCATTTTGTTAAGAATATGTTCTCCGCTCTCGGGTATTTTGTCGACCGATTGGAGAGAACTAATTACGGCGGACTCGATGTGAAGGGAATTCCCGTAGGCAGTTATAGAATCTTATCTCGCCAGGAGATAAAAAAAGTTTATGAGACTTATGGCAAATAAATTCTTTCTGATTATACTTTTTGCGGCCCCGTTAATTTATTCGCAGCAGAAGGATTCGCTGAATGAAAAAAAAATCGTTCCGAATCTGAATCCTCTTGCAGAATTACGGGAACAGCTTGATGATTATTTTAACGATCCGAATTTTAGCGGCGCTACGTGGGGAGTACTCGTAAAATCTCTTAAGACAGGTGAAGTCCTTTACAAAAGAAATGCAGATAAACTGTTTTCGCCTGCATCCGATATGAAATTATTTACAAGTTCTGCGGCACTTTTGCTTCTTGGTCCCGAATTCTCGTACGAAACTCATCTATTAATCAACGGTGATCTTGATAGAGGAGTATTAAAAGGAGATCTTATAATTCAGGGGTCCGGGGATCCGTCACTCTCAAACAGGTTTGATGAGGGGTATCCTACAAAAATATTTGAAAAATGGGCGGATACATTAAAAGCTAAGGGAATATGGATTATTAACGGGAATATTGTAGGCGATGATTCCGCTTTTGATGACATTGGTTACGGCAGAGGTTGGATGTGGGACTATGAATCCGAATGGTTCGCAGCGCCTTCCGGAGCGCTCAGTTACAACGATAATAATATCACTGTTAAAATTGAACCGGGAGAAGCTAATTTCCCGGCTAAGGTTACTCTTATTCCCTATACTAAATTTGTTACCCTTATACCTAAAGTTGGGACTCTGAATGAATCCGGAGAAACAAGAATATCGGTAAAGAGATTGCGCGGAACGAACCACATAGAAGTAAAAGGTGTTGTCAGGAGCGACTCAAATCCGATTCAAGAAAATGTATCGATTACTGATCCTACGATGTTTTTTCTCACGGTTCTCCGGGAAGTTTTTGAAAGAAAAGGAATTGTTGTTCGCGGAAATACTATAAATCTTAATTCATATGAGAAAAATATTATTTCTGATGATCTTACTCCTGTTTATGTGCATAAATCTGTTCCTTTAAAAAAGATTATTAAGGAATTGAATAAAAACAGCAATAATTTTTATGCGGAACAATTGTTAAAAACAATTGGATTGGAAATTTATAATTTCGGATCCATTGAAAATGGAGTTAAAGCTTCACAGGAACTCTTTAATACTATGGGAATTAACACTGAGAATATGGTTATGGCGGATGGATCGGGATTATCTCTGCTGGACCTGGTAACACCTCGGCAAATTGTGAATCTGTTATCATTTATGTACAAGACTGATGAGTTTAGTAAATTTTATGAATCCCTGCCGATTGGCGGTGTAGACGGAACTTTGATCAACAGAATGAAAAAAACATCAGCCGAAAACAATGTAAGAGCTAAAGCAGGTTATAATAACAATGTCTCTTCTTTATCGGGATATCTTAAAACTCTAAGCGGTGAACAGATTGCATTTTCGATTATCGTCAACAATTATTTGGCTCCTTCGGCGCTGGCTAACTACATTGAAGATAATGTCTGTAACCGTCTCGTAAATTTTACAAGAAACTAACATTCTCTGAATAAGAGAAATCTGGAGGTAAGTTGGATAATTTAAATCAGCCGTCGAATTCTGGCAGCAATCAGGAACAGGATTATAATCTGCTCATTCAGCATCGTCATGAGGAACTTAAGGCAATTTTAGCTAAAGGAATTCTTCCTTTCGCGTATAATTATGACATTAACAATTACTCCAAGAATATAAAAAATAATTTTGAACTGCTTGAAAATAAGGATGTGAAAATTGCCGGAAGAATTATGGCAATAAGAAGAATGGGCAAAGCCTCTTTTGCGCATGTTCAGGATAATAAGGGGAGAATTCAAATCTATCTTAAAAAAGATGATATTGGAGAGAATTATGATGTGTTTAAACTTTGTGATATAGGAGATATTATAGGTATTGAAGGATTTGTTTTCAAAACCAAAACAGGAGAGATTTCGGTTCATGCCAAATCATTTACCGTACTTACAAAATCAATCCGCCCGATACCGATTCCAAAAGAATCCACCGATGAACAGGGGAACAAAGTTATTCACGATCAGTTTTCTGACAAGGAACTTCGTTACCGCCAGCGTTATCTTGATCTGATTTTAAATGCGGATGTTAAAGAAGTATTTAGAATGCGTTCAAAAATTGTAACCGAAATAAGAAAATATCTTGATCAGAATGGTTTACTGGAGGTGGAAACGCCCATACTTCAATCGCTTTACGGCGGTGCGACAGCGCGCCCCTTTGTTACTCACCATAACGCCCTTGACATAGATCTATATCTCAGAATTGCCGATGAACTTTATCTTAAGCGTCTCATAGTCGGCGGATTCGACGGTGTGTATGAAATATCAAAAGATTTTAGAAATGAGGGAATGGATAAAACTCACAATCCTGAGTTTACTATGCTCGAATTGTACGTTGCCTATAAGGATTATTTCTGGATGATGGAGTTTTTTGAAAATATGATTGCCGACTTATGCAAAAATGTATTTGGCAAAACTGAATTTGTAATTGAAGGAAATAAAATAAATTTTAATCCTCCGTGGCAAAGAATCTCTATGGTGGATGAATTGAAAAAAAGAGTTGGAATTGACGTTCTTGCCGCCTCCAATGAAGAACTGATAAAAATTCTTAAGACTAAACACGTAGATATGGAAGGCGGGGAGAGCAAGGGTAAATTAATCGACTTACTCTTTGAGGTAACTGTCCAGGCGGAACTTATTCAGCCGACTTTTGTTACAGATTACCCCGTGGAGTTATCACCTTTAGCTAAAAAGCATAGAAGTCAAGAGGGATTAGTGGAACGCTTCGAAGGATTTGTACTTGGAAGGGAAATTTGTAATGCCTTCAGCGAGTTAAATGATCCCATAGATCAGCGCAGCCGTTTTGAGGATCAGGCTAAAATGAAAGAGGAAGGCGATGAAGAAGCCCACCAGATAGATGAGGATTTTGTCCGGGCCTTAGAATATGGTATGCCTCCGACTGCGGGTCTTGGAGTTGGAATTGACCGTTTAATAATGCTTCTTACGAATCAGCCTTCAATCAGGGATGTGATTTTATTTCCTCAGATGAGACCGCAAAAATAAGGATGACAATGAAAAAATATCTTAACCTGATTCCTTACTTTTTACTCGTTTTGATTTTAGGAATTTATCTCGGCATACGTATGAGCAACTATCTTTCTTTCTCCGGGAATAAAATTCAGATTGAGAAATTAAACGAGGTATTAGGATTCACAGAGAATTATTATGTGGATTCCGTTAAATCGGAAAAATTAGTTGAAAATGCTATAAAGGGAATGTTTAGTGAACTTGATCCTCACACGGTTTACATCTCCAGACAGGACCAGATTTTGGATGAAGAATCTTTCAGGGGAAACTTTGACGGTATAGGTGTTGAATTTCAAATCCTGAGAGACACGATTACTGTGGTGTCTCCTATTACCGGAGGTCCAAGTGAGGCGCTTGGTATAATTTCCGGAGACAGGATAGTAAAGATTGAAGGTAAAAGCTGCATAGGGTGGAATAATCAGGATGTACTTAAAAAATTGAGAGGCAAAAAAGGAGATGCCGTGGAACTGACAATATTCCGCCCCTCTTTAAAAAGTACAATAAATTATAAAATTGTACGGGATAAAATAAATTTATATTCTGTCGAGGCCTCTTTCATGATTGATAATTCGACGGCGTATTTAAGTCTGACAAAATTTTCCGAAACTTCAGCAAGTGAAATGGAACGGGCCCTAAATGAATTATATGCAAAAGGAATGAGAAAAATTGTGCTTGATCTCAGGAATAATCCCGGCGGATATGAATTTCAGGCAGCATTAGTCTCGGATTTTTTTATCGACGGTAATAAGATGATAGTTTATAATAAGGCGAGAGTTAAAAAATATGATGAAGAATACGTCGCTGAAAAAACTTATCCTTATGAAAAATTACCTTTAATCATTTTGGTCAATCGCGGCTCAGCCTCGGCGAGCGAAATTGTCGCAGGTGCCGTTCAGGATTGGGATAGGGGTTTGATTGTAGGGGAAACTACTTTCGGCAAAGGACTGGTCCAGAAATCCGTTCAGCTGGAAGACGGCTCTGCTGTCAGAATTACAATTGCGAAATATTTTACGCCGTCGGGAAGACAGATTCAGAGAGACTACACCGACAAAAAGAAATATTATGAAGAAGTAATGACTCGAAGGGAAAATGATGAAATGAATCTGGATCATAAAAATGAAAAAGATTCGGCAAAGGTCAAATTTAAAACGAAAAATGGAAGAACTGTTTATGGCGGCGGGGGAATTACACCCGATTACATCGTAGAATCTGGATTCCTCTCAAATTACTCTGTTGAATTGAGAAAGAATAATGTTTATTATCTCTTTGTAAGGAACTATCTTGACAAATCGGGCGATCAATTGAGAAAGCAATATCAGGATAACATTAAAAAATTTATTGATGAATTTGAGTTTGATGAAAATCAGATGCAGAGCTTTATCAAATTTGCAGAATCCCAGAAAGTAAAATATGAGCCGAAAGGCTACTCGGTTGATAAAGAGTCTATCCGCACGAGGCTGAAGGCATTCGTCGCGCGTGATATGTATAAAAATACGGGCTGGTACATGGCTTTACTCAAATCGGATCGCCAGTTTCAAAAAGCGATTTCTCTTTTTGGCGAAGCTGAAAAATTGAGCGGTCTCTCAAAGTAAATATCAGAATGACAAAAGAAATAAAATTATTTCCATATAAAGATTTATTCCCTGAACTGCATAAATCTGTATTTGTGGCTTCGGGTGCAAAAAT
>PGYS01000238.1 GCA_002839795.1 Ignavibacteriae bacterium HGW-Ignavibacteriae-3 | reverse complement strand
GCAGCAGGGAGCGCAAAAGAAGGAATGGCGCGGGAAGCCAACCGACGGAAGCGAATCGCAGGAAGACGCGGGCGGAGAAGGAAAGAAGACGTATTACGATGCGGATTATGAAGTGGATAAGGACAAGAAATAGGGCGCGGCTTATTCTCTTTTTCCTCTCATTTTGATTTTATTTTTTGCAGTAAAACAAATCAAATTAGCGGGGTGGTTTCTCCCAAAACATCTCCCTCAAATTTCTGGAGTAAAAATCGCCGAAAGAACAGATCCAAAGATCCTTTAAGGCATAAACGATACCTAATTGTGGCATTTTCATGAGAGGGAGTAACAAGATGTCCAATCCATACGATTATCATATAGGGGATTCAAGAAACTTAGATGAGATAATCAAAGGGCGTCTTGTGGATGTCATAATAACTTCTCCGCCATATTGGAACTTGAAAGATTATGAAGTGAAAAATCAAATAGGTTTCGGACAAAAATATGATGAATACATTGAAGACCTCATGACTGTTTTTAAGAAATGTAAAGACGTTTTGAAAGAAAACGGTTCTCTTTGGGTTGTCGCAGACAGTTTTAAACAATACGGAAACATCAAGTTGCTTCCCTTTGATTTAGCGAATAGACTAAAGGAGGAGAGTTTTTTCCTACAAGATGTAATAATCTGGCAGAAGGACAAAACTTTGCCATGGTCAAGCAAGGGTAAATTAAGAAATATTTTTGAGTATGTTTTATTCTTCACTAAAAATAAAACACATTTCAAATACAACGTTGACAGGTTGAGAGAATTAAACCTGAAGAAATGGTGGGTAAAATACCCTGAGAGGTACAATCCAAAGGGTAAAGTCCCATCCCGGGTCTGGACAATCCCGATACCAATACAAGGCTGGGGCAAATCATGGGTCAGGCATTTCTGTCCTTTTCCTCCAGAATTGGTTGAAAAAATCCTACTTTTAACTACTGATGAAAACGATGTTGTCATAGATCCTTTTGCAGGATCGGGCTCCGTACTTGCTCAAGCCACAGTTATGAAAAGAAATGCAATAGGATTCGATTTGAACAAAGATTATAGAGAAATGTATTTTAAAACCGTCCTTCCGTTCTTTGAAGAAAACTGGAAGCAAAATGAGAAAAAAAGACGGGACAAAGAAAGAGAAAGAAACCATCTTGAAGAAACGATAAAGAAGTTGAGGATACTGAAATATCCCGTATCGCTGTTAAAGGAACTAAAGAAAGAAGATGGAATTGAAGCTACAAAGCACATTTTAGGCGTTATCGCTTCAGATGGTGATCGAGAACATGACGCCAAATTCTTTTTTGTTCTAGATTCGAGAACAAACGACGTCAAAATAACACAACGGCTTAGTAAAATATCTAGAAGTGATAAGTTGAAAAAATTCTCCATGAAACCAAAAATAACTGCAATTAAAAAATCAGAATTAACATCGCTGAGATTGAAAGAAAAGATATATATTTATTCAAATGGGATTACCAACTATTATAATGCAGAGATAAAATTCCGAGATTTGTTGGAAAAAATAGAGAAAAACGATTATTTAGATTTAGGAAGAGAATTATTGGACCGTATAATCAAACATACCGAAGAAATTGCCAAGGTTGTAAAGGAACCAAAGTTAGAAGGACGGAATAT
>PGYS01000237.1 GCA_002839795.1 Ignavibacteriae bacterium HGW-Ignavibacteriae-3 | reverse complement strand
CGGCTTCTGAGTCGGATGTTCAGTATTCTCCGGCATTGACCAGAAAGGAACCGATATATCGTTCCAGATATTCGAGGGATGAGTCAGTCTGAAATCGCCTTCGGAATTTGCCTGCCAGTCCTTTGGATCCCCGTTTAAATCACGGTACGGGGCAAGCACTTTTCTCTTAAGTTTAACCGCATCAGTATTGAATGTGAATTTATCGGATAGGGTGCAAAACCAGATATCTTCCGAACTGTTCTTCCAGTTGCTTTTTGCGCCCCGCCCTTTTTCCCGCTCCCAGGTTATCCTGTTCCTTATTATGAAATGTTTTTCCAGAACAAGAGGAATTGAGATTGATGTATGCCAGTCTCCGCAGAAATAAATCGAAGCTGTCGGTTTCAATATTTTCTTCAAACCGGTTATAAAACTTTCTATCCATTCGGCATAGTCATAAATGGATTTTACTCTGAAAGAGTTTGTGTTGAATTTCTTATACAGATTATAGGGCGGATCTATGATCAGTAGATCAACAAATTTTTTGGGAAGATAATTTATTGCCGAGAAGAGATCCTGATTAACAGTTTTGTTTGAGATATCCCTGACCTTGGCTGCATCATTGAGTGTAATAATCCTTTTAGAAAACAGAGTAATCTCACTCTTCGTAAGCCGGATCGTTTTATTTCTTGCTGATATTGGTTTTGTCACTATGGATGATCTTTTGAATGGAACTCAAGTTATTTTTCAGATTTCCCTGAGTTCGCTGATGTCATTTCGAGGGAGTCCCGATGTTTTTCAGAATCGAGATCAGGAACGACTGAGAAATCTTATAAAATTGAAAGATTTCTCTCCCGGCTTCGCCGTGATCGAAATGACAAATAAATTATTATTATTAAAAATTGTTAATAATATCTAACGATCTGAAAAATCAGATCTTTATTAAACGAGTAATTGAAAAATTTTATTTAGCGGTCGTGCCAAGATTGATAGATTCATCAATCTCAATTAATTTTACTTTTCCCTCTTCGTGAGTATCAAGCGCGAGAATCATTCCCTGCGATTCTATACCGAATAACTTTGCCGCTTTTAGATTAGCAACAATTAAAACTCTTTTTCCGACCAATTCTTCCGGAGAATAACTTTTTGCAATTCCGGCAACAAGCTGCCGCTTCTCCGATCCTAAATCGATCTGAAGTTTAAGAAGCTTATCGCTTTTTTTTACATTTTCCGCTGAAATAATTGTCGCGACACGTAATTTAATTCGCTTGAATTCGTCAATTGTTATTTCTTCAGACAATTCCGCAGGGACATCATCCGCTATGGGAAGTTTATTGACCTGCTCCTCAATAGTTTTATCTTCGATCTTCGCAAACAGAATTTCCGGCTGATTTAGTTTATGACCGGGTTTCAAATTCTCACCTCCGCATTTATCCCAATTTATTGACTTTGCGCTTAACATATCAAAAATCTTTTTGCTTGAAAATGGAATGACCGGCTCAAAAACTTCAGCAAGTGTATAAATAGTGTTGAGACATATATTAATGGTTGTTGCGCATTGTTCTTTATTCTTTTTAGAGCTTATCCACGGTTCCGAATCATTAAAATATTTATTACAAGCTCTCGCTAAACTCATCATCTCAAAAATTGCATCTTTAATTTTATATTTTTCCATTTTAAA
>PGYS01000236.1 GCA_002839795.1 Ignavibacteriae bacterium HGW-Ignavibacteriae-3 | reverse complement strand
TGCGATTTGAAAATTCTATAATACTGAAATGGCTTCGATAATGTTCATTCAGAAGTGTCACATTGTTTTCACCGACTGTACCCCGGGAACAATCATAGAGTGATTGGGAAGAGTAAGAAAATCTTAAGCTATCCTCAACGAGAAGGCCATGTTTTTCCATAAGATGGTTATCTTGTTGTTGTCTAATATTTGATATATGTCTTAGCTGAAATGGATCACCAATAATAATCGCCTTTTTTGCCCTAAAAAGTAGTGGCAATGCTGATGCTATGTCAGATTGAGATGCCTCATCAATAACCACAAGATCAAAGATACATGGCCCAAAGGGAAAATGGCCTCCAGTAGAAAGGTTGGTGATTGACCAAACAGGTAACACTTTGGATACCCTTTCAAAAAGTTTCTCCTGTTGTTCTTTTAATTTTGCATAAGCCTTATTTCCCGGAACCCCACCTGCCAAATGTTGAACTATCGCAGAGTAATTAGTTAAGTCCTTCCTTTCCTGTTCAGACAGATTGAGTATCCGGTGTCGACCCAATGCCTCCAAGTATTTTTGGCAGGAACGGATATACTCAGTTTCTATCTTCTCAACGTTTACTGACAAAGCATTAACATCAGCGTCAGCAACCAGCTTTCTCAATTCGGTAATCTCAGCATATAATTTTATGTATTCATATATTTGGTTAGCCTGTCTAAGAAATTCTGAATAAATAGTCAAAGAAGGTATAACTTCCTCAGGTAATTCAAGCAATTGTCCTATCAAATTATTTGAAGCGACACACAAACCATGGAGTTTTTTATACGGGTACATTTTTGTAAAAAGCATCATAAATTTATACACCAAAGGCCATTTATCGGATTTCAGTAGTTCAAGTTCTTTTTGAGCACGTTCTATAAAATCAGACTTTCTATAACTTACCTCTTGTGCCTTTGATAAAATGGTTTTTTCAATGTGGTCCTCATAATATTTTGATGACTGGTCTAATTCATCAATTCTATTCCTATTTTGTACAAGGTTTTCCAACTGACCCAGGAGATTAAAATAGTTTGCCCTCTGTTCTTCATAATATCTTTTTGCTCGTGTGTAGCTCGTTTCTACTGAATCCTTATCTCCACCAGCGAGGACTTTATCTAATAGGTCTAAGAATTCTTGGGTATAGTTGCGTTGGTCTGTTCTTGCACCAAGCCTAAGGTTGATTGGAAAACCAACCAAATCGATAATACGTTCACACACCACATCAACCGCTTTGTTGTTCTTACTTGCGAATAAAACAGATTGATTTTTTTCAAAGGCATTAGCCAGAATGTTGAGAACTACCTGCGATTTTCCCGTTCCAGGAGGCCCTGTAATAACAGACAGAGAATTTGTAAATGCTTTAAAGGTTGACTGTCTTTGTGAACGGTTTAATGGTGAAATCTGGGTTAATTCAAATGTCGTTATCTCAGGAGATTTATTACCGTTCAATAATGCGTGTAAAGAGGTTGATTCTGCCTTGCTATGATTGCTCGGGTCATTAAGAAGTTTTAATTCACGAAGTAAACCCCAGTTATAACGTGGTGCACTTGCAGCCATAATGATTGCCTGGTTATAAAACCCCTCTGTATTAATCTGGGAGAATTCTGTTTTTGAAAGACCATCATTCCAAATATTTTCACCTAAGTTAAGATTTG
>PGYS01000107.1 GCA_002839795.1 Ignavibacteriae bacterium HGW-Ignavibacteriae-3 | reverse complement strand
AAATGAGGGTGGATTTTCCGGCGTTCGGAAATCCTACCAGCCCCACATCGGCGATCAGTTTCAGTTCCAGGACAATAGATTTTTCCGGACCCGGTTTTCCATCTTCCGCGAATCTTGGAGTCTGATGAGTAGGTGTAGCAAAGTTACTGTTGCCTTTGCCTCCTTTACCTCCTTTAACGGCAACGAATTCCATCCCCTCCTTATCGAGATCGACAAGAATCTGATTGCTTGCTTCATCTTTAATGATTGTGCCAACGGGAACTCTTATAATAATATCTTTCCCTCCTCTGCCGTCTTTAAGGGATGAACCGCCGGGAACCCCGTCTTCGGCCAGATACTTGCGCTTGTACTGAAAATCCAGCAATGTAGTAAGATTTGAATCGGTTATGAATATTACGCTGCCGCCGTTACCGCCGTTACCGCCGGCCGGACCGCCCTTAGGAACATATTTCTCACGCCGGAATGCAACAGCGCCGTTACCGCCGTTGCCGGCTTTTATATAAATTTTAGCCTGGTCTATAAACATGATTTCACTTACTGTTAAAATATTCTGAAATAATTGATCTAAATGATTCTGCTTCTTTTGAGGTACGGCTGATGTGACGATTTAATAATGTTTCATTTATTACGATTTGAGCGTCGTCTTCATTCTTGCAATTTGAAATTTCATCGAGAGTATTGGCAAAATCTTCAAAGTCATAATCGAAAATTGTTTCTATTATTTTCGTCATGTCCTTATGTTCAAGGAGTTCGGCCAGATCCATTGTCGGTCTTTGTTCCTTTCCTTCATAATTCTTGACAGGGGAACCATCATCCCTAGTCTCTTTCATATAAACCGGCCATTCTGATTTTTTCTGAGTATAAGTTTTTTCCTCTTCAGATTCGTCCTGCATTTCACGGTTATCCCCGTCAGATCTTTCGGTATTTTTTTTCTGCTCACGGAGCGACTGAAGGAAACTTTCATCATCATCATTAATATCTTCAAATTCACTCTGCGCCAAATCCAGCTGATCCTGAAACCGGCCCTCTTTATCATCAGGTTCCTCTGAAAGTTTCTCTTCTTCCATCTCATCAGTTTCTTCTGACATTTCTTCTAAAATTTCGTTCTCTTCCCCGCTTTCGAATGACTCTTCCTCCAAGTCTGCTTCTTCCTCATCTTCCGGTATCCCGTTTATTTCTTCGTCAAATTCATTTGTAACCGGTTCGATGCGGCTGTCTTCATTGATCTTAATTCTCAGCTTCAAAGGAGGAGTTATTATAATTTCTTCTTCATCTTCTGTTTTTAAAGTGATGTCTTGAATGTTTTCTTCATCCTGTTCATCCTTGACTTCGGTTTCATCCTCAAGATCATCTTGCCCTTCCAAAATTCCTTTCTGATACTGATCTGATTGCTCGTTCTCATCGGCCTGTTCTTCTTCGTGAGTTATTTGTTCAGCTGATTCTTCTTCATATTCTTCATCCTCTTCAACCACTTCGAGCTCTTCATCTTCTTTCTCCTCAACCAATGCCGGTAGCTCTTGAGGAGTATCATCTAAGTATTCTGTTTCTTCATGAATTACATCCTGCAGAGAATCTTTCTCATCCGCTGCAGTCTCCTCTTCCGTTGTTTTCACAGATTCGTATTGATCCTGCAATACGGGTTCCGGAAGGTGCACTTCTTTCTCAATTATTATATTGTTGAATACTTTAATATAATCCGGCAGATTAAATTTGGCGCCTTCCTCATTTCCAAAGACCTCATTCACCTTTTTAAGATGTTTGAAAAGCTCCTTTTCCTCAAGAAACATTTCAACAGCGGCGAGAGGTATTTTTAATTTTTGAAGTTCGCCGATGTTAAAGAATTCCGCCATCGATTTCATCGCATTTCCAAGAATCGAAGCAAGATAAGTCTCCACGCCCAGTTTATCTGCCTTATTGAGAAGATCTTCAAATTCCTGAGCATTCATCGAAAGAATTTTTTTTGAGTTTATATATGAAACAAGAATTTTATTCACATACTTGTAGTAATGCACATAGTTAAGGATCTGCTTTATGTCGTTTGTTGATTTATGATTGTCTTCCTCGAAAACAAACTTGGTTAATGTCCATTTTGGTCTGACCAGATAATTAATAGTAAACGAAGAAGCATGCAGAATGAGTTTAGCAATATATTCCTGCGCAAACCGTTTGGAACGTTTGACCTCTTCAGATATCTGATTAAAATGGAAGGATATTTTCTCACCTGAATAATCAAAAAGCGAATTCTTTAGAAGTTTTTGTCTGTCCTCGTATATAATATAATCGATTTCAGCGGAGATATACTGAAGAATTGCCGGGTGAATATCAGACGAGAGCAATTGCTCGAATGTAAAATAAGGACCCAGGCGGTTAACCTTATTTAGATTAAAATCGTAGATAAATTTAATTTCCCGTTCGAACATCGGATTCTTTTATTGTGAGCAGGCGGATTTTAGCATTCTCTTCTGAATTTTTCAACTAATACTGCAAGAAACCAAACCAAGTATACCAAAAAGGGATAAAAAAATCCCGACTTATTAGCCGGGATCTATAAACAATCATTAAAAACTGACGAATTTAGTATTCAATGTTCGGGGATTTAATCTTTGCCATAAAATAATCTCTGTTCATACGGGCAATATTTTTAATAGAAACCCCTTTCGGGCATTCCGCTTCGCACGCATAAGTATTTGAACAGCTTCCGAATCCGTATTCATCCATAACTATGACCATTGATTCCACACGCTGATAACGCTCCGGCTGTCCCTGAGGCAGCAGTGCAAATTGAGAAACTTTTGCGCTTACAAAGAGCATTGCAGAAGCATTTTTACACGCGGCAACGCACGCACCGCAGCCTATACATGAGGCGGCATCCATCGCTTCGGAAGCAACATCTTTAGAGATTGGAATTGCATTTCCATCCGGAACGCTTAATGTGTTTACGGAGATAAACCCGCCGGCTTCCATAATCCTGTCCATCGAGGAGCGGTCCACCATGAGATCTTTTATAACAGGAAATGCTTTCGCACGGAATGGTTCAATATAAATCGTATCACTTTCCCTGAAATTTCTCATGTGCAGCTGGCAGGTGGCGATACGCGGAATCGGTCCGTGAGGCTGGCCGTTGATTACAAGTCCGCAGGTTCCGCAGATACCTTCTCGGCAGTCGCTCTCAAATGTGATCGGTTCAAGACCTTTGGTTTCAAGTTCATTGTTAATATCATCCAGCATTTCGAGGAAAGATGAATCTGGAGAAACGGAAACTTTGTAATCGACAAAATTTCCTTTTGCATTAACATTTACCTGGCGCCAGACCTTAAGAGTTAGATTTATTTTTTTATGTTCCATTATTTATAACTCCTTGTCGCTAATTTCACACTTTCGAATTCGAGGTGTTCCTTGTTAAGATTCCATTTGCCGGCCTCTTCGAACACCCAGGCGGCAACGTAAGCGTACTCTTCATCGTTTCTCAACGCCTCGCCTTCAGGGGTCTGATATTCTTCTCTGAAATGTCCGCCGCATGATTCTTTTCTGTCCAATGCGTCCAGAGCCATCAATTCTCCAAGCTCAAGATAATCGGCAAGACGTCCGGCTCTCTCAAGGCATTGATTAACATCGTTCGATTCACCCACAACATTTACATCTTTCCAGAATTCGGAACGAAGCTGACGAATTTCCTCAATAGCTTCTTTCAATCCTTTCTCGTTCCGACCCATGCCGACTTTATTCCACATTATTCTTCCGAGCTGCTTATGAATATCATCAACCGTTCTCTTCCCTTTTATAGAAAGAAGTTTAGCCGTCATATCTTCGATATCTTTCTTAACCTTTTCAAATTCAGGATGATCTGTTTTAATAAGCGCAGGCTTATCTCCCGCCAGGTAATTTCCGATTGTATAAGGAATAACAAAATAACCATCGGCAAGACCCTGCATCAGCGCGCTGGCACCCAGGCGGTTTGCGCCATGGTCGGAGAAGTTTGCCTCGCCCGCAACAAATAATCCCTGTACAGTACTCATCAGGTTATAATCGACCCACAGACCGCCCATTGTATAGTGCGGCGCAGGGTAGATTTTCATAGGAGATTCATAGGGATTATCCCCGGTGATGGTTTCGTAAATCTCAAACAGGTTTCCGTATCGTTCTTCAATTACTTTTTTACCGAGACGGTTGATAGCATCCCTGAAATCAAGATAAACCGCATCCTGTCCCTGTGCCCCTCTTCCATCATCGATAGCTTCCTTTGCGGCACGTGAGGAGATATCGCGCGGACTTAAATTTCCATAAGTAGGATATTTTCTTTCGAGATAATAATCGCGTTCTTCTTCTGGAATATCATTCGGTTTGCGCATATCCTTTTTCAGTTTTGAAACCCAGATTCGTCCGTCATTTCGCAGACTTTCGCTCATTAAGGTCAGTTTAGACTGGTTCTCTCCATGAACAGGCAGACAAGTTGGATGGATCTGTGTATAACAAGGATTGGCGAATGGAGCACCCTTTTTATGAGCCCGCCATATTGCTGTGGCATTGCAATTCATAGCGCTTGTAGAGAGGAAGTAAACATTTGCGTAACCGCCGGTGGCCAGAATAACAGCGTGAGCTGAATACTTTTCAATCTCTCCCGTGAGCATATTTCTAACAACAATTCCTTTTGCCGCTCCGTCAACAACTACAAGATCGAGCATCTCTCTTCTTGTATATAATTTAACTTTTCCTTCTTTTATCTGACGGTTCATCGCCGTGTATGCGCCGAGCAAAAGTTGCTGTCCGGTTTGACCCTTAGCGTAGAAAGTTCTTGATACAAGCGCTCCTCCGAACGATCTGTTATCCAGCAATCCGCCGTATTCCCTGGCAAATGGAACGCCCTGCCCCACACATTGATCTATAATATTATTGCTTACTTCTGCAAGTCGATAAACGTTAGCTTCACGTGATCTGAAATCACCGCCTTTAACAGTATCATAAAAAAGTCGATAAACCGAATCGCCGTCGTTCTGATAGTTTTTCGCAGCGTTAATTCCGCCTTGAGCGGCAATGCTATGAGCTCTTCTTGCGCTGTCATGAAATGTGAACGCTTTTACATTGTATCCAAGTTCGCCAAGCGATGCCGCAGCTGAAGCGCCGGCCAATCCCGTACCTACAACTATAATATCGTATTTACGTTTGTTGGCAGGGTTCACCAATTTCATATTGAATTTGTGATTGATCCACTTCTCTTCCAATTTACCAGCAGGTACCTTCGAATCTAATTTTATCATCACTTACCTCCCAGGAAAAAAAAGTAAACAGGAATCGAACCGAAGCCGATAGTCATAATTATTGCGTAAAATGTTCCAAGCTTTTCGATGAATGGAAAATATTTTTTATGATTCCATCCGAAAGTCTGGAACGCGCTTTGAAAACCGTGATTGAGGTGGAATCCGAGAAGTAGAACCGCAATAAAATAAAGCGCGGCATACCACCATATCCCGAGTAAATCGGTTGTAAGGGTATAGAGATCCAGCTCACTTCCGGAAAAATTAAACACATACCAGATAGTCTGTAAATGAACTACTAAAAAAATAAAGACAATGCTTCCTGTAATGAAAGCGGTTCTTGAAAAAACAGTTGTGTTTTTTCTTGATCCATTGACAGAATATCCTTGCGGCCTTGCCTGCTTATTTTCAATCCAGAGTCGTGTGCCATTAAAAATGTGAAATACAAAAACGAGACCCAGAATCACTTCGATAACCCTAATAAAAGGTTTGATATGCTCAAGTAGTCCCACATAATTATTGAACGCGTCCTTTCCGCCGAAAAGAGTCATATTTCCGGCGAGATGAACAATTAAAAAAAGCATCAGAGCCACACCGGTAATTGCCATCACCAACTTCTTACCAATGGATGAATTCAAGCTTTTCCAAACCCAGCCCATTAAATTTCTCCTGTTTTAAGATAGTTTGATTTGAATATAGATATGGTTTGCTGATAAGATTTAATTAAATAATATCGAGATAAGGTTTTTCTGATCACAGCTATTAAGAATAATTTATTATTTCGTACTCAAGATAAAGCTAATAATATTTTTATTCAAAGAATAAGTCATAAATGTATGATTTAATCCAAAAGAAATTTTGCGGCGTATTGTAATCTTTTCTATTTTGCCATCGAAGTTCTTTAATGTTTTGCGGTGTTCGTTTTGAACTCAAATGGGAAACCGGTTTAAATCCGGTGCTGCCCCGCAACTGTAGGAGACTGAATAGTCGTTTAACAATTTGCCACTGGTGAGCAATTGAAAATTGCGAATATAGAATTGAGAATTGATTTCTCAATTTTCCATTCTCAACTCTCAATTAATCCGGGAAGGCGTTAGACGATGTCTCGAGCCAGGAGACCTGCCGCAGATATCACAATTTTATAAACCTTCGCGGGTAGAGGTTTTGATTCATGTTTTTATTTCCAGCATTTCGAATCACTCTTATTAATTCGCGGAGTTACATCTTTAATCAAAGGAGTAACTTCCATGAAATTTATTCATGTTTTTTTCATCTCTCTTTTATTACTCAGTCATTCATTAAATGCACAAAGTCCTGATTCTGTAAAAACAATTTTTAATGAAATTGTTGTCACGGCCACAAAGTCTGAAACTCCTCTTTACTCAGTCGGGAGTTCGATTTCAGTTATCACCTCCGAAGAAATTTCTAAGGGGCAATTTCAAACAGTAGTTGATGTACTCCGCGAAGAAACGGGTCTTTCCATCATTCAACAGGGCGGACCGGGAAAACTGGCCAACGTTTTTATACGGGGGGCAAACCCCAATCACACGCTCGTAATTGTAGACGGTGTTAAAATGAATGACGCATCCAGCCCCAATAACGCATTCGATTTTGCGTCCCTAAATACAAACGATATTGATAGGATTGAAATAGTGCGGGGACCGCAAAGTACTTTATACGGTTCAGATGCCCTCGCCGGAATAATTAGTATAATAACAAAACAGGGTAGCTCGCAATCGCAGTATTCTTTATTGAGCGAGGGGGGATCGAATGGATATTACCGCGGAAACTTTTCCGCTCTTGGAAAGCTGGGGATGCTGACTTACCACTTCTCCGCTTCAAAAGTTACTACCGATGGAATCTCTGCGAGCAATTCAAAATATGGAAATGTGGAGAAGGACGGATTTAAGAACAATTCAATTACATCAAGAATAGGATTGAATTTATCCCGGGAAACAAAACTTGATCTCATCTACAAATTTTCTAAATCTGAAACCGCTCTGGATCAGAGCGAAAAATTCGGGGATGACCCGGATTATAATTACTATTCGGAAGAGCATCTTTTCAAAGCCGGATTGAATCTGACAACATTTGAAAACAAATGGAAGCAGCTCATCAGCGCTTCATACACAAAACGTTTCAGCCATTCAGTTGATTTAACCGATCCGTCTCATCCCAATCTTTCATCTGATAGTTACAATAACGCTGAAAGGTTAAAATTCGATTGGCAGAATAACCTGACACTTTTTCATAATAACATCATCACATTCGGAATAGACGCCGAGAAAGAAATAGCCAGAACCAGTTATTATTCAACGAGTGACTGGGGCACTTTCGATAGTGTATTTCCGGAACAATCGATCATAACTACCGGAATCTACTTTCAGGATCAGATGAATATAAACAATTCACTTTATGCGACTTTCGGATTGCGTTTCGATGAAAACAGCAAATTCGGCGGAGTAACGACTTTCAGAATAGCACCCGCATATATTATAAATGAGACCGGAACTAAAATAAAAATGTCCTACGGATCAGGTTTCAAGGCGCCATCTTTATTTTATCTTTTTGACCCTGTTTTCGGTAATCCTGAGCTAAAACCGGAGACAAGCAGAGGATGGGATTTAGGGATTGAGCAAAATTTTTCAGACGGAAAATACAATTTCGGAATAACATACTTTGATTTGAGACTCGAAAATATGTTTGGGTTCGATTCCGGCTACAGGACAGTTAATATTGCCGGAGCAACTTCAAGAGGTATTGAATTAAATGCCCGCATAAATTATCCGGACGTGATTACCATAAATTTTAATTATACAAATAATCATACCAGAAACGAGTATTTGCTAAGTACGGATTTCAACAGACCGTTATTACGAAGGCCGGCAAATCTGGCAAATATTATTGCCAACTTCAGAATGAGTGAGAAATTAAATTTAAATCTTCAGATACGATACGTCGGAGAACGCGACGATAAAGATTTTTCATCTTACGAAGCGCTTAGGCTGACCTTGCCGGATTACATGTTGGTAAATTTATCGGGCTCTTATAAAATATTAAGTTTTATGGAAGTTAAGTTGCGGATAGAAAATTTATTTGATAAAGAGTATGAAGAGGTACTTTACTACGGCACGCTGGGCAGAAGTATCTATGCAGGCTTAAAGTTTCAAATGTAGGGTTTGCGTTACGAAAGCTGAGGCTGTTTCAAAAATCAAAGATGTCATGCTGATTTTATTTCAGCATCTATTTTAATTCTAATGCCGATACTTTAGATTCCGGATCAATTCCGCAATGACAATTTTGAGACAGCTTCATCATCCGTAAAAATTTTACTTACTGTCCTCGTCCTGCGCCCTGTCTCCGTTGAGCTGCTTCCTCTTGAATTTTCTTCCATTCTGCTTTCTGATCGTCAGTTAAAAGAGATTCGATTTTTTTGTTCGTCTTCTCCCTTAGTTCCATAAAAGATACCATCATTGCCTGTCTATCGTCACCAGAGTTCTCTCTCAAAGCAGTCATTTGATTCATTTGTTCTGTTAGTATTGTATCGATCTTTCCGAACTGAACATCTGTCAGATTTAATCTTGTTTTATAATCTTCGAGAGTTTTTTTCAAACGGTCCTGAGGATTACCGCCCATTTGAGCGAATGAATTTGAGGCCATGGCGAGGAGGAATAAAACTGCGATGGTGAGGAATGTTTTTGCTTTCATTTGAGACCCTCTTACTTTATAAGAATCATTTTTTTTGTTTCGGCAAAATTGCCGCTTTGTAGTGTATAAAAATACGTCCCGCTGGATAAATTTCCACCGTTAAAATTTGTTAAATGTTTTCCAGCGGACTGGTATGTGTCTACAAGCGTGGCTACCGTTTTTCCCAATGAGTCATAAACTTTAAGAGTAACTTCTCCAGATTTAGGAAGAGAGTATTCTATTTTAGTAGTGGGATTAAAAGGATTGGGGTAATTCTGCATAAGCAGATAATTATCGGGCAATCCCGGCGAGTACTCAACCCCGGTTACAGTTTTCAAAACCGGAATAGTAGAAAAGTCTTTGAGCAGAACTTCCTTTGCCTGGGATGGGGTCATTCCAAAATGATCGATCAGCATAGTAGAATATATTTGTCTGAAATCGATTACATGCTTCAGATCGCCGTTGGAGTCAAGATTTGTAAGATTTGGATTCGACCCGAATATACTTCCCCGGATATTTTTTCCTATGAGAAGCATCGGTGCCGATGTACCATGATCTGTACCGGCGCTCGCATTTTCAGCAACTCTTCTTCCAAATTCTGAAAAAGTCAGAAGAGCAACTTTATCGGCAATGCCGAGCAATTCAAGATCGGTTTGGAATGCCGCAATTGCATCGCCCAAATATTTCAATAAAATTTGATGAGTCAGGAATTCATCCGAATGAGTGTCGAATCCATTCAAAGTCGCAAGGTATACGGGAGTTTCCAATCCACCGGCAATCAGATCTGCAATAATTTTGAGTTGATTGGCGAATGAAGTGTTTGGATATGCTGCTTTATTCAACTGTGTATCAGCAGCTTTTTTGATGACGGAAGCATATTGAATCGATAGCAACGACACTTCCTTCAAAAATTTTAATTCATCGCCGGCCAGTGTTGCCGGAGGTATATCAGTGTCGGCTGAACTTCCGCTTACAAGGGAATAAAATGTATCGGGATTATCAAATGAAACCGCAAGACCTCCCTGCGGGCTGTCAAATAATCCCGATTGCACTGATCCGATTTGTATTGCCATTGGGTGAGCAGGAGGTATACCGGGATAATCCGGAAATGATTTTAACAGATACCTGCCGACCCAGCCATCATATAGATATTGATTTGAATCGGACGCCGAAAGCCAAATATCGGTAGAACGGAAATGGGATCTATTTGGATTATCATAACCCACATTTTGAATAATGCTAAGCTTGCCGGAATCATAGAGCGGTTTCAATTCAGCTAAAGACGGATGAATTCCGGTCTGGTTGTTAAGTTTAATAATTGTGTTCTCTTGAAGTCCTATAGTTTGGCGTTTACTTATATAAGTTGAATACTGGTCCAACGGCACAATTGTATTCAAACCGTCGTTACCCCCTTTCAATTGAATGAGCACCAGGATATTAGCATTAGTTGATCTGATATTTAAGAAAGGTTTTGCAAAAGCTTTTATTGGAATTCCGGAGATGGACAGAGTTGCAGCCCCTGCGCCGGTAATCATTCCAATATTTTTTATGAATTCTCTTCTTTTCATTTTTTTCTCGAAATAAATTATGAGAGTTGAAATTCGGGTAAACGCATCAATGCTTTGAAGAATTTTTCCAACCGTGTTGCGGCGCCGACACTATAAGTAGACCAGTCATAAATAGTGGAGCCGTCCAGCATTGTGCTAAGCAATGAGTCTATTCTCGCCTGACTTAGGGGAAACTGGATTAATTGCTTGGTCACATCATTAACAAATTGATCCGCCTGCTCTGAGCTGGGAAAAGAACGGGCATATGTTAGTACGTCCATTTTATAAGTAACATTATTAATCCTCTGACCATTGACTATGGAATCCGTATATTTATTTCTGGTAGGATAAGTAATGGTACTTATCCATTTCCTCTGCCCTTCCCACCCCCTCACATCCGGAGGATTGAACAAAGTTTGCTGAAGAGAATCCGATGTTGTACGTAAATAGCCCCACAGGGCGTCAGTTGTATTTGTTATTCCAAGCTGTTTTAAAGATGCAATTAGGAATTCTATAGGCGGTTTAATTCTTGCTCCCCTGATATCGGAGGAATGAAAATATTCTGATTTCAAAAGAGTCGAAAGTACCGGCCTCATATTGAAATTGCTGTTTCGCATAAGAACCGCGAGTTGTTTGACGTAATCATCATTAGGCTCGTAGTAGGCAAATTCTTTAAATAATTTACGGCAAAGGAACTCCGAGGCAGCCACCGCCTTCTCTGTAAAAATTAAATCAACGGCTTGATCGTAAGTAAAGTTACCGCTTTTACCGTAAATTGTTTTGGTTTTGCTCGACCACCTTGAAGGATTAAAAATTGAAGAAAGGGTAGACGCGCTTACCTGCCAGCCTGTAAGGGCGAGAGCCATATTTTTAATGTCGTCCTCAGTATAATTGCCGATGCCAAGAGTAAAGAGCTCCTGTAATTCCCGGGCATAATTTTCATTAGGCGAATTCCCTGTGCTCACATTTCCATTAAGGTAAACCAGCATCGCAGGATCGATTGTAACCATTTTTGTCAGATCAATAAAATTTCCAAAGGCATATTGTCTGAAAAGTTTATTCTGAAAATACATTAATTGTGGAATCTGAACGGTTGAATATTCAGAAACGAAATGGTTATGGTAAAAGAGAACCATCTTTTCCCTAAGGGAATAACCCTGATTGAGCATAATATTGTTCCACCAATACACCATAGAGCGGAACCAGTTATTATAATTCGCCTGGTTGGCAGAATTGTGCGGCAGGGTCACCCAATCGGCTCCATTATATTGAGGTGGAGCAGGATTAATGAGATCTTTGAGAAGATTATAATCAACAAATTCGTC
>PGYS01000106.1 GCA_002839795.1 Ignavibacteriae bacterium HGW-Ignavibacteriae-3 | reverse complement strand
CATTGGAGGAAACCTGGTACTTCTATCCGATTCCCTTTCTCTACACTTTAAATAGTGATTTAAGCAAAGCCACGTATGGCATCAATCTTTCCTACAAAAATTTTCGGGGCAGAAATGAAACTCTAAAAGCTCTTGTGGGGATTGGTTACGATCCGATTTATGCAATACTCTACGATAACCCAGCAGTATTATTTGAAGATGATATCGGCTTCACATTCTCATATTATTTTTCTAAACTCACAAACAAAAGTCCAACGGCAAGAAAGATTATTGGTTTTGATTATCAGCATAAAAGTATTTCTCAGTCAGTTGCTGTGTATAAAAGATTCAACCAGTTTAATGTTGGTTACTTAAGCGTCGGGTTTACATACGTAGAAACTGACTTCAGTTTAAAAGGAATTACCGCTTCAGGTTCGCGGATTGACCGCTTGTTGACGGCAGGATTAAGTTATGTATATGATTCAAGAGATTTGAAACAATACAGCGTAAACGGTATTTATTCTCTTATCAGTATTGCTTATAACGGTTTTGGTATAAATAATATCAGTTATAATAAGTTTGGTTTGGATTTTCGCGAGTATAGAACAATTTACAAACAATTAAGCGGAAAATGGCGCTTGCTTTACCGTTCGGTTTTCGGCGGATTAGTCCCATACTACGATTATTCATTCCTTGGTTATATGGAACGAGTTAGAGGGCATTATAACGATATACGCGAGGGCAAAAATTCATTATTAACTTCTTTTGAATTGAGTTACCCGATTATTAAAGAGTGGAATGTCAATCTTAAGCTCCCTTTGCTGCCTGAGAGTCTGACTTCCGGACGGATAGGAATATATTTTACTTCGTTTATTGATGCCGGCGGGACGTTCAACGGCAGCGATTCTTTTTCTCTAAATCGTTTTTATTCCGGTTACGGATTTGGAATTACTATATTACTTTTACCTTACGATGCGGTTCGTTTTGAATATTCATTCAATGAATTGGGAACAGGAGAATTTATAATTGGAACAGGTTTTTCTTTCTGATGCGGAATTGTACTTTACCGATCAGCCGGTTGCTGACAAGAAAATAGTAATTACAGGTGACGAATCTCATCATCTGATCAATGTAATGCGCCACCAAACCGGTGATACCGTTTTTATCACGGATGGGATTGGTAATATCTATAAATCCGAAATAAATGTAATTGAAAAGAAAAAAATCAATTGTACAATAGTCAACACAATAAGATACACAAACGATTTATCCCGGTTTTGGTTTTGCCTCCCTCGTTTAAAAAATCCCGCCAGGTTAGAATTTGCTCTTGAGAAATGTGTGGAACTCGGGATAACAAAATTTATAATCTTCGACTCAAAAAGAACTGTAGCGAAAGGAGGGAAGATTGATAGATGGGAAAAAATATTACTTTCCGCGATGAAGCAATCGTTGCGGTCCTGGCTTCCAAAAATATTTTATGTAAATAATTTATCCAAATTATTTATTCTGGAAGGACCCAAAATTCTTTTTGATCAGAATGCCGGAACTACAATGCATTCATTTCTGCCAATTCTCAATTCTCAATTCGCGGATCTCAATTGTTATTTTATCTTCGGGCCGGAAGGGGGATTGAGTGAAGAAGAATTAAAGAGCGAGTCCGTTTCTTATAAAATCAAATTAACTGATAATAGACTGAGAAGTGAAACGTCAATTGTAACTGCCGCTTCATTTCTTGCGATGAAGAATTTATAACAACTCGATAGTTTTCTTTACAAGCCGTTCGAAATCACTTTTAACCCGTTCCGCAGTTTCCATAACTTCCGTGTGAGATAATTTCTGATCGGATAAGCCGGCTGCGAAATTTGTTATACAGGAAATAGAAGAAGCTTTCATTCCCAGAGTGGAAGCGTAAATTGCCTCGTGAACTGTTGACATCCCGACTGCATCACCGCCAAAACTGCGGATCATTCTCACCTCCGCGGGAGTTTCATAACTGGGCCCCTTAGTAAGCCAGTACACTCCTTCCTGCAATTTGATCTTTTCTTCCAGTGCAGCGTTAATAATAATCCTGTTAATTTCTTTGGAAGGGAAATCCAAAAAATCATTACGCTGAGAAAGATTCACTAAGCCGATTAGATCTGTCAGTTCCTTTTTTATATTCGATCCGTTAAAGGAGGTGGCCAGCATCAAATCGCCCGGATTGAAATTTGAATTAACTCCGCCTGCCGCATTAGTAAGTATTATATTCACACAATTCAATTTCGAAGAAAGATAAACCGGCAGCACACATTGCGATAAAGTGTATCCTTCATAAAAATGTATTCTGCCCTGAACTATCAAAAGATTTTTATTTTGATATTTTGAAAAATGAAGATAACCCTGATGCCCCTGAACGGTTGATCTTGGATATTGAGGCAGGGAAGAAGTAGGAATTGATTTTACCGTTTCCACTTTTTCAGCAAAATCTCCAAGACCGCTTCCAAGAATTATGCAGATCTCCGGTTCAAACGGCATTAAATCTGCGAGGGCTTCGTATGTATCTCTGTATTTCGCATTCATATTTATCATTGTACTAATATCCCCGCCAAAGTTGCGGTCATGAGTGTTGCAAGAGTTCCTCCCAGTACGGCTTTTAATCCGAGTGAGGCAATATCTTTTTTACGGGCAGGGGCAAGGGGGCTAATACCTCCAATCTGAATTGCAATTGAAGAGAAGTTTGCAAATCCGCATAATGCATATGTGGCCATCATCATTCCTTTTGTACTCATCACTCCGGACTTAATTATATTTGTAAGATCAACATATGCTACGAATTCGTTCAGCACAACTTTAGTCCCGATAAGACTGCCAAAATTAAAAGCATCGCTCCATGGGACACCGATACCCACCGCAAGGTATCTGAGAACAACGCCAAAAATTAACTGCATTGAAAGAGGAGCGCCGTAATTATCTCTTAGGTAATTATTAATCCCTACGATATCCCCTACACTTGTGAAGATATAATTTACAAGAGCTATAAGAGCAATAAAAGCTAAGAGCATTCCCGCAACATTTAAAGCGAGTTGAAGTCCGTCCGCGGCGCCTGTAGCAGTCGCCTCTATAACATTAGAGGCGTTTTTTTCAACATTTAGTTTCACACTTCCGCGGGTTACAGGATCACCTGTCTCGGGATAAAGAATTTTTGCAATTACCAGGGATGCCGGGGCGGCCATAACGCTTGCAGCGAGAAGCTGAATAGCAAAATTAACCTGAGCTTCCTGAAGTGATATTTTGTACATATCCGCAAAAGTCTGGCCCAGCATCTGGATGTAACTTGCCATTACACCCCCGGCAATCGTTGCCATTCCTCCAACCATAATTGTTAATAATTCTGAGTTGGTCATCTTTTCAATATATGGGCGTATGAGAAGGGGTGCTTCCGTTTGTCCTACGAATATATTTGCCGCATTGGAGAGTGATTCAGCCCCGCTTGTGCCTAAAAGCTTAGACATTATCCAGGCCATTCCCTTCACAACTAACTGCAGAATTCCGAGATAATACAAAAGTGAGGTTAATGCCGATACAAAAATGATGGTCGGCAATACCTGAAAGGCAAAATAAAATCCGAGGCTGTCTGATCCATAACTTATGGCTAATTTTCCGAACACAAATTTGGAACCTTCGGTTGTAAAACCCAGGAGACTAACAATTGCAGTCCCAAGCCAGTTTATAATATCCTTAGGCCATCCGAGTGGAAAGAACCAGTGTCTTAATGTTTCACTGTGAATAATGAATACAGCAAAGAAAATCTGAATTGCTATTCCGGTTATGACAAGCCGCCAGCTTATTTTCCTTTTATTGTTGGAAAATATAAAAGCAATTCCGATTAAAATGAAAAGTCCGCCAATGCCTCTAAGGAGAGATATAAAGAAATCCATTCGGTTCCTGTATGTTTATTCGGGGATGTAATGACATTTCCTGCAGCGGGCTTCATAACTGTCTGATGCTCCTACAAGAACGCGTTCTGTTGAAACAACCTTTCTTTGTGTTTTATCGGCGGGGTTTCCGCAGACCACGCATATTGCCAATGTCTTTGAAATATATTCAGCCACAGCAAGAAGCTGGGGCATAGGCTCGAACGGTATACCACGATAATCCTGGTCTAAACCAGCTACAATAACACGTTTACCCTGATTTGCCAGTTTGTTGCAGATATCGATCAGCTCATTTCCGAAAAATTGAGCTTCGTCTATCCCCACTACCTGAGCTTCTTCAGATAACGCCATTATTTCATTCGGATTTTCTACCATGATTGAGGGAAGAGATTGATCACTGTGTGAAACAATTTCATTTTCAGAAAAACGAATATCGATTTTTGGTTTGAAAATTTTCACATTAAGGCGTGCAATATTTGCCCGTCTTAACCTTCTGATTAACTCTTCCGTTTTACCGCTGAACATACATCCGGCTATTACTTCTATCCAGCCGGTATTTTTTGGGCTTGAGTGCGGAGTGAATTCCATCATGATTTTAAAAAATCCTCGCCGAATGAATATGGAAGCAGATCGCCTAATTTAAAAGTATTTATTTCCCCCTTCTGATTGGTCAGAATTACCTCCAGATCCTTTCCGCAGAGATCTGCCAGAACCTGCCTGCAAGCCCCGCACGGAGGTAGAAAATCTTCGGTATCGCCTGCAACGGCAATCGCTTTGAAATTTCTTTCTCCTTCAAGAACTGCAGTGAATACTGCCGTGCGTTCAGCACATATAGTCAACCCATATGAGGAATTCTCAATATTGGCTCCCTGATATATTTTACCGTCATTCGTGATTAATGCCGCACCAACATGAAAATTTGAATAAGTTGCAACTGCTTTGGATTTTGCCTCAACAGCCTTGCGTGATAATTCTTTTGCGTCAAACATAATTTATATTCTTTTTTCTTATGTGTAAGATAGCAGATTGAGAATTTAAATGAAACATCATTGGCTCGAATGGCTTCAGTATTTGATAAATAGATTTGAGTGATATTATCTATCAGTACTCGGTCTGAAAATACTATTCCTCCAGCAGCCATTGTTCCGCAATTTCTTCCTGCATACCGTCAATGAACCGAGATGGTTTAGAAAATGTCATTCCCTGATGTCGGTCAAAAATATGCATCGGATAGCAGACATATAAATTCTGTTTAGCCCTTGTGGATGCAACATACATCAGCCGGCGTTCTTCCTCGATTGACTCCAGCTTATCCATTGACTGCGCGGAAGGGAAAAAACCTTCAATCGCATGAAGTATAAATACTGTATGCCATTCAAGTCCCTTGGCCGAATGAATCGTGGAAAGCGTAAGACGTTCCTCTTCTTTATCTTCCGCTTCAACATCAACCAGGCTTTCATTGGGGGGCTCCAGAGCCATATCAGAAAGGAAACTTTCAAGACTCCGGTAGTTCTCCGCGAGGTTCATGAATATTTCAAGATCTTTTTTGCGTTTATTCCAGTCATCATATTTTTCGATAAATAACGGCTCATAGTATTTAAATACTAACTCTGATTTTTCTGCGGGTAAATGATTTCTTGTGTGTATATCATGAAGAAGAGTGAATAGATTGAATATACGGTCATTATATTTTTTACCGACAACCGCTTCGGGATTGCCTTTAAGCGACATATTCTTGGAAGCAATTTCATCCATTATCATCTGTGCTTTCTTGGGGCCGATTCCTTCATGAAGAAGAAGAACTCTGTACCAGCTGACATAATCGGAGGGATTAGACGCAATCCGTAAGAAAGCGAGCATGTCTTTTACATGTGAAGTCTCAATGAACTTCATCCCGCCGAATTTAACGTAAGGTATTTTTGCCTTGTTAAGTTCGATTTCCAAATTAAATGAATGAAATGAGGACCGGAATAAAATTGAAATGTCATTAAGCTCAATACCTTCTTCACGCAGTTCCAGAATTCGTTCGACAATGAAACGGGACTGCATATTCTCATTTGCTGCGGAAATAATCCCCGGCAGCTCTCCGCCGGTTTTCCTTGTAAATAAGTGTTTAGGATATTTTTCGGCCGAATATTCGATCACCTTGTTCGAAAAATTCAGAATCTCCTGAGTGCTTCTGTAATTTTCTTCGAGCGTAATAACTTTAACATTTTCGAATAACTTGGGAAATCCCATAATATTCTTAAAGTTAGCGCCGCGGAAAGAATAGATGGATTGCGAATCATCCCCGACAACCATCACATTCTGATTCACCTGGGATAATCCACGAATAATTTCAGCCTGCAGTTTATTTGTGTCCTGATACTCATCCACCATGGTGAACTTTATGCCTGAAAGGAATGATTTTGTGGCAGGACTAAACCCTAAGAGAAAATCCCGGAGAAATATCAGCAGGTCATCGTAATCGAGCAGATTATTTTTTCTTTTATAAGAGGAATAGACTTTTTGAATGTCAAGGATTTTATCAAGATACTCTGAAAAATGAGGATAATCTTCGTCTAAAATATCCTCAACTTTCTTTTCAGTATTAGCGCTGAAACTCAGAACTTTGAAAATCGTTGTTTTATTCGGAAATCTCTTTTTGTGCTGGGATAAATTCATCTGTCCCCTGATCAGGTTTATAACATCTTCACTGTCACTCTGATCAAGAATTGTAAAACCGTTCTCAAGATTTACTGCTCTGGCATATTTACGAAGAACTATATTAGCAAATGAATGAAACGTACCGCCATTGATTTTGGAGCACCGGTTATCCAAAAGGATCGCAGCCCTGTCCATCATCTCTTTTGCAGCTTTGCGTGTGAAAGTCAGAAGCAGAATAGAAGAAGGGTCGTACCCCAATTCGGTCAAGCGGGCAACACGATAAACCAGAGTTCTGGTCTTGCCGCTTCCGGCGCCGGCAATAATCAGATAATTTCCTTCAACGGCGCTTACAGCCTCATATTGTGACGGATTTAGTTGTTGTCTGTAGTTAATCTGAAAACGGGACTCGTCAGCTGCAGGTTTTTGTTCTTCAATCTGCGCTGTTCTTTTAAGAAGGTATTTCCTTGCCATTATCTTCTTAGAGCTTTTGGTTTACCAAGAATTTCGGAAATTACGATTAACTCTTTGAGAGAATTAGGTTCTCTGATTCTTTGCTTGATGTCTACAGTACGCTGATTTACCTTTTGACTGATGTCGTAAGCGCTGGTTAATTCTTCAGGCACGGCAAGATTATTCTGATATTCGATTGAAGGCAGGTTGTCATAATCAATATCCGGAATGTCGGTTTGTCCCAATGGTGTTTCTTCCACATTCTGATAATCGGTCTGATAATTGGAAGGGTACTGTTCCGCCGGTATATTTTCAAACTCATCGCCGGTTCTCGGAATTTTAAATCCAAATAAATCCTGCAGTATTTCGGCGGAGGAATCCTGCGAACGGGGAGAGGTATCAGTTTCAACCTCTCCCATATTTTCCTGAGGCATCCGATTTTGCTTCGGCACCTGTTTCTTTTTGCCCATTACAGCATTAAAAATGGTATAAATAACAAAAAGAAAGATTAATAATTGAAATAAATTATCCATTCGGTTCTTTATTCTTTTTATCGTCAGGTTTGGCAATAGTATTTCTCATTTCGGTATCGGACTGGATATTTCTCAAATTATAATAGTCCATCACGCCGAGATTACCTTTGTGGAATGCATCGGCAATAGCTCTCGGAATTTCAGATTCTGCTTCAACAACCTTCGCTCTCATCCTGGCAACTTCGGCACTCATTTCCTGCTCAAGCGCAACCGCTGCTGCGCGTCGTTCTTCCGCTTTAGCTCTGGCCACTTTAAGATCCGCTTCCGCCTGATTTGTCTGAAGTATCGCACCGATATTTGAGCCTACATCCACATCGGCAATATCAATGGAAAGAATTTCATAAGCTGTTCCAGCATCCAACCCTTTTGATAATACAACTTTCGAAATTTTATCAGGATTTTCCAGAACTTCCTTGTGCGAAATACTGGAACCGATCGTAGATACAATTCCCTCACCGACCCGGGCTAAAATGGTTGCCTCTCCGGCACCGCCGACCAATCTTTCAAGATTAGTACGAACTGTCACTCTTGCCATGGCTTTTAACTGTATACCGTCCTTGGCTACACCGGAAACAAGAGGAGTTTCTATTACCTTGGGATTGACTGACATTTTAACTGCTTCCAACACATCGCGTCCTGCCAGGTCGATTGCGGCCGCTTTGGAAAAGCCCAAATCCAAATTAGCTTTGTTCGCAGAAATTAAAGCATTAACCACTTTAGTAACATTTCCGCCTGCGAGAAAATGTGCCTCCAGCAATGAAGAATTAAGCTGAATTCCTGCTTTTGTACCTGAGATCAAATTACGAACTATAACCTGCGGAGAAACTTTTCTCAAACGCATTCCAATAAGATCTTTGAAAATATTTACTTTTACCCCTGAAAAATAGGCTGTGATCCAGAGCCCAATCGGTACGAAATACAAGATCATCATTAGTGCAACAACAGAAACAACAATAATTAAAAGCGAAATACCGGTTAATGCTTCCATCCTTTTCTCCTTTATTAAACTAACTGCAAAATATCAATTCACGGTGACTAATACAATTTCTATCGAATTCTTGTGCATTTAAATAAGGAATTTTCAAAACCGCCTTTTTTATAAAGTATAAAATTAGTTTATGTCTTAATCCAGAAGAAATAACAATTTTACGGAGGCCAGGGTATGATATTGGATGCTGATGTTCCTTGATATGGGGGCAGGCAATCTTTATATTTGCAAAGGAAACCAATTGAATAAGTATTCTGTTTAGAAATAAAGAATAAGAGAAGGAATGAAATGGAAGGAAATTTTTCGGAACGTGTGCAGGAAGTAATAAGGTTAAGTCGGGAAGAAGCCCTAAGACTTGGGCATGATTATATTGGAACTGAGCATTTACTCCTGGGAATTATAAGAGAGGGGCAGGGTGTAGCCGTTCGTATCCTGCGAAACCTTGATGTAGATCTTGTGAAATTGAAAAAATCTATCGAAGATACTGTTAGAACTTCGGGCGGAACTTTAACTATAGGGAATATACCGCTTACAAAGCAGGCGGAGAAAGTTCTAAAGATCACACAGATAGAATCAAAAATTTATAAATCCGATGTTATCGGGACCGAGCATATTCTTTTGTCTCTTTTAAGAGATGAAGACAATATAGCTACTCAGATTCTGCATCAGTTTAATTTAACATATGATAACGCCCGGGCGGAATTAAATAATATTCTCAGCAGCAAAGATCCCTCAAAAGCTTCAAACCCTGCGCAATTCGCGGCAGGCAAAAAAATTGAGAAAACTAAAACCCCGGTTTTGGATAACTTCGGCCGCGATCTTACAAAATTAGCTATTGAAGATAAACTCGATCCGGTTATAGGCCGTGAAAAGGAAATTGAACGCGTTGCTCAGGTTTTAAGCCGGAGAAAGAAAAATAATCCCGTCTTAATTGGCGAACCGGGTGTAGGTAAAACCGCCATTGCAGAAGGATTGGCATTAAGAATTATTCAGAAAAAAGTTCCGCGCATTTTGCAGGAAAAAAGGGTTGTTACTTTGGATCTGGCTGGATTGGTAGCAGGAACAAAATACCGCGGTCAATTTGAAGAGAGAATGAAAGCTTTAATGACCGAGCTTGAAAAAGCCGATGATGTGATTTTATTTATCGATGAGTTGCACACTATAGTTGGTGCCGGCGGAGCGTCCGGGTCTCTGGATGCTTCCAATATGTTTAAACCTGCATTGGCGAGAGGAGATATTCAATGTATCGGAGCCACTACATTAGACGAATACAGGAAATATATTGAAACTGACGGCGCACTAGACCGGAGATTTCAAAAAGTTATGGTTGATCCGCCCTCTGTTGATGAAACAATTCAGATTCTTGAACATATCAAGTTCAAATATGAAGAACATCATCATGTCAGTTACTCCAAGCAGGCAATTGAAATTGCTGTCCGTCTCAGTGAAAGATATATCACAGACCGTCATTTGCCGGATAAGGCCATTGATGTATTGGATGAAGCCGGTTCGCGAGTTCATATGGGTAATTTTACGGTGTCGGAAGAAGTATTAAAACTTGAAGATGAAGTTGAAAAAATCAAACAGCAGAAAATTATGGTTGTTAAGCAGCAGGATTATGAGGAAGCTGCCCGGCTCAGAGATAAAGAAAGAACACTTCAGTCTGATCTGGAAATTGCAAAACGCGAGTGGGATGCCAAGACAAAAGATATCATTTATGATGTAAGCGAAGACGATATGGCTACAGTAGTCTCAATGATGACCGGGATACCTGTCAACCGAGTAGTACAGGCTGAGTCCGATAAGCTTATGAAGATGGAAACTGCTCTCAAGGGGCGAATTGTTGGTCAGGACGACGCTGTATTAAAGCTTTCTAAAGCTATCCGTCGAACAAGAGCAGGTTTAAAGCGTCCTTCAAAACCGATTGGTACTTTCATTTTCCTTGGGCCGACCGGAGTAGGCAAAACAGAATTGGCAAAAGAACTTGCGCGATACCTGTTTGATTCTGAAGATGCATTAATCAGAATCGATATGAGCGAGTACATGGAGAAATTTGCTGTTTCAAGGTTAGTGGGAGCGCCTCCGGGATATGTTGGTTATGAAGAGGGTGGACAACTTACTGAACGCGTTCGAAGAAAACCGTACTCTGTAGTTCTTTTTGATGAAATTGAAAAAGCTCATCCGGATATATTTAACCTTCTTTTACAGGTGCTTGATGACGGAACTCTCACCGACAGTCTCGGCCGGAAGGTTGATTTCAAGAATACAATTATTATTATGACTTCTAATGTTGGTACCAGAGACATCAAGGCAACCGGCGGATTTGGTTTCAGCGGTGATAATGAATTGGATCAGTATTCAAATCTTAAAAACACTGTTGAAGATGCGATGAAGAAACTGTTTAATCCTGAGTTTGTTAACCGTCTGGATGAAACAATCGTCTTCAGAAGTCTTACAAAGGAAGATATTAAACAGATAATTTCGATTGAAATGAAGGATCTTATAAAGAACATAAGTGATAATAAGATGAGCATTGAACTTCATAAATCCGCTACAGAATTCCTCGCTGAGAAAGGTTATGATCCGAAGTTCGGAGCAAGACCATTGAAAAGAGCGATCCAGAAATACGTTGAGGATCCGCTCGCTGAGGAATTACTGTTATCGCATTTCAAGGAAGGTGACAGAGTAATTGTAAAGCATAAAAAAAATGCGGATGAACTTCATTTTGTTGCGGGGAAGACTTCGGAACCTGAAGAACAGGATAATCCTGAGAAGGAAACAGTTGAATAAATTTCATAAGACCTTGAAATGAATGTACTTAGCCCGGAAGAGATATCAAATAAAATAGAGTCTTTGAACGGATGGTTTTTCCTCGATAATTCTATCTCCAAAGAGTTCAAATTAAAAAGTTTTGCCGATGCGGTTGCATTTCTGGTGAAAGTCAGTTTTGAGGCTGAAAAGCTGGATCATCATCCTGACTTGCTCCTGCATTCATGGAATAAATTAAAAATAACTCTATCAACTCACAGCAAAGGCGGTGTCACGGATAACGACTTCAGTCTTGCTCAAACTATTGACTCGATCAGACAATGACGGAACAAAATATTCTTGAATTATTTCTTAATACTAATGCCCTGTTGAACGGGCATTTTTTATTAACCTCAGGGCGCCACAGCAATCAATATTTTCAGTGTGCACAGGTTTTGCAATACCCAAATCACAACGAAGTGATTTGTACCGAAATTGCTGAGTTCTTCAAGGATACCGAAATTGATGTGGTTATTTCACCGGCGATTGGGGGAATAATTGTTGGGCAAGAGGTAGCGCGTCAACTAGG
>PGYS01000235.1 GCA_002839795.1 Ignavibacteriae bacterium HGW-Ignavibacteriae-3 | reverse complement strand
AACCGGGTTAATTTAAAGAATATCCCTGATCTCAATAGTACCGAGAAGATTACTCATCGTAGAATACTTTTTCAATGTTTTACTCTTTTATTATCACGTTGCCTTTTTGCGGCTAAAAAATAGATAAAATTGAGGTGAATTTCCAAGTTCAATTTGAAAGCACCCGATTATAATTTTGTTCGTACCGTATTTATAAATTAAGAACGGGATAAATCCGGAACAGTCTGAATCAAAAAAGAGAAAAGATTTACAGAATAAATCATTTTATAAATGGCTCAACTTTCTTAGTTTGCAATACAATAATCGTCCTTATTATGATATCGTTAGTTTTTCAGAAAATTGGCTGTAGAACGCTCAATTTTTTCCAGGAGTTTGGAGAAGTTGTACAGCTTCTGATTGAGGTAATTAAATCGATTCCTCGTTTATTTAAAAGAAGGAAATTATTTTTTTACCAATTGGAGCATATAGGCGTAAATTCGATTCCTCTTGTTCTTATCATCGCAACTTTTACAGGGGCTGTTGCTGCCTGGCAGGCGGCTTATCAATTAAAAGGAATAGCACCGCTCTCTTTCCTGGGAAGCGCGACGAGCAGATCCATAATAACTGAGCTTGGGCCCGTGCTTACCGCCATTGTTATTGCAGGCAGAGTCGGGGCATCCATAGCAGCCGAGCTCGGCTCAATGAAAGTTACCGAACAAATCGACGCCCTTGAGACTATGGGTATAAATCCCGTAGGATATCTCGCAACTCCCCGGGTTATGGCTTCTATTATCATGATGCCGATACTCGTAATTTTTGCCGATGCGATCTCGATAATAGGAGCGTATTTTATATCAAATTTTTTTCTGGGAATTTCTTTTAATGTATTCTTTCTTTCTGTACAGCGTTACTTTCTTTTCGGCGATTTCATATTTGGTATTTTAAAGGGTGTTTTATTCGGGGGTGTAACAGCTCTGCTTGGATGTCATATCGGATTCAGGACGACCGGCGGGGCAGAAGGGGTTGGTCTTTCTACTATCAGATCGTTTGTAATCAGCTCTGCGATGATACTTATTCTTGATTACATATTATGGACACTTCTCTTCTAATTTTTTAAATTTATTTTATTAAGTTATAAGCAAAACAAAATCATAATAAACGAAAGTGATTAGTTTTAATTTATTAAAAAGAATAGTTGATCTTATTCTATCTCTGGTATTGATCATACTTACTTTTCCTGTGCAAATTGTTATTGCACTTGCAATTCTGATCATAATTAAAGAAAATCCGATTTTTTCCCAGACGAGGGCGTTGACACTTGCCAAATACCCTTTCACAATGTTCAAGTTCAGAACAATTAAAACGACTCAGTTCGAAAAACAATCCCATAACGAATCAGAAAAAAGATTTTTAATTCCTAATCGCGGAATAAAATTTGGGCGGTTTACGGAATGGATCAGAAGATCAGGATTGGATGAATTGCCTCAATTATACAATGTGCTTTTAGGTCATATGAGTCTGATCGGTCCGCGTCCTTTAATGGTTTACGATCTTAATATTTTGAAATCTCAATTTCCCGTTCAAAATGATTTAAGGGGAAAAATCTCCTCAAAGCCGGGAATTACCGGAATCTGGCAGATATACGGTAATCGAGCTCTTGGTGCTGAAAATTTAATAGCGCTCGATCTTCTCTATGAAGAGAGTAAATCAT
>PGYS01000105.1 GCA_002839795.1 Ignavibacteriae bacterium HGW-Ignavibacteriae-3 | reverse complement strand
GTGTTGCAGTCGAGCAATTCGGTTACGGTTTGGGCTTTACTGCTTATATGCTGTACATGATTTATATTTCTGACGGCGATCATAAAACGGCACATTTTGCAATCGCGACGGGATTTATGGCGCTTGGGATGATGCTGCCCGGCATGATGAGCGGATGGCTGCAGGATATTATCGGCTACCAGCATTTCTTTGTGTGGGTATGCATTGCAACCATCCCTGCTTTTATCGTAACAAAGCTGATTCCGCTGGATTCGGAGTTTGGTAAAAAGTAATCAGATTATGCCGTGAAATGTGAGTTACAATATTCCAGATATGAGAGTAAATTTTTTCATTATTTTAAATCATAAATTTATCCGGGTTACCATGTCAAAATTGATCATTATAATTTTTGCTTTCTTTTTTGTATCCCGCAACACTCAGGCTCAGGAGAATAGTATGAAGTCGGCGGTTAATATTGTTGAGGAAATAAAATTCCGATACGCCCCGGACAAAAGAGTAGCTATTTTTAACGTGAAGGCATCCGATAGCGGCGATTTTGTAAAGATATCCGGCGAGACAAATATTCCTGAAGCGGCAGATCAATTATCACAAATGCTTGAACGTTCAGGGTTAAAGTTTAAACTCGATATCCGCATTTTACCGGCTGATTCTCTCGGCGAAAAAATTTACGGCCTTGTAAATCTTTCGGTTGCTAACATAAGATCAACTCCGGATCACGCCGCCGAACTTGCCACGCAGGCATTACTCGGAACACCAGTAAAAATTTTCAAGGCCTTAGCCGGATTTTATCTTGTACAAACGCCCGATAATTATATTGCCTGGGTCGATACTGATGGCGTGACCCGGATGAGTAAATCTATGCTTGATAAATGGATTAATTCCGAAAAAATTATTTACCTGAGGGAATACGGCTTTGCTTTTTCCGGTCCTGATGAAAAATCTTTGCGCGTTTCGGATCTGACCGCGGGAAACATTTTAGTGAAACTCGGAGAAGAAAATAATTTTTTTAAAGTAAAATATCCTGACGGCAGAATAGGATTTGTTGAAAAGAATGACTGCAGCAATTTATCGGTTTGGCTGGATAGAACGGCACCCTCCGGAAAAGATATAATTAAAACAGCCGAACTGTTTATCGGAATTCCTTATTTGTGGGGAGGAACTTCCGCAAAAGGAATGGACTGCAGCGGATTTACTAAAACCGTTTACTTCCTAAACGGGATTGTCCTCGCCAGAGATGCATCCCAGCAGGTAAATCAGGGTATTCTTGTTGACACGCAAAACGGATTTGATAAACTGCTGCCCGGCGATTTATTATTCTTCGGAACTGTTGAGACAGATTCAACCAAAGAAAGAGTGACTCACGTCGGCATTTACAAGGGCAATCAGCAGTTCATCCATGAATCGGGCAGAGTGAAGGTAAATTCTCTCGACAGAAACGCGCCTGATTTCAGCGAATACAGACTCACCCATTTTATCAGAGCCCGAAGGATAATAAGCTCAATCGACTCCAATGACGTTATGCCGGTCAAAAAAAATAAATTTTATCATGGAGAATTCTGATCATGCAAAACCGGAGAAATTTTTTAGTGCGGTCGGGATTAATCGGTAGCGCATTATTGACCGGCGGAATCAAAAATGATTTTTTTTCAAAGAATATCGGCATCATAAAAGAGAATTCGAAAATGAAACTTACATTTAAGCCTTACACTCTGGAGTTAAAGCATGTTTTTACTTTGTCAACCAGCTCCAGGAGCACCACGCCCGTTGTCTTAACCAAATTGGAATATGACGGAGTTACGGGTTTCGGCGAAGCTTCCATGCCGCCTTATCTGGGCGAATCGCATGAATCGGCCGTAAAATTTCTTTCAAAGGTAGATCTCGCTCAATTTAAAGACCCTTTTGAAATTGAAAATATTCTGGAATACGTTGACAGCATTGATGACCACAATCCGGCGGCAAAGGCATCGGTGGATATTGCTCTTCACGATCTGGTTGGTAAACTGTTAGGAAAGCCATGGTATAAAATTTGGGGATACGATAAAGAAAAAACTCCTGACACTTCTTTCACGATCGGAATAGACACAAACGAGGTTGTAAAACAGAAAGTGAAAGAAGCCGATGAATTCAAGATTTTAAAAGTTAAACTCGGACGTGAAACAGATAAAGAAATGATTGAAACCATCCGCTCGGTTACAGATAAACCGATTACCGTTGATGTTAACCAGGGATGGAAGGATAAATTCTTCGCGCTTGATATGATAAATTGGTTAAAGGAAAAAAATGTAAAATATGTTGAACAGCCGATGCCCAAGGAAATGACAGATGAAATGGCCTGGCTAACCGAGAAAAGTCCTCTTCCGACATTCGGGGATGAATCTGTTCAAAGAATTCCTGATGTAGTCAAGGCGCACGGAGTCTATTCCGGAATCAATATTAAATTAATGAAGTGTACCGGATTGAGGGAAGCGCAAAAGATGCTGACGCTTGCTAAGTCTCTGCACATGCAGGTTATGCTGGGTTGTATGACAGAGACATCCTGCGCGATATCGGCAGCATCCCAGCTGGCGCCGGAAGTCCAGTGGGCGGATCTCGACGGGAATCTTTTGATTAGTAATGATCCTTTCGAAGGGACCAAAATTATTGATGGAAAAATTGTTTTAAATGAAAATCCCGGAATCGGTTTATCCAAATAAGTGCTATCCCGGAATCACAGTTTGTAATTTTATTCTGTAACTTTTTTCAACTCTCTAGTATGCTTGTAAAATTCTTCAAGAGTCAGTTCTTTGAGGAATAACATTCCCTTTGCGGCTCTGATTCTCGGGTGAGGATGCTTCAGAAAAAAAGTCTTGCCCAGACATTCTCTTATTACATTGTACTGCTCCACCTGAATTTTTTGAACAAGTTTATTAAACGGTCCGTCGTATTCCCAGCTTGGAAAGCTCGCTCCCCTTTGCGAAGAGAAACTTTTAATGAAGGTATTTTCAAGAATAGCGAATGAATTCAGGCTCACGGGAATATAAATATTGGCCTCCGCCGGGTGGAACCTGTACCATACATTTCTATAACCCCAGACCTTTATGCCGGAATTGCCGGAAAATTTTTCATACAGCTGCAGAGCTTCGGAGACTGCCTGCATTACTTTATAGTGAGTATCCGGACCGCTTCCTTCCGGATCAAATGCAACTGTAACAATAGTGGGTTTCAGTTTTTTCAATAGTTCGAAAATCGGCATAACGTCTCTGTCCATTTCAGGCACTTCTGTAAAAATGTCGCCCTGATAAAACCCTAATCTCAGGTGAGACACATCCTCCACGCTGAAGCCGTAATATCCCCAGAAGATTTCACTTTCAAATTCTCTCTGCATTCCCTTAAGTTTTTGCACATATGAAATGTCTTTTTTTCCTGGGTATTGAGTTCTGAAATAATTTATCATTTCATTTACACGGTCTTTTAAATAATCCAGATTTTCTTCATCATACACTTCCATTATATTTCGCAGTAATCTTCTCGCGAGTGCTTCATTCTGCAAAGTACGGCTGTGCCCGGCAACTCCATCCAGGTAGAGCATTACATCGCGGTTCTTGCCGTCAATATTCTGTCTGTTAAAATAATTTTCCCCGAATCTTTTTGAAAAAGTGCCGGAATTTAAAAAGGAGAGTAAATTTTCCGTCAGGTTTAGCATAAATGAATTTGTAACTGCTGTAAAACCGCTTGTCATGTATGAAAAGTGATGCTTGTTGAGAGGCGTTCTAACCAGATGTGTTATATAAGGTAAATATGCAAGCTCAATATCGTCATGATGAGGCGCAGTATGGAGAATAATTTCATTTTCAACGGCCTGCATTCCCTTTTCCAGACGGCTGTTTATATTTTCTTCAATGCTTTTTGTAATCTCTGAGGCAGAACGGCCTGTCTTTTTCAAAACAAGACTTGTGATTTTATTTTTCTCAAAATCATCTTTACTCAATTTAGAAAGTATTTTACTTTTCTCAACTACCAGGTTGATTACACCTCTTTCTATTGACTGCTGACTAACAACCGGTTCATTATCCACCTCAACAAATCTTCTCTCACTTAATCTCAATGCAGTTCCGTGAGTTAAATAGAATCTTGCGTTTTTCAGTTTCTGTAATGCAGTCGCCGGATATTTATTTGAAATTGAATTTTGAACCGAGTCGCGTACTATATTAGCTTTTGCCTCTCCGGCAGCAATAATAATAGCTGTGGCATCACGGTTATTCGTAATTGTTTCAAGTCCGATCGTAATGACGAGCCGGTTTCTGGCAACTTCTATACCTCCCAGATCCGTAGCCGCTGCCGCCTGGGTTTCATAATTTGTCGCGATCAGTCTTGTTGTCGAAAAGTGATCACTCCCCTGTACATTAAAACCGATATGACCGTCCGGACCGATTCCTCCGAGAAAGAATCCTATTCCTCCCATCTCCCTGATACTTCTCTCGTAATTGGAACAATACTCATCCACTATTTCAATTGTATCTTTCTGGAGTCGTTCAAGTCTTGAAGCGGGCCATCTTGTTCTTAATGAAAGATCTACCTTTTGTTCGGGAAAAATCTCTTTGAGGGATAAATTCTCCGCTGTCGGAATTTCATTTATATTCATAAGCAGGGCGTTTTTTAAATTAAGTCCCCACAGCCGGAAATAGTAATTCTGTATATAATAATAAAAACTGTTATGCTGGCTGCTGTCGATCGGATAAAATTCATCGATCTGAACAAATCTCAATTTTTCCAAAGAAGGTTTAGCGTTTGTAGAAATACCGGCATCGCCAATCATACTCTTAATTTTGGGTGCATCCCATTCATTAAGGATTTTTGCTACCCATTTGATAAAATGTTCAGGAGTTTTGCCGGTGGGAAGCGCTACTACACCATCGGGATTTTCAATTACCCATTCAATAAAGCGGAGAGCCGTAAGCTTGCCCAGTTCGGGAAAACTATCAACCTGAATAACAGGAATTTTTTCAACCGGAGTATAGATGAATTCTTTTTTGGAGAGTGAAAGATAGTGCAATTCCACTTTTGATTCCGGCCGATTTTTTTCTTCTGTTTTTTTCAGTCTCGGATTCGGCATAAAATAATCTCTCTTTACTATCAATAAAAATTTTTACTTTAACAGCATCAGTTTTTTTGATGCAAAAAACTCACCCGACTGAATAGTATACATATAGATTCCGCTCGGCAGTCCGGCTCCGTTGAATTCAATGCTGTAATTTCCGGGTGTTTTTTCTTCATTGACCAGAGTAGCGATTTCTCTCCCAAGCAGATCATAAACTTTTAAAAGCGTCGCAGCGGTTTTGCCATTTTTCATAACCGGAACGGTAAACCTGATTAGTGTAGACGGATTGAACGGATTGGGGTAATTCTGCTCCAGACTGAATTCAAGCGGAAGAGAATTGTTCTCACGGATGCCAGTAATAATATTCGTAGTGCAGTCATCAAAATATAATGTGCCGCTTTTATTTCCCTGAGATGATTGTACTACGGCAATGCTTTTAAATTGAATACTGCCCGCGCCGGGAATATCACTCAGCAATATTTTCTTTAGCTTCCAGCCGGTCCAATTGATACTATCCGCCTTTACTTTTTGTTCGGTTGAATTCTCTCTTAAAAATCTGTATTCGAGAGTATTATTGCTGTTGTCTCCGAATACCCAGACGCCGAAACCCTCCTGCCCACTGCTTCCAAGAGCAATCGGATTCAACAATCCCAGATCAACAACCCCGCTGGTGCCCGAGAAACCATAATCGAGTTTACCTGAAGTGGAACCATATTTTTTTCTTGAACTATTAATTGCAAAACTGGTTTGCGAACTGATTATGCCTGCGGTATTTGAAGATAACAGAGGAGATTGCCAGACATTAAGCAATTCAAACCCGTCTATTACACTTCCGGTAAAGGTATAATTCTTTTCAGTAGTAAATTCAATAACTGCATCCTGGGGAAACGTAACATATTCAACATCGCCTATCCCTGCTTTTAGCGTGATCTTATAAAGAGTATTATAGTTCAAGGAGGTTTTAGGTTCAAACTCAATTATGCCGATATTATATTTATTCTGATTTACCTGAACCGTTACGTTATTTCTGTCGCCGTCCGTAAATGTAATTCTGTTAGCCAATGTTTGGGCGCTAATTCCCTTATCGAATCGTACGCTCATCAACACAGAAGTTGAGATATCCGATGAACCTTTAACCGGATAAGTCGAGAGCAAATTGAGTTGGGATCTGGTTGTGAAATTAAACGATTGCTGGAGAGGCAAGTTTATATCGAAAAAAGTTTTAGCCGCTGTGGAAATTGTAACAGTATATTTTGTTCCCTGTACATATCCCTGCGCCGGAGTAAAAGTCAGTATTTTTTCATTTGTATCCCATTTATAACTTCCCGAAACCGCAGGAGAAATCGTAACAGCATTTTGTGTAACAGACGTATTCATCCTGATGTTGAACTGAATTACGATGTCTGTAACATTGCTAACTTCCGTTAGATTATTTGACGGCGTGCTGCTCACAATTACAGGCGGATCAAGAATAGGTTTCAGAGTCATAAGCTTATCGGCAAACACGGATTCATCGGCATATACCACAACAGAAGCGGAATCGTTTTTCATATTCTCTGCTTCAAAATATAATTTGTAGTTGCCGGGCGTTACCTTATCAAAGAAATAAAAACCGTTGTTGTAGTTATCGCCGTTGTAAATCCTTCCACCCGGCTCCATTCTTACTTTAATCTGATTCAGCGGTTTAAATCTGTCATTCGTTGAAGAAATGGGCTTGTATGAAGCAGGTACCGTTTCCTTCTCATCTCTCAATATGCCGGCCACTATTCCGGTCGGAAATGTGCCACCCAGAAAGTACGGTAAATACGCCCGTGCAATTGCCCAAGCTTCATGTTTAAGATAACTCTCGTTTTTTAATCTCCATGTCTCCGGAGTATAATCATGCATTGAACCTTCCGTCAATGTTCCGGGCATATTTAATCCTTTGAATACGCCAAGGTAGGCCTGACCGGTGCCGTAAAAATCGAAATCACCGGCAACTGATTTGCTTGTTGTCCTATTGACTTTAAAAATTTCGTCAGCGAGGTAATCTGCCATAGTGCGGGCGCCTAAATACGTGGGAGCATTTGTGCGTCCCTGGAAAAGTATTAATGTAGTGTTTTTTTTAATCGCAGTATCAGGAAAGGCATTGCTGTGTATTGACTGGAAATAATCCACATTATTCGCATTTGCTACAGCAACAATCTGCGATAGTGTTTCTATTCCCACCGAAGGTACTTGTGTAGTTCTTGTCATGATGACAGTCGCACCTAAACTTTCCAGAATATCTTTTAAGTACAATCCCTTAGATAAATTTCCTTCGGACTCCCAGTAAGTTATCCCCGGAGCCAGAGGAATTTCTCTATCGTAAGCCGGATTATAACCTCGATGACCTGGATTAACGCAGATTTTAACTCCGGCAAGAGACTGGGACTGCAATGCAATGGGAACTATAAAAGATAATGCTATAAAAAAGAGTAATATTTTTTTCATTTTTTACCGGTTATTCGTATTTGAGTTTTATTTTTCTTATTTGTCCAGCGTTTGTATTGTAATAGATATCCGAATTCGTAGTTCCCCAGACCGGGTACATTGAAATATTGTCTTTATCAATTGTCAGATTAAAAAATTTGCCGCTGTTCAAATCTGTAATTATTATATCCGATGAAATTACTTTAACGCCGTCATCAATATCTTTCATAAACACGATCCAGTTGCCATCCGGCGACCAGGACGGATAATTGGCGTAGCCAATTTTTGTAAGAACTTTTCCCTCGAGATTAGAGACATATGTTCCTTTTCCCGCGCATGTAAAAACTAATTTAGTTTTATCTGGTGAAAGAGAGGGCCATATGTAATTGCCGTCCCCAAGAGGATCCAGAATGCGTTTTACATTATTATCATAGACAATAATTTTGGTATTCTCTATATCCACCACTATATCAGATGAACTGTTTTTCTTCAAAGAGCTTTTAATGCTTACAGGTTTATCATCTGATTCCTTGAGATAATAATTGAAGTTTCCATTGCTGCTGCAAATTTTCAGATCTCTTATGCCTTCCTCCAGTACCGCAGATTTATTTGTTAAGAGATTATAAGAAACAAGCGATGAAATTCGTCTGCCGTTTGAAAAATCATCTTCTCTGAATATTATCTCGTTATTACCCTCATTAAAAGCGGGATCATATCCCGCCGCGGGCGCGTCCGAAATCTTCGCTATTGCATTGGAGCTGAAATTTTTATACCAAAGCCCTTGCCGGTTTTCGCGTGAAAATAAAATACCGCTTCCGTCAGGACTTAATGCCGGGTAAAAGAAATTTCCTTCGGCAGCGGAAGTTACTTCGACATCTTCAACAACGGCAACATTTTGCGAAAATAAAGGACAAACTGAAATGAATAATATTAATAATGCTCTTCTCATATCTTCTCCAATTAATATCTATTTTAATAGATATAATTCATCCGGATTGTTCGTATATCAAAAATTAAATACGTCATATGCGGGTTGAATCTCTGATTTTCCTAAATGATAATCTATTATTCTGTAATAATAATTAACTACACTGTTAGGTAGTTATATATATATACTAAAATTATTATAATTCATAAGCATGATAAGAGATAGAATTCAAATTCCGCATATTGATAATTTAATCGCTTTCACCGGAATCCACCTTATTAGTATTACAGGCCATCTTCCAGAATGGATCTTGCGGAAAATACAATTTTTAATAAATTCCTATCAATAATTCATCGTTAGTTTTTTGTGTTATGTAAAATATCAGGCTGAAACATGGGTTTAATTATTAGACCATATACCGGGCAAGATTTTTCCGCTCTTTATGAGATCTGTCTTAAAACAGGTGATAGCGGCGGAGATGCAAGCCGTCTTTTTAATGATCCGTTTCTGCTCGGTCATTTTTACGCTGCACCGTATGCCGTGTTTCACCCCGAATTGACTTTTATTTTGGCTGATAATGAACGGCCCGTCGGTTATATTATAGGCACCGATAATTCTGAGTTATTCTTTGATACGACTGAAAGGGAATGGTTTCCCCCGCTGCGTGAAAAATATCCGCCGCCTGATGATAATGACGGGACAGCTGATGCAAGAATAATCAGATTAATTCATAAAGGACATGTGCCGAGAACCGAGCTGTTGTCTTATCCCGCGCATCTGCACATTGATATTCTGCCGGAGGGTCAGGGACGGGGCATGGGACGAAAATTGATCGAGACTTTCATCTCAAAACTCATTGATATGAATGTTAACGCGCTTCATTTGGAGGTTGGAAAAAGAAATATTAATGCCATTAAATTTTATGAGAAAACAGGATTCCATATTATCAGGGAATTTGATTTTTCCGTTGCCTACGGAAAAAAATTCCGGATCAGATAAACGGATAGAATCTATAAGCGGAGTAATGAAGAAATGAGTGATACAAAAAAATTATTTGATGAGATAAGCGGATTGTCAACAGAGCAGCGGAATGTAAAATCGATGAATATCGATTTTGAAAACATCAGCGGCATACTTAAAATTATAAACGACGAAGACAAAACCGTTCCGTCCGCCGTAGAAAAAGAACTTCCTTATATCGAGAAAGCAGTTGAAATAATTGTAGCCGCTTTAAAAAACGGAGGCCGGTTACTTTATTTTGGGGCCGGCACCAGCGGAAGACTTGGTGTTGTTGATGCCTCCGAGTGTCCGCCGACTTTCGGAACCTCATTCGGTTTAATTGAGGGTTTTATTGCAGGCGGCAAAGAAGCGATGTTCAGAGCCAAGGAAGGCGCTGAAGATAAGGAAGAGAACGGCGCTAATGATGTAATTAACGCAAAGGTGACGGATAAAGATGTTGTCTGCGGTATAGCCGCGAGCAGAAGAACGCCGTATGTTTTAGGCGCCGTGAAAGAAGCTGCCGCACGCGGGGCAAGGACCTTGTATATTACATGTACTCCCAGAAATACTTTTAATATTAAAAACGTGGACGTTGCCATTTGTGTTGATGTGGGCCCTGAGGTTATAATGGGCTCCACAAGAATGAAGAGCGGAACCGCGCAGAAATTAGTCCTGAATATGCTCACTACCGCTTCAATGATAAGATTGGGAAAAGTATATGAGAATATGATGATCGATCTTCAGATGACAAACAAGAAATTGGTGGAACGATCAAAAAAAATCGTCATGACTGTCACGGGAGTTTCGTACGAGGAAGCGGAAAGTTATCTGGCACAGTCAAAAGGACATGTAAAAACTGCGCTCGTGATGATTCTGGCAAAAGTCGATTATAACGAGGCACAGTTAAGACTGCTCAAGGCCGACGGATTTGTGCGCAAGGCCATCTCGAATGATTAATTTTTTTTAAGAGAAGACCCTGTATGAAAAAATCTTTTCTTGTTATTTCTATAGTTCTATGTTTACTTTCAGATGATTTATTTTCTCAGACTAATCTTATTGAGAAATTACTTCTTGATAATAAGTCTCTGTTTGAAAATGTTTTATCGAATATCGACAGTTTCGAAGTACAGATTATTTATACACAGATTGACCGTGACAAGAATAATTTTCCCGAATTCGCAACTCACAGGTACAGGGTAAAATCAAAGGATTATTTTTACCCGGCCAGTACCGTAAAACTTCCGGTTGCGCTGCTTGCTCTTGAAAAATTGAACAATCTTGAAATCGATGGGCTGAACAAATACACTCCCCTGAAGATAGATAGCGCCAGAAGAGGTCAGTCATGTGTTGCCGCTGATACTACTTCAGAGACCGGACTCCCTTCAATAGCGAATTATGTAAAAAAAATATTTCTGGTAAGTGATAATGACGCATATAATCGTCTGTACGAATTTGTTGGACAGAAGGATATAAATAGCGGACTTTATGAGAAGGGTTTTAATGATGTAAGAATTGTTCATCGTTTTATAGGCGGACTTTCAGCCGAAGACAACCGGTATACAAATCCTTTTGTGTTTTATAACAAAGAAAAGGTGATATACAGACAACCTGAATATTATAACGCCGAGTCATATCCTTTTGAATTAAATAAATTAATTAAAGGTGTGGGCTACCTCGATTCAAGGGACAGTCTTATTAACAAGCCGTTCGACTTTTCCGGAAAGAATTATATTTCACTTGAAACTCTTACCGAGATATTGAAAAGTGTTATTTTTCCTGAGACGCGCGATTCCGGGACCAGGTTTAATTTAACTGATGATGATTATAATCTCCTCTACAATTATATGTCAATGTACCCGCGCGAAAGCAAACGTCCCGGTTACGATTCAACCCACAATGACAGCTATGTTAAATATTTCATGTCCAATGATTCCCTCAAACAGATTGATAAAAAATTCCGAATATTTAATAAAGTCGGATTGGCGTACGGTTATCTTACTGATGTTTCTTACATAGTGGATTATGAGAACAAAGTTGAGTTTATGCTTTCAGCAGTTATTCATGTTAATAAAAACGGAATTTATAACGACGGGATTTACGAGTATAACGAGATTGGCCGGCCCTTCATGGCAAATTTGGGAAAAGTCATTTACGGGTATGAGTTGAGCCGTTCTAAAAAATATTTGCCTGATCTTTCTAAATATAAAATTCACTAATTGCCGTATTCATCCATTGAATTGGTCCGCCAAAAAAATTATACACACTACTCTAATTTTAACACCGTTTTTATTTTTTCAAACTCGTTTGCCGGAAGTTGAATCAGAACAGGCTTCTTTTTGAAGTCCAGCCAGCGAAGAAGTTTAATAATTTGAACTTCGGATAATGCAGTGCATCCCGCGGTCGGCTCTCCCGGTTTA
>PGYS01000104.1 GCA_002839795.1 Ignavibacteriae bacterium HGW-Ignavibacteriae-3 | reverse complement strand
AATGACATTTTCGAGTATATCGAAATATTTTATAACAGAGAGCGGAGGCATTCGGCAATAAAGTATTTTTCACCGGTTGATTTTGAGAATAGGAACATTGAATTAGCGGCTTAACTATTGGTACTCTACTAGGGGGAAAGATCACCATCCCGAGCCAAGCCGAAGGATCATCAATTCAACAACCTCCTCCCGAGCTTACTTGTGGTGTGTCTATCGAAGGAGTCGAGGGATAAACTAATTCAGAATTCAACATTTGCCGAAGGTCCGAAGGACTCCTTTGGAGCACCCCGCTCAGCGGGGCAATTCCTATTTTTCTTTTTCCTTTTATCTTTAATCTTTCTCCTTCTGCCTCGTCAAGTTGTTCCTTTGTTACTCGTTACTAATCACTAAGCAACTAAACAGTTAAACAATTCAACAATTATATTTCCTTTTCTCAAACCATACCAATTTACTTTCGATAATTAATCAGTTTGTACATAATTAAAAATGAATAAGTAAAATATGAACATCTACAGACAGGCATATTTCTACATAAGAGTCTTAGCGGATATCATCGTTCTGCTGTTCTGTTTTCAACTGGCGTACATAATTATTCCTTCGTCCGTGGTATTCAGAGCGGACACAAATATATATTTCTCGCTAATTGCGGTATTCGCGAGCTGGTTGATCGCCTCGGCTAAAAACGGCATTTACGATGAATTCAGGTCTAAAAATTTCAGTTACGAACTGATAGCAATTATCAAGAATTGTTTTTTCATGATGATTGGTGTTTCTCTTGCTATTCTACTGTTAAAAGAGAATGAATTCCCGCGCAGATTTTTAGTCGTGTATTCTTTTACTTCATTTCTATTTTTATCCGCTGAAAAATATCTGATCAGGGAATTCATACATTTTTTAAGATCAAAAGGAAGAAATCTTAAAACAATGATGATAATAGGCGCAGGAGCGGTTGGGAGAAGATTTTTTGATGAGATAACCACGAATCCGCACTTCGGTTACAGATTTGTCGGATTTCTTGACGATAAGCTGAAAAAAGATCTTAACGGCGAGTATCTCGGTCCTATCTCGAATCTGGAATCCGTTCTTGAATCCAGAATAGTTGATAATGTTATGATCGCACTTCCAAATCACGCGTTTTCTAAAATTAATGATATCGTAAAGACCTGTGAAAGATACCCTACGCACGTGCGTCTCATACCTGACTACTTCCAATGCATTTCGAACCGGTACAGCGTAACAATGTTCGGAAATCTTCCGGTGATCTCTGTAAGAGAGGAAAAGATTAATGAGCTTCACTGGCGGTTAGTCAAAAGGGGATTTGATACGGCTTTTGCACTTCTCGTTTTTATTTTCATCTTATCCTGGCTCTTTCCATTGATCGCCTTGTTCAGCAAATTGGACAGCAAGGGTCCTATATTATTCAAGCAGGAAAGATGGGGCAGAAATAACAGGAAATTTTATATCTATAAATTCCGCTCAATGATTACAGCAAGCTCAGATCTTGATGAGAACGGAAAATACAATCAGGCAACAAGAAATGACCCGAGAATAACAAAACTTGGAAAATTTCTCCGCTCATCAAACTTTGACGAACTGCCGCAATTCTGGAATATACTGAAAGGAGAGCTCAGTCTGGTCGGACCCCGTCCGCATCCCTCGCCGTTAAATCAGGAATCAAAAGAGAAAATAGATAAATATATGAGGCGTCACCTGGTTAAGCCCGGATTGACCGGCTGGGCGCAGGTTCATGGAATGAGAGGAGAGACTAAAGGCAAATCCCTCATGCAGCGCAGAGTTGAATATGACCTTTGGTATATAGAGAACTGGTCCTTCTGGCTGGACCTTCAGATTATCTTAATGACTATCTGGGTTATGATTAAAGGGGATAAGAATGCGTATTAGCGTGGTGAAGGATGGGTGAGATAGGAAGAAGGAACTTCAATTATGAATTATGAATTTTGAATGTTGAATGGGCAATAAAATATCAGTGTAAATCATAATAATCTGCGTAATCTGTGTTCTATTACATAACATAGCTAATAGAACGCAGATTAGACTGATCAGTTATGATCTCCACAGATTGAGCTTCCTAACAATTAAACAAATACACGAATCCACGATTATACTATTCTTCGCCTAAATGCCAAAATGATTAAACGGTACTTAATTCTATATTATGAATTTTGAATGTTGAATGGGCAATGAAAGAAAATATTATTAAAGAAAAGTCTTTTAGCTTTTCACTAGATATTATCAAACTTTATTAAGAGTTAATTGAGCAAAAAGAGTATGTGATATCAAAGCAGCTATTACGCTCAGGAACATCCATTGGCGCTAATATTGAAGAAGCGTCAGCTGCCCAATCTAAAAAAGACTTCATCGCAAAAATGGCCATTGCAAGCAAAGAAGCCAGAGAGACAAAATATTGGTTGATGCTTCTTCAGAAAGGCCAATCGGTAAATAAAAATTTGGATCGGAATTTAAGTGATATTGAAGAGATTGTTAAAATTATGACGTCGATCATTAAAACTTCTCAGGACAAATTAAAGAACATTCTCTGATTACCAATTCAAAATTTAGAATTCAACATTCAACATTACTATTCCTCTGTCACTTCGTAACTTCATTACTTACACATAAAACACATTAGTTCATAAAACCGCGGGGATAATACGAAACTTGCAGTAATTGGTACAGGATACGTTGGTTTAGTCACAGGCACCTGCTTTGCCGAAATGGGATATCAGGTGGTCTGCGTTGATAATGACCAGGAGAAACTTAAGAAACTTAATAACGGTCAGGTAACTATCTATGAACCGGGATTGGAATTACTTTTCAAAAGAAATATTGAGAAGGGTAAACTGATATTTACGGATGATATTAAAACGGCCGTCCTGGATTCTGAAATAATATTTCTCTGCCTTCCCACACCCCAGGATGAGGACGGTTCCGCCGATCTTAGCTATGTAAAATGTGTAGCCGGAGAAATAGGGAAGATTCTTCAAGAGGATGAAATGATCAGGGGTGACGCTGAGAGGGAACTGAAGATAATTGTTAATAAGAGTACTGTCCCGGTCGGTACATCCAGAATAGTAACCGAACTGATCAGCAAAACAGGGATCGAGAATTTTGAGGTCGTTTCCAATCCGGAATTCCTGCGGGAGGGATTTGCCGTTGAGGATTTTATGAAACCGGACAGAATTGTGATTGGCGCACGGTCAAGGAAAGCGTTCGGCAAGATGAAAGAATTGTATGAACCGTTTGTAAGGCAGGGCAACCCGATTTTTGAAATGGACCCGGAAAGTTCTGAAGTGACAAAATATGCTTCCAATTCATATCTTGCCATGCGCATAACTTATATGAATGAACTTGCCAATTTTTGTGAGTCTGTGGGGGCAAATGTGGATATGATCCGTCTGGGAATGGGCGCTGATACCCGCATCGGTAAAAGATTTTTGTTTTCCGGTATAGGATACGGCGGATCCTGTTTTCCGAAGGATGTTAATGCTCTCATGAAGACATCTTCAGACAACGGTTCGCCTATGAAACTACTGGAAGTAGTTGATAAAGTAAATCATGAACAGAAACTTGTACTTGTAAAGAAAATTTTGGATCATTTTGATAATTCTATCACTGGAAAGAAATTTGCCGTATGGGGACTTTCCTTTAAACCCAACACGGATGACATGAGGGAAGCGCCGTCAGTTGTTATTATTAGAGAACTTATACATCTGGGCGCTTCGGTATCGGCTTATGATCCGGCCGCTCTGGCTAATGCACAATTTTATCTGGACGGCATCCTGGAATATAATCATGACCAGTATGAAGTTTTAAAAAACACCGATGCTCTTTTAGTATTGACTGAATGGAATGAATTCAGGAATCCCGATTTTGAAAAAATAAAAGAATATCTTAATGAAAGTCTGATCTTCGACGGGCGTAACATATTTGATCCCGTAAAGATGGATGAACTCGGCTTCGATTACTACAGCATCGGCAGGACTGCGGTCCGGCAGCATAGTAATGTAGTCGTTTAAACAACAACAAGTGAAAAGTCACACCGAGCGAAGTCGAGGTGGAGAGAGAAATAGCTGGGAATGAAGTATGAATTCTAAATTATTAGAATGAGATGGCTCGAGAGGGTGGGTAATAAAATATCAGCGTAAATCATAAAACTTGTCCGTCCGTTAGGCGGATCTGGGTCACCTGACTGCCGGTAGGCAGGTCAGTGTTCTATTACTTGCCATATCCAATAGAACGCTGATTACACTTATATTTGGATTAGCTAGGCCTCTAAGAGCAATCAATTCGTCGAATAAACAATCTTCAATTCCTTTTATCACGATTCGTTCAATTCAGAATTTAGAATTCAACATTCAACATTACTATTCCTCTGTCACTTTGTAACTTATTGCTCAACCTTAACCTGGACCTCAACCTTAGTTACTTTTTCACTACAACCAAGCACCCAAAGACTCATGCGTAAAAAAAATAGATTCATCATTTTTCTACTCGTTTCTTGTTACTCGTTACTCGTATCTGGTTCCCTCTCTCACGCCCAGACGATTGAAGGCACAACCGGCTTATTTTTCATTCCGACGGCAGATATGCAGCAGGACAGGCAATTGACGGTGGGAGCAAGCTATATTGATAGGTCGCTGATCTCATTCAGCGGATATCAAAGGGATGCAGTCACTCCTTTTTTCAGCTTTAATTATCTCCCATTTATTGAAATAAGCGGAAAGATTACGCGTTTGATAAATCCAAATCATGAGACACAGGGAATCGGAGACAGAACAATCAGTTTAAGGGTCAGATTGCTTAGTGAATCCGGTTATTATCCTTCAGTCCTTGCAGGTTTACATGATCTTGCGGGGGTTTACGGAGGATCGGAGGCCGTTCGAAACAGCGCTTTATATCTTGTTGTATCCAAACATGTTAGCTTAAGTCAGCTGGATAATTTTATAGTCGGTATACACGCAGGTTTTGGTTCAGATAGAATACAGGCACAGCATCATAATTTTGTGGGCTTATTTGGCGGAATATCCTTAAAAATGTTTCAAAACATTGAACTGATGTCTGAATACGACGGCACTCACTCCAACGGCGGCATTCGGATCAAGCTATTCAACCATATCTCTCTGCTGGGAGGATTTCTCCGGTACAAATATTTTTCCGGCGGAGCAAGCGTTTATTGGGTGTTGTAGGGAAGCTCTTCTTTCTCCTTGAGTCTCGTCACTTTGTTACCAGATTCAGCTACCAGTGTTTGCATTCAAAATTAATCCCAACCTCTACTTTTATAATCCTGTAACTGAATCCCACGCCAACATTACAGAAATATATTGTTAAATTTGCATATAGACATTTAATTGGATTATATGGAAAGTACTGATATAAATGGGAAGGATGATTTCGCTGTCAACTCCGAGCGGAAATTGAGCGAAGCATTAAAATTATATTTCCTGGCTAGAGAATTGAAAGCTATAGGACTAAAAATGGTTAATCCTCATTTGACGGAGCAGCAGGTAAAAGAAAAGGTAAAGGAAATATTCTTAAATGCAAGATCTTAATCTTTTTGCCCTTTATACTGAAAAACTGATCGTAAATGACATTGATTTTTTCATTACCGGATCAGTTGCATCGATTATATATGGAGACCCGAGGTTAACTCATGATATTGATTTAGTATTATCAATGAGTCAGTTCAAGATAGATAATTTTATTAAGGCATTCCCGATAGCCGAATTTTATTGTCCCCCAAGCGATGTGATTAAAGCCGAGATAATACGCCCGAAGAATGGACATTTTAATTTAATTCACCATGAAACCGGTTTTAAGGCGGATATTTATTTTATTGGTAATGATGAATTCCAGATATGGGCTATGAATAATAGAAAAGAAATCATTTTTTTAGATAAAAAATTATTTATTGCACCGCCCGAATATGTTATTATTAAGAAGATGGAATTTTATCGTGAAGGTAAAAGTCAAAAACACTTATATGATATCGCCGCAATGCTGAAGAATTCCAAAAATCTGATCGACTTGGATTTCATTCTTGAACGATTAAGTAAACTTGAGTTATTAGATTTATGGGAGGAGATTAGGTTATTATGATGGAGAATATAAACAAATAGACTATTCCCAATTAGCCGGTGCCGGATTCTTGATCTCCGCTACGTGTTACTCGGCTAGTCCCGGCGAAGTTCGATCTTTTGAACGAAGCCGGACCACTTTGCACGTCCTGGCGAAGTTCGCATTTTGAACGAAGCCGGATCACTTTGTTACCAGTTTCAGCTATCAGCGCTCAGCATTCAACATTCAAAATTCAGCATTGAAAATTATTCTCAACCTCAACCTGCTTCTCCCTGTCCCGTTTCAACACACTTGCCCAATATTAACCAGCCCCGAATCCGCTCTTCAACCCCCTAAGCCTATACTTTACTTAACCTCAACCTTAATCTTAACCTAATCCATTCCGCCCTCCGCAGCCCCTCTACCTGTATTTCTTACCATTTCAGACCATAATAAAAGAATTAAACTATTGTAAAACCCGTTCGATAATTTATTTGGGACTAAGCATAAGTATATTCTCACGCTAACCAATGGGAGAGGAATGGGGCTCTTAATTGGCTTAAAAATTGCTAATTATTAAGCAGCAATAATCGAAGGTGTGTTATGTTTCTATTAGGAGTTATAATCTATGTTTCCTTATTCGCAGCATTCATGGTGTTTTTGTTCAGATCTGCACCTGTCGGATACGAAAATGAAACCGGTTTTCATTACGGAAACGATGAACAGATCGGGTCAGAAAACAAGGCAGCTGCTTAGTACTCCTCCTTTATGATTTGGATTTATAAAATCATTCAGATTCGAGCGAAGATTGCCGTAAACTAATTTTACGCGTATTTCTCATTTTCATTCAACACTAAATCCTAACAAATTTCTATATTTTCGGCCTCTATTCACCATTCAGCGGCCAATTTTTACTACCAACCTTTCTAATACCGTACTCTCAAGGCATCTCACAGTCTAATTTCACTCAAAAAAGTCATTATTTTTTCGATAATTGGGTATATTAAAAATATTAGCCCTCTATCTGAGGGGGACTCATAACTTGTGATAAACTAATTAAGAAAATTTATTATGAGCATTTATAAACAGACTTATTTTTTTCTTAGAATCACGGCTGATTCGATTATGCTATCAGTCTGCTTTGGACTGACTTATTACATGATTCCCGGTTCACTAGTATTCAAATCAGAAGCCAATATATATTTATCTTTTTTTACTATAATTTTTTGCTGGCTCTTCGTCTCGAACAAAAATGGCATCTACGATGAATTACGTTCCCAGAATTTCAGTTACGAACTTAAAGCCATTATCAAGAACTGCATCGTCTCTACTTTAAGTGTCGTATTTGTAATTATATTGTTCAATGAGAATACTTTCCCCCTAAGATTTTTGATTATTTATCCATCTCTGGCATTTCTGTTCTTATCAAGCGAAAAATATTTATTAAGAAAATTAATTAATGCAGTAAGATTAAATGGAAGAAACTTTAAAACCATGCTGATAATCGGAGCCGGAGAAGCGGGAATAAAATTTCATACTGAGATCTCTCTCAATCCTTACTTCAGTTACAAATTTTTAGGTTTTCTTGACGATAAAAGGAGTACTACCTCTAGGAAAGAATATCTTGGCCCAATTTCAAATCTGGAATTTGTTCTCGAATCTGAAAATGTTGATAACGTTATGATAGCGCTTCCTGATAATGATTATTCAATAATTAGGAGAATTGTAAAAACATGTGAAAGATACCCGACGCGTGTGCTTTTGTTGCCTGACCGCATCAAGAATATCTCAGAAACTTATTCCGTAACAAAGTCCGGAACTCTCCCTGTGATAATGACAAGTGAAGAGCGCATCAGTGAGCTTCACTGGCAGCTGGTCAAAAGGGGATTCGATATTGTGTTTGCCTTCTTCTCTTTTGTTCTGATCTTTTCTTGGCTCTTTCCGATTATAGCTTTAATTATAAAATTGGATAGCAAGGGACCGGTATTTTTTAAACAGGAAAGATGGGGCCAAGACAACAGAAATTTTATTATCTATAAATTCCGTTCAATGATAATAACCAGCAATGATCTGGATGATGACGGAAAGTATAACCAGGCATCTAAAAATGATCAGCGTATCACCAGATTTGGCAAATTCCTGAGAAAATCTAATTTGGATGAACTTCCTCAGTTTTGGAATGTACTGAAAGGAGAAATCAGTATAGTTGGTCCCCGGCCCCACCCAACACCTCTAAATATAGAGTCAAAACTAAAAGTGGATAAATATACAAGAAGGCATCGAGTTAAACCAGGTATAACAGGATGGGCGCAGATTAACGGACTCCGCGGCGAGACAAGGAAAAAATCCCTTATGGAAAACAGGGTGAAATATGATTTGTGGTATATAGATAACTGGTCGTTCTGGCTTGATATTCAGATAATTATTATGACTATCTGGCTCATGGCTAAAGGGGATGAAAATGCATACTAAAAGCATTCTTGTCTTCTCTTCATTCTTTTTTTTGGATTGTCACGCACGTAAACTATTACTTTGATAGGTAACATGTGGTATTTACTACTTGGAGTGATAATCAATTACAATTGGTAACCTGATTTTATTTTTGCAATATAATTTTCTCCTTTTTATCATCTAAAAACGGAGTGCGAGATTAAGTTGTTTAGACTAACATTGGCTTGATAATTGTTGTATAAAAAAGAAATCAAAGGGAGTCGTCAATGTTTTTATTAGTGTTATTAATCCTGTTAATGGTATTCGTTCTTGCCGTAAATCTGGAAATCGGCAAAATGCCGGATATCTATGAATTTGAAGATGAAAAGGGTCTATACTATTCAACCGAGGAATCTGCAGAGACGAACGCATCGGGCAAAGCGGCTTAAATTCTGCAATCCTGATCATTAGTCAGTGTTAAGAATTCAGAATTTGCCGTTTTATCGCCCTTCATAATTCTCTTACTTTTTTCTTTAATCTTTTACCTTCTCCCACGTAACCCGACACTTTGTTACTCAGCATACTTACCTACCCCTCAACCTCGACCTTCATTGCGTCATGTAATTTACTTTTTGCCAGCAATATGAAATCTGAATTACTCTTTCCTTAACTTCAACACAACGAGCCTTGAACCAGGAATTTTTCACAATTTCTATCTAATTAAATACTACCTATAAACCACTTTTTTTGATATATTTAAGCTAAATATACGCCGTGTTAGTACAGGGTTATTGATTGTAATTTAATCGGGGATCTCATTTATTGTCTATTTTAAATCATTTCTAATTATTAATCGATTATGAATAAGAATAAAAAAATATACATCGCAGGACACACAGGAATGGTGGGTTCGGCAATTCTTCGTCGATTTAAAAGTGCCGGATTCGATAATTATCTGCTCAGGACGATTGATGAACTGGATCTTAAAGAGCAATCTAGGGTTGAACATTTATTTAAAACTGAAAAACCCGATTACGTCATTCTCGCAGCAGCTAAAGTTGGAGGGATACTAGCCAACAATAAATACCGTGCCGAATTTCTGTACGATAATCTCATGATCGAGTCTAATATCATCAACTCGGCATATGAGAATAATGTTGAGAAATTAATATTCCTCGGCAGCTCTTGCATCTACCCTAAGTTAGCTCCTCAACCGTTAAAAGAGGAGTACCTGCTTTCGGATTATCTTGAAGATACAAACGAACCATATGCAATAGCTAAAATTGCCGGAATAAAACTCTGCGAAAGCTATTACAAGCAGTACGGATGCAATTTCTATTCTGTTATGCCGACGAACATGTACGGCTTCCATGATAATTTTAATCTTGAAACTTCGCACGTTCTCCCGGCTCTTCTAAGAAAATTCCACGAAGCGAAATTGAATAATTTAGAATCCGTTGAAATATGGGGGTCGGGCAAACCGTACAGGGAATTTCTGTTCGTCGATGATCTCGCCGATGCAATTTTATTCCTTACGGATAAAATTAATGCTCCCGACTTGTACGATAATAATTTAACTCATATAAATATTGGCACCGGTGAAGATCTGACTATTGCTCAACTTGCTGAATTGATACAAAAGATTGTTGGTTACAAAGGAAAAATAAAATACGATTCTTCAAAACCGGATGGGACTCCCAAGAAATTACTCGATGTAACGCGTTTGCATGATTTCGGATGGAAGCATAAGATTACACTTGAAGAAGGACTAATAAAAACATACGATTGGTTTATCAATAATTATAAATAAGAACTATCGAATATGAAAAAAGCGCTTATCACGGGTATCACGGGACAGGATGGAAGCTACCTGACTGAAATCCTTCTGGAAAAAGGTTATGAAGTTCATGGTATTATAAGGAGAAGCAGTTCCTTTAATACAAGCCGGATCGATCATTTATATCACGATCCTGAAATATTGGACAAAAAAATGTTTCTCCACTACGGAGATCTGGTCGATACAAGCAGTTTAAACCGGCTGCTTGAGAAAATTGAACCTGATGAAATTTATAACCTCGCGGCTCAAAGCCATGTGAAAGTATCGTTCGAAATCCCGGATTATACCGCTCAGGTCGATGCACTCGGCACGCTCCGGTTTCTTGATTCTATCAGAGAAGTTGGATTGGGTAAAGTTAAATTTTATCAGGCATCAACGAGCGAACTCTTCGGAAAGGTCCAGGAAGTTCCTCAGTCGGAGACAACGCCTTTCTATCCGCGCTCTCCATACGGAGTTGCTAAACTGTACGGTTACTGGATAATAGTGAATTACCGCGAAGCTTACGATTTATTCGCTTCAAACGGAATCCTGTTTAATCACGAATCTCCCCGACGCGGTGAGACATTCGTGACAAGAAAAATTACGAGAGCCGTATCAAGAATTGTAACCGGATTGGACGATAATCTCTCAGTCGGTAATCTCGATTCAAAAAGAGATTGGGGATTCGCGCCCGAATTCTGCGAAGGGATGTGGAGAATATTAAATTATAAAATAGCAGATGATTTCGTTCTCGCTACAGGGGAGACTCGCACCGTAAGAGAATTTATTGAATGTACTTTCAGGGAAGTAGGTATCGAAATTGGGTGGAAAGGAAATGCAGAGAAAGAAATAGGCATTATTAAATCAATTATAAATGATAAATTTGAAATTGTTAAAAATAAAATTGTTAGTCGTAAGGATTCTAATTTCTCGTTTACGACTTCTAATTGTGTTCCAGGGGCCAAGATAGTCACGGTCAATCCAAACTATTACCGTCCCACTGAAGTGGATTTATTAATCGGCAATCCTGAAAAGGCAAAAAGAGAACTCGGATGGAGAGCCAAAACTAAATTTACAGATCTGGTTAAAATTATGATCGATGCAGACGTTGAAAAGGTTTTACGACGCGGTTACTGAAAATGTTTATTAATTTCGATATGAACTGTAATTTCTGCATGGCAGGAAATACAGATGAATATTGACTAATTCTTTTCAGTAATGTCTTCAAAAATATTTTCGTTCAAATCCCATGTATCAGTAAACTCCATCCTGTCGTCAATCGGGAAATAATATTCAAATTCAATTCTATCATTATACAAAAATAATTTTCTAATGTTTTCCTTAATTGATTTCTTGATGGATTCCTTTCTGAATTCCGTTGGTAATTTTAGTTGTGATGTTTCTTCCCAAATACTAGAGAGAGAATTATAAAGTTTTTTTAAACTGTCCAGTGCTTATTCAAAAAAAATCTGGGAAGAATATAAATTGCTTCTCGAATTGAAGATTGATAGTCAATTCAAAGAAATGCTCCTCTCATTTGGTGCGGAGAATGGTGACCAACATGCTAAGAGTATAAGTGAGGACCCGAGTTATTTTCAACAAAGCAATAACTAAATTATACTTAT
>PGYS01000103.1 GCA_002839795.1 Ignavibacteriae bacterium HGW-Ignavibacteriae-3 | reverse complement strand
ATCGGTTATCTTTCTGTTGCCGCGGTGATAATCAATGAATACAAATATTTCGTTGACTATCATATACTCTTTCTTATAATCACTCTTTTACTATTAGTTCTGGAACTTTTCAGAAGAAAAGAATCTGCAGTCGCTAATCTCGGCGGGTCGTTATTGGGAATAGTGTATATCGGCTTTTTTGCGGGCGCGATTATTGATCTGCGCGAGTTTTACAGCGCATCGGTATTTACATATTCTCAGGGAGGATATTTAATTATTGCGATTATGGCAACAATTTGGATCTGCGACTCCGCGGCATATTTTATCGGCAGCGCTTACGGTCTCCATAAATTAATGCCGAGAGTAAGCCCAAATAAAAGCTGGGAAGGAGCCGCGGCCGGATTTGTTTTTTCTGTCCTGGCAATGATCGCGGCACATGAACTTGTACTTGAGTTTATGGAACTGAAAGATGCCATTGTGATTGGATTAATTGTAGGGACGTTCGGTCAGATCGGCGATCTGGTGGAAAGTCTTATTAAGCGGGATTCTCACGTTAAAGATTCTTCTTCTATCATCCCCGGACATGGCGGAATATTGGACCGTTTTGATTCTTTACTATTCACCGCCCCAATTGTTTATCTTTACCTCACATTTTTTGTAAAATAATAAATAGAACTCGAATCCTAAGAATGCGGATTGTTTTAATAACCGATCATCATTTTTAAAATCTTATTTAATCAGAATAGATCTGTGTTCAATTAGAAAGTCGTCATGAGCAAAAATAAAATTTCAGTGATCACACTCGGCTGTTCAAAAAATACAGTCGATTCCGAAAGGCTGATGAGCCAGTTAAAATTGAACAGGTTCGATCTTACCGACGATCCGAATCTTGCTGATTCGGTTGTAATCAATACATGCGGATTTATTGACGCCGCCAAAGAGGAATCCGTCAATACAATACTTTCCGCAATTGAATTGAAGAAAAAGGGCAAAATTAAAAAGATCGTTGTGGCAGGATGCCTTTCAGAAAGATATATGGACGATCTTCGAAAAGAGATTCCTGAAGTTGACGCATTCTTCGGCACCGAAGCGTATGAGGGAATCGTCCGCGAGTTCGGCGGAAATCTTAAATATGAACTGCTCGGCGAACGGATTGTTACTACACCAAAACATTATTCATATCTGAAAATTTCGGAAGGATGCGATAATCCATGTTCGTTCTGCGCCATTCCATTAATGCGGGGACTTCACAAAACAAAACCGATGGAAGATTTAATTGCGGAAGCAGCTTCATTAGCTAAACAGGGAATAAAAGAACTTGTGATCATCGGGCAGGATACGACAGATTACGGTATTGATCTCTACGGAAAAAGGAATCTTGCCGAACTGCTTCACAATCTTTCTTTGATCGAAGGAATAGAATGGATCAGACTGCTTTACGTCTATCCTTCTCATTTTCCTGATGAGCTGATAAAAGAGATTGCGGATAATCCCAAGATATGTAAGTACATAGATGTTCCTCTCCAGCATATTTCCGATCCGGTTCTTAAATCCATGCGCCGAGGAATTACAAAAAGAAGAACGATAGAACTTCTAAATACTCTTCAGGAAAAAATTCCCGGTCTTACTCTCAGGACTACATTTATTGTAGGTTACCCAAATGAGACCGATATAGAATTTGAGGAACTGTGTGAATTTGTAAAAGACATTAAGTTCGACCGGTTCGGGGTATTCACATATTCTGTTGAAGAGAACACGCCCAGTTTTATTTTAGGAGATCAGATTTCCCGGGAGGTTAAAGAAGAGCGTAAAGCTGTTCTAATGGAGATTCAGAAGGAGATTTCTGAAGAGAAAAACCGGGCTCTTATCGGAAAACGTATCAGGGTTGTGATTGACTCCCTCGATGGCGATTATTATATAGGCCGCTCCGAAAGGGATGCGCCGGAAGTAGATGGGGAAGTCCTCATAAGCGCTGAAATTAATTCCGTAAAAATAGGTGAATTTTATCATATTGATATTTATGATTGCAATGAGTATGATTTATACGGAAAGTTGCCCGATTAGAGCAATTCCATTAGTAATCCGAAGAAAGGAGATTCATTCGTGAAAAAAATAATTTTATTAATACTGATTTTTGCTCATACATTGGCAGCCCAGGTTGAATACTCGTCCAGCAAAAATAATCCTCCCGGCTCGACTAATTTTCTTGTAGATTATGCAGGATACAAAAGTGATGTTCCGGGTAAAACCAGAATCGATGTTTTTGTACAGGTTCCTTATTCCAATATCTCCTTTATAAAAAAAGATAACGAATTCCAGGGAGGATTTAGTGTTACTCTTACTTTTATGGATGAGGGCAAGAACAATGTTATTTTCGAGAGGAACTGGAAGGAAAGAGTAAATACAAAAGAATTCTCGCAGACTTTATCAAGATCCAATTTCTTTGTTACTTTCAAATCTTATGATATTGCGCCCGGTAAATATGTTGTGAAATCTATGATAGAAGATTCCGATTCGCGCCGCATAGCAGTAAAAGAGTTTCCTATTACAGCAAGGGAAATTTCCCCCGCGCAGGGATTAAGCGATATAATGATAATCTCCGAGATCCTGCAGGATCCTGCCGGAGAAAAAATAATTCCCAATGTTTCGGCTTCAGTTACCAACAAGGATAACTCCCTTTCATTTTTCTTTGATCTCTACTCCGAAAAAAAGCAGAGTGTGGTGGTTGAGTATGTCCTGAATGATCTGAAAAAAGAAGTTTCCCTTAAACAGGAAGATCCCCGTACAATTTCGCAGGGAACAAACACAATTACGCATACAATTAATAATGTTAATTTTTCCGTCGGCGATTTCATATTGACTGTTGTCTTAAAAGATCTTGACCGCAAAACGGTCGCATCGGCTGAAAAAAGGATTTCATCTAAGATTGCGGGAATTCCCTCAACAATAGTAGATATGGATAAGGCCGTCAATCAGATGATGTACATCGCTTCGCCGGATGAACTGGATTATATAAAAAGCGCAAAGGACTATGAAGAAAAAATGAACCGCTTTATGGCTTTCTGGGATAAAAGAAAACCGAATCAGAAAAGCGATGATAATCCGATTCTTTACGAATACTACAGACGCATTGACTATGCCAATAAAAATTTCAAGGGACTCGGTGAAGGGTGGCGCAGCGATATGGGAATGATATTCGTAACCTTCGGCCCCCCTAATGCGGTGGAGAGGCATCCTCTGGATATGAACTCCAAGCCGTACGAGATTTGGGATTATAATGACTTGAACAGATCTTTTGTTTTTCTGGATCAAACCGGCTTCGGAGATTACCGTCTTGTTGACCCCGATTTCAGCCGCTGGCCGGGGTTCAGATAGTAATTAATTGCGAATTTATAACCTAGAATGTAAAATTAGATCTTTCCCTGATTTTACATTTTTCTCTTTAAATTATTCATTAATACACCGGTCCTATGATTCTAACAGTAACAATCAATCCCCTCCTGGAACACAGATTATTTTTTGAACAAACAGAACCGGGTAAGCCGAATAGAAGTTTGAATGAGAAATTCTGCGCCGGCGGAAAGGGGATAAACGTAAGCCGTCAGCTGAACATGATTGGTATTAAAAACTCGGCTTTTACATTCCTCGGAGGCAATAACGGCAAATCTTTGCGCCATTGTCTCTCCGACGACAAAATTGATTTTTCAGTGGTATCGGCCAAATCCGAAACGCGAATTGCCGAAGTTATTATTGAGGAAAAGCATAAACGAGTCTCAACTTTCTTTGGACTCAACAGCCAGATTACAGATCAGGAATCCGCGGAGTTTAAAAGCAAGCTTGAGAAGATGATACAGAACTGTTCGATTGTTGTTTTTGCCGGCAGTTCGCCGTGCAAAGAAACGGATGATATTTTCCCGTTTGGAATTGAACTTGCCAATAAGCATGACAAGATTTCGATTCTGGATACATACGGCGCACATCTAAATAACTGCATCGATGCGGAACCGACTGTAATTCATAACAACATTGAAGAGATCCGGGAATCACTCGCCATTAGCATCGACACCGAAAATGAAAAGCTCGATTTCCTGCGAATGCTTTATTCAAGAAATATCAAAATGGCGTTTCTAACCGACGGTTCAAATCCCGCATACGCCTCAAAATTTGATTTTCATTATAAGATAGTTCCGCCACAGGTAGATGTTTATGACGCTACCGGAAGCGGCGATGCCTTTACGGCAGGTATAGCATACGGACTGGAAGAAGCGATAGTTTTTGATGAGTTTGTAAAGATTGCATCCGCGCTCGGAGCCGTTAACGCCTCACAATTAAAAACATGCGAAGTTTCATTAGATATGATTGAAGATCTTGTTGATAAAGTTGAGGTCACTCCGGTCGGTAAGAAAATGAAGATCATAGATGATTCCCCAAACTACAAATAAAAATGGAACTCCGGTTATTTATGAGCTAATCCGCGCTAATCATAATAATCTGTGTTATCCGTGTTCCATTAAGCCTATTTTTCTAACCTTTTTTTTAATGATAGCTATAATTACACCCGCTCAAACTATCGCCAGAATAGAAATAACCGGCAATAAATCATTTTCAAAAAACAATTACCTGAGCTGGATAAAAATTTCAGCCGGAATGAAATCCTTTGATGGAATTGAAGACTCCGTCAAATCCAGAATCATGTCTGCTTTAAGAGAAAATGGTTACTTAAACGCATCATTCAATAAAATTGAATTGCAGCAGGTAGACACCGCACGATCTTCTCTTCACATTACCGTCGAGGAAGGAAATCCGACACTTGTTAATAAAATTAATATTATAAACAGCTTAAAAGATTCGCTGCATGTAATGAATATGCTCCATAATCTTGAAGGAACACCGCTGGCAAATTTCAATCTAGATTTTACATTTTCACGAATACTGGATTATTACGAGAACAGCGGTTTCCCTTTTGCCTCGGTCAAAATCGAGTCGATTCTTTTTTCAAACGACTCTACCCGTGAAAGTCCCCGCGCTGATATTATGCTGAGAATTGAGAAAGGAACAAAGAGCAACATAGATAAGATAGAAGTAGCCGGCAATAATAAGACGAAGGATTTTGTAGTGATGAGGGCTTTAAGAATTAATAAAGGCGAGGAATATTCACAGGAAAAAATTGACCGGATACCGGGACAGTTAAACCGCCTCCGCTTCTTTGATCCGGTCGAACTTCCCTCGTTTTATTTTAATTCTAAAAAAGAGGGAGTGCTTAAAATTTCAGTAAAGGAGAAGCAGACAAATTTTTTTGACGGAATTATTGGCTACGTGCCTGCGGCCAATGACAAGCAGAGCGGCTACTTTACGGGATTTATCAATGTAAACCTCAGAAATCTTTTCGGAACGGGACGCGCTGCTTCAGTCCGCTGGCAGCAGGAAAGCCGTTCTTCTCAGGAGCTTGAACTTCAATACATGGAACCATGGTTATTGGATTATCCTTTTAACATTGAAGGCCGGCTCTTTCAGAGGAAACAGGATTCGACTTATATTCAGCGTAATCTTGAGGGAAGGATTGAATATCTTGCGACAGATGAAATTTCCGCCTCGGCAATTATTAACACACAGTCAACTATCCCTTCGGAATCATCCTCCAAATTATTTACCGTTTACAACTCATCGTCATTTACAAGCGGTATAAATCTGAAGATTGATACACGCAATGATTTTTACGCGCCTACAGAGGGGATTTATTTCAATAACACATACAAATACACCATAAAAAAAATAAATGGACCGGCGGCATTAATTACACCGGGCACAAAAACGGATATTACACTCCAGCGCCTGGAATTCGATTTCAATTTCTTTCAGAGAATTATGACCAGACAGGTTGCAGCCATCGGCGTTCACGCCCGGGAACTGAGAGGAGATGATGTTGAATTTAGTGATCTCTATTTCCTTGGCGGCACAAATTCTCTCCGAGGGTACAGAGAGAAGCAGTTTCAGGGAAATAGAATTCTCTGGTCGAATCTTGAATACAGGCTTCTTCTTTCTAACCGGTCATTTGCTTTTGTGTTTTTTGACAGCGGTTATTTTTTAAGGAAAGAGGATCAGCAAAGAAATATTCCGGAAGTCTCCGAATTCAAAATAGGTTACGGATTTGGATTGAATCTTGAAACCGGGCTTGGAGTTTTAAGCGTGAGTTTCGCTCTCGCAAAGGGAGATTCATTCGGGGATGGTAAAATTCATTTCGGAATAATTAATGAGTTCTAGTTTATCCAATTGTTAAAATCAGTACACCATTACTTATAAACTTCTTTTCTGTTTTTAATTCTAAAAACAAATACCGTCTTAGATTAATCATTTATTTCATATAAAATTCTGTAATTACCTGAACGAATCCTGTAACCTTTTTTAGCAGATAATTTTTGCACTCCGATAGGGCGAGGTTCGTGTTGAAACTGCATTAAATGAATTGAAATTTTCCTCACTTCTGTGTCCGGTAAAGAATCCAGATCTTTAATAGCCGCCGGTTTTATTTTTATTTTATAAGCCACGTTTTTTAAGATAAGATTCTATAGTTACGCTTTTCCCCGAAATTTTTTTTGCTTTTTCGAGGTCAGACATATCTTCCAGAAGTTCAATAATTTCGCTTGTGGAAGGATTCTTTTTTAATTTCTCCCACTCACTTCTCGCGATCTTTACATGAGATTTAGTCTTAGTAATTGTCATTTTATCTCCATTTCTCCTGGTAAATATAATAGAATTACATTGAGGTTCAAGTCGTCGGTTTAATCAAACAGCTGGTAAAATTCATTTCGGAATAATTAATGAGTTCTAGGAAACTCCCATTATTATAATCTCACCTCTATTATTTTTCCCAGAATAATTATATTTTGTACTTAAACTACTTTAAGAAAGGCATTGAATTTTCTAGAGATTGAAAAACTCCGATCCGATACATCCAGACTCCTTTCGCAATTTCACGGCCTTCCGAAAGTACTTTTGCTTTATTCTTATTTTGAAAAACTGCTTGCCACAAACAATACCAATCTTATCAACGCCTTTTCTCAGGAATTTATTAATGAGTATTTAACGGAGCTGGACTCCTACTCCCCATTCTATTCTGAACCGGAGAAATGCATACAATTGCTGGATCAATTATCAGCTTTAACTCTGGTTCCCTCTCTGGGTAAATATTGCTCCCGAATAAAAGAATTAAACAAATCCGTAAAAGAAAAGCTCGATCATCTGCTGGCAATACTTGATGGCAAAGATGTCCAGGAAAAGAGCGCCAAGCTGTTGTTTCCCCTTTTAGGCAAAGTTGTTACGTCCTTCGGGACTTATGAATATGCTTCTTTAGAACCGGTTAAAGTTAAAATTGCACCGGCAAAACATAAGAATACATTTCTGTTTATTCCTTCGCGTAAGAAAAGTGATGAGTTAGAAGAACAGGCAATAATTAGTTTCCGGCTGGCACTTCAGTACCTGGGAAATTACAGGAGTAAATTTCACAAATTCCATGAAGTAATTATCTATTTCGATAACCTTGAAGCGGAATATGAAGGTCGTTCCCTTGGCATTGCTCTCACAATTGGTTTTATTTCGCAGCTTTCAGAACTCTACAATTTACCTTATTTGATTCATATAAAAGGTAATATCGCTTCGACCGGCGGTCTTAGTCAAAATGGGGAAACATCTTCGCTGGGAGAAAACATTGTAAGACAAAAAATTGAAGCCGCCTTCTACTCCGATATTGAGACCATAATAATACCCTCGCAAGACGAGTCATTTGCAAAGGAAAAGCTTAAAGAATTAAAAAAATATTACCCGAATCGTCTTTTAAGCACTGTTTCTGTTGAAAATTTAACTGATTTATTAAATCGTAGGAACCTAGTTGCAATTATAAAACAATCACCCCTCGTTAGATCTGCTAAGAATATTAAAAAGAACTGGATTTCTGTTTCACTTAGTCTAATAATTTTTTTAATAGTTAGTTTTATATGGATTAGAGAGTTTGATGATAATCCCAGTTCATATGATTCAACGGAGTATAGTATAAGGATTATTAATAAAAATTACCGCACTCTTTGGAATATACCATTTCGCAATAGTCGAAAAGACCCGGGCAATTTAGAAAGATCTTTTAGAATTCTAGATGTGAATAATGATGGTATCAATGAAGTTCTTTTCGTGTTTGATCACAACAGCAAATATTCAGATAAATCAATTTCAGAAGGATTGGCTTTATTAGATTATCAGGGTAAAATAATATGGCGGCGCAGCTTTGCTAAGGGAATAACGTCGAAACGGGAAGTTCTCTCTCCACCATATGGTACTAATATGTATGATACATTAATTATTAACAACGATTTGTGTATTCTTTGTGGTTTTAATAATAGCAATTCGTATGTCAGCGCTGTTTACATACTGAATTTGAGAAAAAATGAAGTAGTGAGTGATACATTGTGGAATTCAGGACATATAAGTGATGTTCGAGTAGTCGAATTAAATAATGATAATGAGAAAGAGTTGCTAATACTATCTTGTAATAACGGTCTTCAAAAAAATTCGATTCTTCATCTGAATGTTGACGAATTAAGAGGACAAGTTCCCACGACTGATGAATATAAGCTACAAAATATTCAGGACGCAAAAATTCTCGGATATTTCCTATTTCCAAATACAGATTACAATCAATATTTGGGTTACAGGTGGACTTCCCTTAAAAGTCGGGGTATGTTTATGGATAATGAATCAAAGATAGTTAGATTTATTTCTCTTGAAGCTGGTCCAGAGAACGGGGAATATATCGTATATAATTGGTACTATAAAAAAAATGAGTTCGATATAGCAATTGGGAATGAGCTTAGAGTTCCACGTGATAGCTTGGTTGCTCATGGAAAACTTCCGCTACCCTATACTGACACGAAAGAATACCGTGAATTATTGAAAAGTCAAATCAGATATTGGAACGGGAAAGATTTTGTGAAGAGAGAAGGCCTAAAATAAAAGAGCCGCTCACCCCGGGCGGCTCAAAAAACCGGCAAAATAATTTCCCCTGTTATTTCATCAGAATTATTTAATCCCGCTATCGCAATTACTTATCCGGTACAATTAATTGATCTTAACCATACTACCAGATAATGCTGTAAATTTGTATCTTCTTATAAACAGAGTATTTAGTTATTTTATTCTTTGAATAAAAACAAAAAACTGACTTTTGGAAAAATGAAGAATAATTATTTTATTATTTTTTTTATCAGCGTGTAGAAAATGAGGTGTTTATAACAATTATTATGCTTTTGCACCAACTCAGGCAGGAAAATCCCGCATTTCAGGGAATCAATGAACTTGTTGGATTTTGTTCAAAAATTGCGATCAAGATTCTCTATAAACGTAATTTTAATGAATTCCCTGGCTCAATGAACAGTTATTTCCAAACCGGAGACATTGCCGCCGATTCAATCGCACCGCTATTCATAAAAGACAAATCGGGTGAATTGCCTATAAGGAAAGCTTTACTTTCCTGGGATAAAGAAATCAAGGATGAGGCATCTGCATATTATTTTTTAGTAAAACTGATCAGCAACAGAATAGAGCAGGAAACAGCAAAGAGCCTTAAAGAGGCAGACCCCTTTTTCGGTAAAATTTTAAGAAGCATTAATCATTTGGCAGAGACCAATAGAATAAACAAGGCAACCTGGTTTGGCACCGTTTATATACTCGAAAGGGAGAACAGGCAAATAACGAGCAAACCTATTGATCCGGAATTTATTGAAAATCTGCCGTTATACCTTTTCAACACCAAAAATGAAATCATTGTTAAGAATGTTTTCGAGCACATAAAAAGCGAGACTGATTTTTTCCCCGCTATTCCATTGAACGCCCTGATCAGAAAAATTAAGAGTGTAAACGGCTGTTTTTTACAGCAGATAAGCGCGGAATCCCATTCGGAGAACTATGAGGGAAAATTCAGTGTCGAAATAATTGTTAATGAGGGTCTAAGTGCTGTAAATGATAGACTTGACAGTTTTTATTTTGGTAAGGGCAAAATAAACAGTACAGAAACTTCGGTTTTTAAAAATGTCCTCATGGAAATATCAAATGATCTCAAGGATGGCGGCATTTCACGCGGTCTTTATGAATATGTAAAACCGCATATGGCTGATCTGAGCAGGGAAGATTATTATAAACGGTATCAGCAGACACTGGATTATCTTGTGAGACTTCTAAAAAAAGAAATCGCTGTGCGTCTGGATAAGACAGACATCTAATTTTCCAATTTGAATGAATATGTTGTTATCTAATAAAATATAGAACGTATAATAATTTAAAGGCAATTATGCAGCACCAAATAGAAATATCGGAAGAGGACATTTTTAAATTCGTATTCTCTCCGGAAAATCTGGCAGCGGATAAATTTAATTACTTAAGTGCGAACAAGGAACGATTCAAAGAGGAAATTGATCTTTGCTTGGAAATAAAAAATAACTCCGGAACAGATGAAAACAATACTTCAGCTGAATTTATTTTAAATAAAATCAGCTCTTATAAACAGATAAAGCTCTTTCCGCAAATATCCGAAGTCAATGAGGAAAATGGTGTAAAACTCGCCGCGGCGTCAGCTGTTTTGTCCAAGCAGCCAAATTCAATGTCTTTTGCAGATGCCGAATCGAAATATCTGGTCAGAATTGTAAAAACTGAATTTGATTGTCTCCTTTATTTATTTACTGAGGATAGTTCAATCAGCAGTTATAAAATTCATTTGCATCCTTCAAAAGCTGCGTACCGCATAAACGACGTCTCCCAGCCCATTGAGATTCTTGAAGAAATTAAAATAGAAGAGATCCTCCTCGAGAAACTTAGCAAGTAATTATTTTTTTGAAGATATTTACCCTCGATGAACACCTTAAAAAAATTTGACAATAAATTTCTTATCCGAAAAACCGGATTAATCGCAGGCTGCGATGAAGCCGGACGCGGTCCGTTAGCCGGTCCGGTCGTCGCCGCTGCTGTTATATTCGATAAAGAAACATTTCATAAAGACATCAACGATTCAAAACAAATCTCGGAAAAGAAACGGGAAGAACTTTATAAATGGATACTTGACAATTGCCTTAGTCATGGAATCGGAATTATCAGTCACGGGGAAATTGATGAGATTAATATTCTTCAGGCATCTTTGAAAGCGATGAAGTTTGCGGTTGAGCAATTGGAGCCCGCACCCAATCTGGTATTGATTGACGGAAATAAATCATTTATTTCTGATATAAAAACCATGACCGTTATTAAAGGCGATTCGAAATCATTCTCGATTGCTTCCGCCTCAATTATAGCTAAAGTTACACGGGATAGAATAATGACGGAGGCACACGAGAAATTTCCCCAGTATCTTTGGGAGCAGAATAAAGGTTACCCTACTCTCGCTCATAGAAATGCAGTAAAAATATTCGGAGCGTCGTCTTTTCACCGCAAGACCTTTTTGAAAAATATTTTCGATGAAAAAAAATAATATTTTTTCAATCAATTTTATGCTGGAGTATTTGTGGCCCTATTGCAATTTACAGGTAATGTATATGCCGCTAAGAATAGAAGTCACAAAGTGTTTTTAGGAAGAGCAAAATGAGCGAGAACAGACGAAATACCGGCAATTACGGCGAAGATCTTGCGTGCGAATTTCTGTTGGATCTCGGGTATGAGATAATCGAGAGGAACTATTTATATAATCATGGCGAAATCGATATAATTGCAGTGGAAAATGATCAATTGGTTTTTGTTGAAGTGAAGTACAGAAAAAATCTTGAATACGGACCGCCGGAGCTTTCCATCTCCAAAACAAAACAGAAGGTTATAAAAAGAACCGCAGAGGCTTATCTTTTCGAAAGGGAAATAAAAGATCAGCCATGCAGAATCGATTTTATAGCCATTCTTCATCTGAAAGATGAAAAACCTGTCATAAATCATTTCAAAAACGCATTC
>PGYS01000102.1 GCA_002839795.1 Ignavibacteriae bacterium HGW-Ignavibacteriae-3 | reverse complement strand
ATTTAGATGCGGATGAAATTATTTTACCAGAAGCATCTTGTTAACTTTTACAAAGTTTCCGGTCTGAATTCTGTAAAGGTATATACCGGAAGCCATGTTTTTAGCTGTCCATTCAACATTGTGTGTACCGGCAGCTAAATCGCTGTTAACCAAAGTTTCAACTTCTCTTCCAACTGCATCGTAGATAGTAATTCTGACATGCCCGTTATTTGGCAGCGAGAATTTAATTCTTGTTGTCGGGTTGAACGGGTTAGGATAGTTTTGATAAAGCGCATATGTTGAAGGAATAGATTCTTCCTGTTCAACTGCAGTAGGAACACCTAGAGCTGCCATGGCGCCTCTCAACCCTGAAATGATATATTTTGGATTGTGAATACCACCGCTATGATCCGCATAAGCAATGTATGCATTCCAATACGCACTAAGTTGAGTCTTTGACCAGGTCTGACTTGTATTCGGGAATCCAACGAAAGTACCGTCATCTTTATAGATACCAGTTGATGTACTCCTGGTAACACCGGGAATTGTAGTCGCCAGCCTGTCCATAATTTTTATAATCATTCCCTTTACTTCTTTTTGCAATCCTTCGACGATGCCGTTATTATCATGGTCGCCATTTCCGTTGAAAAAGAATTTTACTTCATCAAATGAACCGCCAAAAGTACTTCCATGACATTGAGCGCAGGCATCCATATTATCTTTGTCTCGAAGTCTCCTTCCATCAATACCGGTTAAGTAATTTCCGTTTGTGTCTTTCTTGGGTGTGCTCATGCTGAATGAATGCCCGCCCCACAGATTAACGGTTGATCCTGTCAAGGCATTTTGACTGTACATGTGACATCTAACGCATGCGTCAACTGCCGCACCTTTATGGTTGCTAACAGCCAGTTTTACGCCACCCAACTCCAACATATTGTTCGAGAACAGCATATCGCCTTGAGCACCGTAATGAGAATTTGAGAGTGATGAACTTGTTTTGGAAACCACAGCATCAACAGACTGGTTGGCTTCTCTTCTGGCTTGATGGCAATTGATACACATAGTGCCCATACCGGCTTCTTTAACATCTGTATATGTGGGGGTTTTTACATCATTTGGATTATAAGTAATTAATTGGGCTGTTGCTGCTCTTAATTGATGTTTATTAGTTGCCTTATGAGGATCATGGCAAGCCGCGCATGTAAGCGGCGAATAAGTAACATCAAAGTAAGGGTCTGTTGTTGATACACCTGCAGTGAACTGTGCGAAGCCTGCAGCTGTATGACACCTAACGCAAGATTCGCGACCGGCACCGGAAGGAGTTTTTGTCGCAACAGCATGTGCCGAACTATTCCACTGTTCCGGATAGATATGATGTGTTCCGGAGTTATGGCAGTAAGCACAGACCGCAGCATCATAAGTTGCAGTCATTCTTGAATCGGTAGTAACGCCAAGATGGCCGCTCGCAGGACCATGACAGCTTTCACATTGTATATTTGATCTTTTCATTGCCTCAGGAAACTGAGTGTAAGCTTTTGCTGCGTTGCCCGCTCCTATAACCGTTGGAAATGTAAAAGGTAAATCATCAAATCCGTCATTAATCGCTGTTGGATTCGCATCGTTGCCTGTTGTGTGGCACGGTACACAAGTAGCTCTATAAGTCGGGGCGTTAATTCCGTCGAGTTTTTCATCATTTCCCACGGCATGCCTTGTCTTCTTGTAGTCTGCTACTTTAGATGAGTGGCAAGTGTTGCAACTTAACTTAGTATCAACTCCGCCAACTACTGTATTTTGATAACCTAAATAATTTGCGGCATTGAAGGTAATTGATTTTGTAATAGCCCCATCAGTAAACGTTATTTCATAACTCCCCGGTTTATTGGGTGTGTAAGTAACAACCTGATTGTATTCGTCAATTATATGTCTGACTGTGCCAACAGAAGATGTTGAACCGGAAGGTCTCTTGGTAATACTCCAGGCAGGTGCGGCAAATTTCTGGCCCGTTACCGAAGCTTTGAAATACATAATTGAGCCGACACCGACATTAGTTAATCCTGTTGAAGGATAAGTATAAATGTCAGTTGTTGAGATAGCAGCATCACGCGGTGAAACACCCAACACCGCCACTGAGGAAGTGACTGTCTGGGCAAATAATGATGAAGCTACAATGATAAAAAAGAGTAGAAAAATAGTTGGTCTTTTAAACATAATGTTACTCCGTCGAATTAAAATATAATTTTATGTGTTATTGAAATTGCAGATAAAAAGACATTTAGATTGTATATCTTAATCTACATTGTTAATATAAAAAGAAATATAGGGATGTCAAACTCTTTAATGCCTATTTAATATCCATTTTAATAATCGATCAATTTGGCAAAAAGTTGAATAAACCCGGCTCTATTCGTATATTTTCGCTCAAATTAAAAGAATTCATTATGCAGATATACAATACATTTACCAGAAAAAAGGAGGAGTTCAAACCTCTCAATCCCCCAGCCGTCAGCATTTATATGTGCGGACCTACAGTTTATAATTATTTTCACATAGGTAATGCCCGCTCTTTCATTATGGCGGATATACTCAGGAGATACCTTGAGTACAGAAAATTTGACGTCAATTTTATTATGAATCTGACGGATGTGGATGATAATATTATCAGAAAATCTGTCGAAGAAAAAAAATCGGCCAGCGAGGTCTCAGAATTTTATACCCGCGCTTTTTTTGAGGATATAAAAAAATTAAAAATAAAACCCGCAAATGCATATCCAAAAGCCACCATGCACATCCAGGAAATGATTGATGTAATATCCGATCTGGAAAAAAAAGAGATAGCCTACGAAGTTGACGGAAATGTTTTTTACGATATTTCAAAATTCCCCGATTACGGGAAATTGAGCGGAAAGAAAATTGATGATCTGGAATCCGGAGCCCGCGTTGAGATAAATGAAGAGAAAAGAAATCCTCTCGATTTTTCTTTATGGAAAAAAGCTAAAGAAGGGGAACCGAGCTGGGATAGTCCCTGGGGAAATGGAAGACCGGGCTGGCATATCGAATGCACAGCGATGAGCACCAAACTCCTTGGCAAATCAATAGATATACATGCCGGCGGTAATGATCTGATCTTTCCTCATCATGAAAACGAAATCGCCCAGAGCGAGGCATGTTTCGATCAGAAGTTTGTTAAGTATTGGATCCATTTCGGATTTCTTAATATCCAGAATGAAAAAATGTCTAAATCTCTCGGTAATTTTTTTACGGCGCGAGATGTTCTGCAGAAGTATTCCGCGGAAACAATCAGATTGTTTTTTGCCCAGACCAATTACGGCGGTCCGCTTAATTTCAGTGATGAACTTTTAAGCTCGGCATCTAAAGGATGCGAGAAGATCTCTAATCTCGTTGAACTAACCGAGAATGGTATAAGGAAAAATTCGTCGGCCGGGATTATGCCTGATTTCGATTTTGAAAAATACAGGAATGAATTCATCCATGTTATGGATGATGATTTTAATACACCTAAAGCCGTCGCTGTAATTTTTGATCTGATTCATTCCTTAAATAAAATTATTGCTGAGAACGAGAATATAAATGTTTCATTTTTTCACAATGTGAAAAATATTATCACGGAATTAGCCTCTGAGATTTTGGGCATTATCGATCTAAGTGAGCAGGAGAAGGAATCCTCCGCTGCATTGGAAAACGAATTGATTGAACTTCTTATAACCATAAGGGACAAACTTAAAAAAGAGAAACAATTCGCTCTTTCAGATCAGATCCGTGACAGCTTATCAAAGCTCGGCGTTACGCTAAAAGATACAAAGAGCGGAGTCACATTCAAGAAAAATTGACCGGGAAATTTTAGTTTTCACATTGCCGGAAAGAAAATTTTTATCTACTATGAATTTGATATTCTTTTACAAAGGTACATAATGAAAAAAATATCTTTGCTATCCTTATTTATACTCGCCTCCGGTTTGTTAAGCGCTCAGGGTACAGGGGGTACAAATGCTAAATTCGAATACAGGAGTCTAATTGATTTGCCGACCGCGGGAGTTCTATCAAAGGGTTATGCAGGAGTTTCTGTTGATGTAATGCCATTCGGCGTTGTGATTACAAAAATTGAAGTAGGGGTGTTTGAAGGATTCAGTTTCGGAATCTCGTACGGCGGGACAAATATTATAGGAACCGGATCTATTGAATGGTATAAACTTCCGGCTATTAATGTCAGGGCCAGAATAATAAACGAGACAGAAGCGCTGCCCGCTCTATCTATAGGATTCGATTCACAGGGCAAAGGGAAATATGATAAATATTTGGAACGTTTCCTCATTAAATCTCCGGGCTTTTTTGCGGCAGCAGCTAAAAATTTTGAGTTTTTGGGATATCTGAGTATCCATGCGCTCGTGAATTATTCTCTGGAAAGGCAGGATGGAGACAAAGATTTGAACCTGGGAGTGGGTGTGGAAAAAACCATTGGTGATAAAGTCTCTTTGATTGGAGAATATGATTTCGCGGTGAATGATAATACCGGGTCGGCTCTCGGTAAAGGCAATGGATATTTTAATCTTGGCCTGCGCTGGTCGGTTGGTGACGGCTTAACACTTGGAATTGATTTACGGGATTTATTGCAGAACAATAGATTCGTAGGTCATAGCGCCGATAGAGGAATATTTGTGGAGTATTTAAAAGCCCTTTTCTAATAAATCATTTGTATTAATTGCAGTACATAATTGTTTAAATTAGTGTACAGTCCCCATACAGCAATCATCTTTTTGCATTTCTTTTAATCCCAATTTTCGGTATAATTTTTGTGCGTTTAATTAAAACGATGAAAGGTGAAACCATGAAAAAAATAATTAGTCTATTAGTGATTCTTCCGCTTCTGAGTTTAGGCGGATGCTATACTAAGATCATTTTGCGCGATGATGGCGACAGAAAACGTCACGTTGAGGTTCGAGATGAGTACGCTTACCAGGATGAGCAGACTGATTCAACTGATTCCTCATATTATGATGATGACTATTATGATGATTATAGCAACCGGTACACCGGTTACAGGAGATATTTCTACGGTTATTACCCGTCTATGTATATGGGTTATTATTCTCCTTACTCTTATTACGGCATTTATAGTTGGAATCCATTCTGGGGTTACGGTTACTATTATAATCCCTTCTACAATACTTATTATTCGCGGTATGGGTATGGTTATGGGTATTATTCGCCGGGCTATTATACTTCCGGCTATAAATACAGAAGTTATTCCGATCAGAGAATTAGAGACAACGACGGCGGAAGATCGGCAGGAGTCACCCGCGGCGGCAGCGGCGGTAGATCTTCGGGATCATATTCTACAAAAGACGGTAGCGGTAAAAGCGATGAAGTCGATCTTACAAGATCCAGAGTTTCCCGCGGCGCAAGTAGCGATGCTTCCAGAGTAAATAAACAAACTCCGAGAAGTACGGATAATGTCGGACGCGGCAGCGGAACCAGAACAAGAAGCAATGACGGCGCCCGTGCAACTGATAATTCAAGTCGGAGCGGAAGCAGGGACAGAAGTGAAAGAAGCGCCCCAAGCTCCAGCAGTTCAGGAAGAGACAGAAGCGCACCTTCTTATAACCCGGGTAGAGAATCCAGCAGAGCACCTTCTTACAGCCCTCCTCCGTCTTCATCCGGATCCGAGAATAGCGGAAGAAGTTCAAGCGGTTCAGACAGAGGTTCAAGCGGTTCGAGCGGTTCGGAAAGAAAGAGATAATTGTTATGGAAAAATTTATTAATTCAATATTATTTTTATCGGATGGGGTTACTATGAAAAAATTTAAGATAATTATTGCAATGCTATTCGGTCTCTTTTTCAGCATGACCTTGCAGGCCCAAAATTTTAATGATGCCCTTCGCCTTACCGAACCGGGAATAATTTCCGGCGCGCGCGCATTATCAATGGGTAATGCTTACACAGGATTAAGTAATGACTTTTCCGGTTCGATCTTTAATCCTGCCGGCTTAGGGTTAGTTAAGAAAACTGAAATGACAGCCGGGATGAACTACAATTCTTTCGATAACAATGCCGCTCTATACAATAAGACAACCGGTCTCTCTGCCAGTAATACAAGATTTAGCCAGATTGGAGTTGCACTTCCTTTCCCGACCTCACAGGGAAGTTTTGTCGTTTCTATCGGATATAGTCAGTTGAAAGATTTTAATAAAACACTCGGGTTTAACGCGTATAATTCTGGCAATACTTCATACATTCAGGATTTAACTTCTTTCAATGACGATATAGCGTTTAAGCTTGCCCTGAGTTATCCGACCTATGATTTAAATAATACTTATATCAAGGATGTAACAGTAATCAATGGACGACTTAATCAGAGAGGCACAATTAATCAGGAGGGGGGAATTAACAGCTGGACATTTTCGGGTGCTATTGAGGCATCTGAGGATCTGTTTGTAGGTGCTACGGTAAATATTTATAACGGAACTTTCAGAAAAACCAATGATTATTATGAAGAGGATCTGAATAACAATTATCCTTCTTCGATATTACTGGATCCAATTGAACCGGGGTCTGCTGATTTCAAATCGTTTTTCTTGAATCAATTAATTGATTGGGATATTTCAGGCGCGGGGCTGAAATTGGGCGCCCTTATGAAATTGGAGAATAATATTAATGTCGGGGCTACAATTAAACTGCCGACCAAGTGGACGGTTAAAGAGACCTATTCTATTAACGGTACCAGTTTATTCGGGACAGGAAAAAGATTTAATTATGCTCCTGATCCGGAAAGATTTGAATATGAAATCTCTTCTCCCTCGGAAATATCTGCCGGAGCGTCCTTGATTCAAAATAATTTTACAGCAAGTGCCAATGTTACCCTGATTGATTATAGTAAGATGAAATTCGAAGGCGGGCTTAACAATAGTTCCACAATTTCAAAAAATGCTGACATTGTGGCGCTGATGAGATCGGTCGTAAATATTAATGCCGGTGCAGAATATCTGCTGCCGAATTCAAAATTAGCTTTAAGAGGCGGATTCATGCTCATGCCTTCACCATTTAAAGACGATCCGGGCGATTATGATAAAAAATTTGTAACCGCCGGTATCGGTTATCAGTTATCAAAAGCATCATCGATAAATGTCGCCTATGTTTACGGCTGGTGGAAAGATATAGGTGATAATTACGGTGTGAATGTTTCCAGAACATTACAGGATGTAACATTTCAGAATATAGTTACATCGATAAGTTTCAATCTGTGACCCTTTCTTATTTATAATTTATTGACATCCCTTTATGAGCGCCTTATTTTTAAGGCGCTTTTTAATTTATAATGGAGGCGGCAATTCCGGGTACGATATTTAAAATTGAGAGTAAAGATTATTATCTCTTTGATGAGAACTTCAATGAAATACGCTGTTCTCTACCGGGTAAATTCCAGAAAGAGTATGCGCTAAAGAGGGATAAACTTTTCATAATGGATATTGTCGCGGTCGGGGATAAGGTGGATTTCGAATTAAATAAGGATGGAACCGGCGTAATAAATAAAATTCATCCGAGAAAAAATTTTATTGCAAGAAAAGCACCCAGAATAAAAGGTGCCGGAACCCGAGGAGAAAGACTTGAACAGATCGTCGCATCTAATATTGACAATCTAATTATTGTGAGCAGCTGTCATGCTCCCAAATTTAACAACCGGCTGATCGACCGCCTGATAGTTGCTTCCGAAAGTTCCCACATCAACATAATTATTGTAGTTAATAAAGTCGATCTTGATCCATCCGGCCAGATCAATGAATGGGTCAGTTTATATGAAAGTATCGGCTACCGGGTTTTTAAGACAAGTGTGGTGGAAAAATCCGGAACTGAAAAATTGATGAAATCCTTAAGCGGAAAAATAAATCTTATATGGGGCCAATCGGGAGTGGGAAAATCGTCATTGCTGAATTTGATCTATCCATCACTTCAATTAAAGGTAGGAGAGATAAGCCACTCGACATCCAAGGGTAAACATACGACTGTTACCAGTGTGCTGAAAAAAATTGATAGCAATACATTTGTAATTGACACCCCGGGGATGAGGGAAATGGACCCGTATGGTATACGGAAGCAGGATCTCAGTCATTATTTCAAGGATTTTTATCCTTTTGCCGAGGAATGCCGGTTTAATACATGTACGCATCATCACGAGCCGGGATGTGCGGTGGCAATGGCCGTGAGCGGCGGTAAAATTCATGCGGAACGTTATCAAAGTTATCTGAATTTACTTGATACGATAGAATCTGATATGAATTTTTAAAGGGCTAAAACTTTTTTCTTCATTGCGCTTATAAATGCTTTAACAACACTATCCGGCACACCGTCAGTATGATTTGACTTAAGACGCATATCGCACTGGTCATTTATATAATCGATCAGAACAAATTTGTGATCTTTTGTCAGAGCAATTTCTGTTGAAAAATAGTCCAGCTGAGTCATTCTGGCGAGTCGTTTTGTAATTCTGAATAACGGTAATAAATTGTGCCGCGTAACTTCAGTTTTGGTCACTCTGTGGTAGACGTGCGTGTTATCATCCCACCAAGTTGGAATTACATTTCCGAACGCCCAAAGGACTCTGAACCATGCCCGTCTTCTCTGCAGATTCCTCGGGTAAATTTTTTCCTGTACGATATATTTTTCATAATGATTGATTCTTCTTTCTTTCATAATCTCTTCGATTGATTCGGCATTCTTAATTACACCCTGACCGCCTCCTGAGAATAGTGCCGGTTTTATTATAAATGGTTTTCCGATTGAATTGAGATCGCTCTCCTTTAGACGGAGCGTTTCATCGTGATCAAAAGATGGAAGAAGAAAAGTTTTTGGCAGAACAAACGATTTCCTTAACAGTCTTTTGTGCATGAGATATTTATCAACAGATTTCACAATTTTGCTGTGGGGATTAATTATATAACTTTTTTTCCGCGTGAGAATTTTTATCAACGGCAAAAAATCCGGATCTTCATCAGATGCCCTGTCGAGATACGCCTTGAAAAATAATTTCTTTTTTTTGAGCAGTTCAATAACTTCAGCTGAATTGAATTCGTTAATAATAAAAGTGCGTAAACCCTCTTTCTGAAAAATGTGTTCTATCAAGGAGACAAACTCTCTATCGTATTTCCATTTGTACGATATTGCAAGATCAAAAATTTCCATCTATCCCTGTGTTTTTTTACAAAGATAGACAAATGAATTTGACGCATCAATCTTTGCCCTTGTTAATCAGACTGTTAAAAACTATTTTTTGACCCAAATAAAGCCCGAATATGAGAATAAAATTATTTATAGCGATATCCGCCGTCTTCCTTTTCTCCTGTACCAAGGATGCCATCAGGGAAAATTCCAGCATTGATCAAAACCCCGGACCTAATGAACGTTTGGCACAGGCCTTCTTTATTGACGGATCCATTGCCGAAATGAAGGGTCTTTATAATGATGCAATCAATCATTATCTCGAAGCGGCAAAATTTGATAAGCAGCCCGGCATTTTATACAGTCTGGCAAAGAACTATTACCGGATTAATAAATTGTCTAAAGCTTTATACTACGCAAGAAAAGCCGTGGATAATGATTCGACTAACATTGATTTTCTTAGTCTTCAAGCGACAATATATTCAACGGCACATATGCCCGATTCGGCAGAGACTCTTTACCATAAAATTGTTAAGCTGGACTCTTCAAATGTAACCGCTTACTACAATCTTGCGCAGATAAGTGAACCCAAAATGCCGAATGTTGCGCTCTCTTATTATAAAAAAATACTCGAATTGGTCGGACCTGAATGGAACGTCCTCGTAAAAATTGCAGAAATTAATGAAAGACTGGGTAACGTTGACACGACAATTGGGACTGTTGAAGAATTACTCAATATGAATCCATCCGATCTTCAACTTCAGAAGTTGCTGATGGAATCTTATATAAAAGCCGGAAAATATGAGAATGCCCTTAAACTTATTGAAGAATCACTAATCAGTTATCCCGATGATCCAAATCTGATAGAAATGAAGGGAAATGTTTTAATTCAAAAAGGGGAATGGAAGAAAGCGAGTTATGAATACATCAAGCTTGTAAAATCTTCAGATATCAGTTTTGAAAATAAGATCAGAATTGGAACGGCGTTCTACCTGCAGGCAGAGAGGGATCCGGTGAATTACGATCTGGCCTCGGAAATTTTCAAAACGATTAATATCGATACAGTCGATTGGCAGGTAAATGCGTATCTTGGTGAAATTGAAGTAAGGAAGGGAAGAGATTCCTCCGCAATAGAATATTTTAAAGTCGCGGCTGAACTGGCCGAATGGAATAACCAGATTTGGGTACGGCTCGGGGGATTATTATTTGATACGAGAAGATATAAAGAATCAATAATATACATGAGCAAAGCTTTCGAAAAATTCCCGAATGATTTTGCTGTTAATTTAATTTACGGACTCTCGCTTTCTTCTGATAATGACCATGTGAGTGCCAAAGAAGCGCTTCAGCGGGCTCTAAATCTAAATCCGGATGATTTGACTGCTCTTTCTGCCATGGGCTTTACAATGAATCAGTTAAAAGAGGATGACAAGGCCCTGAAATTCCTGAATAAGGCGCTGGCTCTTGATTCCAAGAATATTCAGGTAATCTCAATAATAGCTATGATTCATGAGTCAAGAAAAGATTACGCGGTCTCGGATTCACTCTATACAGAGGCAATTAAAATTGATTCAACGGATGTACTGATATTGAATAACTATGCTTATTCGCTCGCAGAGCGGGGGATCAGTTTGGAAGAAGCCCTATCAATGTCAAAAAAAGCTGTTGAAAGCGAACCCACGAATTCATCTTATCTGGATACTATCGGCTGGATCTACTACCGTTTAGGGGAATATAAAAAAGCAAGGTCATATATTGAGGACGCCATTAAAATTGAAGATAAAAATGCAACCCTAATTGATCATCTGGGTGACGTAAATTTCAAACTTGGCAATAAGACAAAAGCGATGGACCTATGGAAAAAAGCTTTTGAACTCGATTCAACTAAGACCGAGATTAAGAATAAAATTATAAAGGGAGATCTGTGAGAAATAATTTTATATTGAAACTGATGCTGATTGTCTTTGGGTTCATATATCTTGAAGGATGCGCTCCTTCCATTCCGGTTAAAATGGAAAGAACTATAGCGCCGGATAGATTGATCAAACGTATCGAGGCAAATAGAAGAAAAATCAAAAATCTAACTGCCTCCGGAACCATAAGCGTAAAAACCAGCGAACTTGATACTAAGAGCAGCTTTCAGGTTGAAATTAAAAAACCTGATTCCATCAGAGTTGAATTCTACGGCCCATTCGGTATCGATCTTGCCCACGCACTTTTGACGCAGAATAATTTTACTTTTTATGATATCATAAACAATACAGTCTATAGCGGAAAGCAGCGGCCGGGCGTGATGAAGGAAATTCTTAAAGTTGATATATCGTATGACGATCTTATGGACTTGGTTTCGGGCGCTGTCAATCTGACCGATAAACTTCGAAGCGAACCGGATTCCTTTGAAACAAGAGACGAATTGATGAAACTGATGTATATTGACTCCGTTAACAATATTACAAATTCATATTTTATCCAATTTGACAAACTTGAAGTACGGCAGGCCTTGCGCACGAATTCAAAAGGTAAAAATCTTATTGATACAAAATTTTCAAATTTCAGGATGATTGACGAAATACCGGTCCCTTCAGAAATAGTTTATGACGATCAGGCCAACAGCCAGAAAATCAAGGTTGAATACAAAAAGATTGAGATCAATAATGAAATCGGTAAACTCAAATTAGATATTCCCAGTGATGCCAAAATTATCGTGTGGTAAATATTTTGTTCTTTTATTATTCTTTTCCGTTTTCCCTGCCAAAGGTCAGACTTCGGATACTCTTCGTTTAAAGAACCAGCAACTCAATAATATAAAGAAAGAAATATCCTCTCTTCAAAGCGAGCTTCAGTCCAAATCCAAAAAAGAGCAGGAATCCCTGGTTGCCCTCGATAATATCAA
>PGYS01000101.1 GCA_002839795.1 Ignavibacteriae bacterium HGW-Ignavibacteriae-3 | reverse complement strand
TAACGGTGTTCCTCCATTTGAGGAAACCAAAAATTATATAAATAAAGTGTTGAGTTATTTTAATCATTTTAACGAGAGTCAATTATGAACCCAAAACTTTTATTAACGTCATTAAGGGTGCAGGATGGTAATCTCGATGAATTAGTTGCTCTGCTTGAAGTTAAAAAAGCTGCCATTGTACAGAACGATATCGCCGCACTTGAGCTTGCAATTGCCGAAGAACAGAAAATTTTGAAAAATATCGAGCGCGAGGAATCAAACAGGATTAAAATCATTAAAGAAATTGCCGGTTTATATTCCCTCGAATTGCCGACTCCTTCGATGGATAACTTTGTTCTGCACGGTAAAAAATATTTCTCAAAGGAATTCGGCGAAGTTGAAATGATAAGAGAATCCATTGCCGAAAAACTTGGTGTTATTACTCAGCTTAATTCGCAATTAAAAACTGTGGTAGACTTCTCCAGAAATTTAATTAAAGAAACAATTATGATGATCGTCGGGCCTAACAAACATGCCCTCGTAAATAAAAGGGTGTAAAATGAGAATCGGGACCATATTTGATGTTGCTGTTCGCGCCATGTCTACCTATAAACAGGCGATAGATGTAACATCGAATAATATTTCAAATGCCGGCAATAAAGATTATTCGCGCCAAAGAGCTCAGTTTGGAACTGTGACCGCGGAAAATGGCCGCGGAGCGGGCGTTCGGCTTGCCGACGTTCAGAGAATAAAGGACGATCTTCTCGGGGTCCAAATCAGAAATTATAATTCAAAATCATCCGACGCGAATAAACGGGCAGAGATCCTGAGTCAGATAGAGGCAATTGTAGCAGAACCGTCTGATGTAGGGCTCGCAAATTATTTGACCGAATTTTTTAATTCATGGGATAAATTATCCGCACAGCCTAATTCCACATCTCTCCGGTTAAATGTTATTCAGAAAGCCCAGAGCGTAAGCGATCGATTTGAGCAGATGCTTACGGGACTTAACGACATTCAAACTTCATTGCAAAGGGAAGCCCATAATGATGTTGATGCGATTAATTCATATCTGAGAGATATAAATGACTACAATAAGAAAATCTCTGAGTCGGAATTAAGGAATATAAAAGCCAACGAATTAAAAGATCAGCGCGATGCGGTTATAGACAAATTAAGTAAAATAGTTAATGTCTCGGTTCAGAATAATCCTAACGGTTCTGTAACTGTGAATGTAGGCGGATTATTCGGCGCCGATGTGAGCAGTGTTAATGAATTCGATATTAAAATTATAAATAGTCAGCTGCGACTTGTATCCAAATCCGATACAAACTCAATCGCATATATGAACAGCGGTTCATTATTCGCCGTAAGCGATATGTATTCAAATACAATCAATAAGTACAAAACCAATCTGGAGAGTCTTGAAAGTTCTTTTGTAAATAACATAAATGCAGTTCATATGAGCGGCAATACTCTTATAAACGGTGCCTCATCAAGTACCGGTGTGCCGTTTTTCGGAGAGAGGGATTTAAACGGAAATGTAATTAACGCGATTTCCGGCGGCCAGCTCAGAATCAATCCGGCTATTTTAACTAATCCGAGTAATATCGCGGCATCGAGTCTGGCCAATAATGACGGTAACGGAATGAACGCCAATAGCATTGCCCGCCTTATGGAAACAAGAATCCCTGAACTCAGCGATAAGACGTTTCTGGATTATTACAATATGACAATGAATGGACTGGGTCTTGATAAAGTTTCAGCCGATAATGCTATTCAATCCAGCGACGCGATACTTCTGCAATTGGAAAATCAAAAAACTTCTACATCCGGCGTCTCTCTTGATGAAGAGATGACTAACGTTCTTCAGTTCCAGCGTTGCTATGACGCAGCTTCTAAAATGGTAAAAGTAGCGGATGAAATGATGCAAACAATTTTACAAATGGTGTAAATTATGAGAGTCACAGAAAATTCAATAACCGGTAATTATTTATACAACCAGCAGCAGATTCTGAAAAGTAGAACCAAAATTCAGATGCAGCTTGCCACAAACAGCAAGATCCAGACTCTTTCTGATGATGTTACCGCCTCGCTTGAAAGCATGAAGATTAATTCGCAGATAAAAAAGACGGATGTTTATCTTGATAACGCGAAGAAAGTCCAGCAATTTATGGATGCTTCATTGGGATCACTGGACAGCATCACTTCCCAAATTCAAAAAATTATGACGCTTGCTGTGGATGCCGAGAATCCTCTCAACGCTAATAATCTGGGACTTATGTCAGATTCCATTAAGGGTTCGCTGACGTCGATTATTCAAAATGTAAACGCTAAACATAACGATATGCCCCTGTTCGGCGGAACAAATTTTAGGGATGTGCCTGTAACTCAGGATGCTGACGGCAAAGCTGTGCTTTCAGCAGAAGATTTTTCAGGTGAAATGAAAACACAGGTATCGCAAAATATAAAACAGGCTATGAACATTCCCGGCTCAAAAATCCTTGGCTCAGGTCTATTCGAATCAATTAACAGCATTATTGATTCTTTGGATGCGGGAAACGTACCGACCAGTGCTCAGAAAGCTGATCTGGAAGCTGCCTACAAAAACTTGCTGAATATTCAGTCGCTTGGCGGGCAGACAATCAACCGCATGGATGACCTTAGCCAGATGCTCACAACTCAACAGACAAATTTGCAGTATATGCTGGCGGATAAGCAGAACATTGATCCCGCCGAACTTACGATAGAACTTCAATACAAGGACTATCTATTACAGTTGACTAATAAACTATTAGCCATGAATTATCCACGCACTCTTTTTGATTACTTTTAATGAATAAGATCGGAACGGTAATAGGACTTCTTGTTGGTTTGTTCTCCATTTTCGGAGCGTTCTTTTTTGAAGGCGGTTCGTTTAAAGCGTTATTCCTTTTTTCTTCAATGCTCATAGTTTTCGGAGGAACATTTTCGGCAATCATAATAGGATTCGGGTTTGATAAATTCAAAACAATATTTTCTCTGATGCGTCTTGCCTATTTTCCCAAAAGCTATAACGTTGATGAAGTAATTGATCTGTTTGTAGAGCTCTCTATTAAGGCAAGGAAAGAAGGAATTCTTTCAATAGAAAAGGACTTAAATAAATTTGGATATCATTTTCCTAAGAAAATGACAAAATTCGTTCTTGACGGGACTGACGCGGAAGCGCTTCAGAGTCTTGCCCATCTTGAGCTGAGAGCGATGCAGGAACGCCATTACTCAAATATTTTTATCTTCACAAAGATGGGCGGATACGCGCCTACGATGGGAATTATTGGTACAGTTATGGGTCTTATAATGACGCTTGCTAATGCGGGAATGGACCCGAATCTTTTGATTAAAAATATTGCTACGGCGTTCATAGCAACTTTGTGGGGTGTTTTCAGTGCGAATATTTTATGGCTTCCGGTAGGAGATAGGTTAAAGAGATGTCATTCAGAGGAGAAAAATATGATGGAGATTTCTTTGGAGGGAGTGTTAACACTCCAGAGCGGCGAAATTCCTTCGATCATGAAAGCAAGACTGGTAGGAATGCTTCCGCAAAGAGAACAATTAAGCAAAATGAACTCTTAGAATCCGAAGAAAATCCTTTCTCAGAAAGCGGCGATAAAGACCGGTACTTAATTACTTATGCCGATCTCATTACTCTGCTGTTGGGACTTTTTATAATACTTTATGCTATCTCGAATATTGATGGCGGAAAATATAAAAATGTGGTTGCCGCAATGGGCAGTTATTTCGGGAATGAATCAGTAGTTCCCAGAATGCCTAATTCAAAAATTATGGCAAACCCGAAAGAAACATTAAGTAATGAACTCAGTCGTTTGATAGTTGAGAACAAATATGCAAACTCAATCCAGCTCGAAGAGAATGAAAGAGGAATTACTCTTCATATACTGGACGATATTTTATTCCCGCCGGGAAGAGCGGATATAAACGGATCCTCTAAATTAGTTCTTAACAGACTGGCAAAGGTGCTGAAGACAATTCCGAACGACATCAGAATTGAGGGGCACACAGATAATGTCCCGATATCAACCGAAAGATATCCTTCGAACTGGCATCTTTCTGTTGACAGAGCTTTGAGCACCGCATATTATTTTATTAATGAGGAGCATATTTCTCCTGATAAAGTTTCAATAGTCGGTTATTCCGAATACAGGCCGATTGCCTCAAACGATACCCCTGCGTCAAGGGTAAAAAACAGAAGAGTGGATTTAGTAATTCTTAAGTGAGAATATAAATATGAAAATCGTCACCCATCATTTTGGTGAAGTAAAATTCACAGAAGACAAGATAATCAGATTCGAGAACGGACTTTACGGTTTTGAAGATCTGAAAAAATATCTGTTTATAAAATCCGATGACAGCTTTTTCTTCTGGCTGAATTCAATCGAAAGACCCGAAATCGCGTTCCCGCTCTTTGGTATCAGAGTACTTGATGATAATTTTCCGCAGGAGGAAAATTATGAAGCTTTCGGTATTACTACAATGAGTCCTGATCCTCTGAATATTACTGTTAATCTGAAAGCCCCTGTTTATATCAATCAAAATGATAAATTGGGGTATCAAAAAATAATTGATACGGATAAATATCCGGTTCATTACAAACTTTTTTCAGAGTGAAGGTAACTATGTTAGTCTTATCAAGAAAAATTAACGAAGAAATAAAACTCGGCCCCGAAATCTCGATAAAGATTTTATCCATTTCGGAAAACCAGGTAAAGATCGGCATCGAAGCGCCGAAAAATGTCCAGATCTTCAGAGGGGAAGTCTTCGAAAAAGTGAAGGAAAGCACTATTGAAGCCTCCCGTGCAAGTACTCAAAAGGCAAATGATCTCCTCAATTATAAAATTCATAAGGTTGAATAGTCATGGAATTCGATAATGAGAAAGTAAAAATTCTTGTAATAGATGATTCCGATATCATCAGGACTTCATTGAAAAAATTCCTGCTTGAATATGATATCGAAGTCGTAACGTGCAGCGACGGTCTGGAAGGACTGCAGCGCGCCATCGATCATAAGCCCAGACTGATCTTCCTGGATCTGATGATGCCCAATCTCGATGGTATACGCCTGCTCAAGGTCCTCAAAGTAATGGATGAATTAAAACGAATTCCGGTTATTGTAATAAGCGGGCATACGGATAAAACAAACGTCATTGCCGCAACTGAAGCCGGGGCAGATAAAATTGTCTCGAAACCGCTCTCCAAAGAGATGCTGGTAAAAAGTATTAACGAAGTGCTCGGAAGCAATTTCCTCAGCAGCTCCAAAAAATTTGTGAATCTGTCTTTTGCCGAAAAAGACCAGATGACAAAAGAACTAAGAAAATATTTTGTTAATAGTCTGGCTAATAAAAAAGAAACTCTTAAAGAATCAATTCATCACAAAAACAGAGAACTTCTAAGATTAGTTGTTCATGAGCTTAAAGGATCCAGCGGAACAGTGGGATTCAATAATATCACTGATGTCTGCAGGGAAATTGAAGGAATGATGGTCTCCACAGATAGTAACTGGAAACAAATTGAATCAAAATGTAATGAACTAATTGAATGTTTTAATCAGGCTGAATTATCCGTTGCTAAGTAGGAGTTAGAAGATGTTTGTAATTATAGGAATTGCTGTTGTTACTGTTTCCGTTCTGTTAGGATTTATGATAGCCGGCGGCAATCCGGTTTTGCTGATACAGATTTCGGAATTTATTACTATCGGCGGAGCGGTGATTGGAAGCGTTCTTATTGCCTCACCCCTCACTCTGCTGAAAAAAATAATTGCCGTATTTCCCGAGATATTTAAAAACCATAAAAATACAAAAGAAGATTATTCTGAAATGCTTAAATCTTTCTGCGATCTGTTTCTCATAGCCCAGAGAGAAGGACTTCTCGCGATAGAAAAACATGTAGAGAATCCCGATACGAGCGAGATTCTCGGCCGGAATAAAAAATTCATTACGGATCCGGTAAGAAAAAATTTCTTTTGTGATACTATGAAAGTAATGCTGGCGGGTTCGGTACCTCCCCATGAAATGGAAAATTTGATGGACGCCGAGATAGAAACTTTTGAAAAGGAAAATAAACCGGTTATAGATACAATCTCCCGTGTTGGTGATTCACTTCCCGGACTCGGAATTGTGGCCGCTGTGCTTGGTATAATTGTAACAATGGCCTCTATTAATCAGGGTGCTGAAGCAGTGGGGCACCACGTTGCGGCGGCTCTTGTAGGAACGTTCCTCGGCGTGCTTCTGGCTTACGGATTTATCAATCCGATGTCCGCGAATCTTGCATTGATACTTGAAGAAAAAGCCCAGGATCTTACTATCATTAAAACATTTATTCTGGCGTATGCAAAGGGAAATCCTCCTTTCGTTGCTGCGGAGATCTCGAGAAGAACTATATTTTCTGATGAACGGCCGTCGTTTTCCGAACTCGAGGCATTTTTAAGAGGGAAAAAAGAGTAATGAGCGACCAAAGTTCCGAATCGGCTCCCGTAATAAAGAAAGTTCATAAGGGACATGGCGGACATCACGGCGGCGCATGGAAGGTTGCTTATGCGGATTTTGTTACCGCTATGATGGCATTATTTATTGTTCTCTGGGTATTGGGTCAGAGTCCGGAAGTCATAGAGTCGGTAGCAGGTTATTTTAAGGATCCGGTCGGTTTCTCAACGAAGAGTAAAGTGCTTATTGAAGGCAAGGCGAATCCTGTTCCTGGAATGAATACCAGGGAAGAAGAAGAAAAAAGGCATGAAGAAGAAAAAGCTGAACTTGAAAAAGTTGGGGAGAAATTAAATAAAGAACTTCGCACTGATACCCAGCTTATCGGATTGGCCGATCAGGTAAAAATTGAATTAGTGGATGAAGGATTGAGAATAGAATTAACAGACTCCGAAAAAGATGTTTTCTTTGAAGTCGGTACTACCGCGATGAAAAATAATGCAAGGATACTTATTCAAAAGATAGGAGCTGAAATTTCCAAGATACCCAATAAGATTATAGTGGAAGGACATACAGACTCAAGACAGTACAATAATATTGGAACGGGGTATTCAAATTTTGAATTAAGTTCCGAACGTGCGCTGTCTGCAAAAAGGGCACTTGTAAGCGGCGGACTGCAGGAAAGAAGGATTGATGAGGTCCGCGGATATGCAGATACCCGGTTGAGAAGCCAGAATGATCCGCTGAGCTTTATAAACAGAAGAATTAGCATAACGGTTAAATTTCATAAATAGTGAACGGGATGAAGAAAATATTAATAGTTGAAGATGATATCTTCCTGCAGGATCTGTACAAGATATTCTTTGCCAAACTTGGAGCTGAAATTGTTCTTGAGGAGGATTCAACCGAAATATTAAAGTTAATAGTGGAAGATCAGGTTTCGCTGATCATTATGGATGTAAACCTGAGGAATACAAATCTGGATTCTAAACGCATAGACGGGATAAAGTTCTCCAGATATATTAAGGAATCTTTCGGCCACCTTCATATTCCAATACTGCTTGTAACAGCCTATACTGTATCAAGCTTTTCCAATAATATACTTGAAGAAAGCCTGGCTGATGATTACCTTCTAAAACCGATTATCGATTATAATCAGCTCATAGAGAAAATTAATAACCTAATCAGTGTTAAATTATGAAAGACTCAGTACTCATAGTAGAGGACGAAAAAGATACCCGGTTCATTCTTGAGAAACTTTTATCCAGGAACAGTTATGACGTGGTAAGCGCGGTTAACGGACAGGAAGCGCTGGAAGTCCTGAAAACCTTTTCGCCGAAAGTAATTCTCGCGGATTGGACAATGCCGGTTCTGGACGGCCTTGCTTTATGCAACATCCTTAAGAACGATGAGAAGCATAAACTTATCTATTTTATAATTCTCACCGCACGCTCGTCGTTGAAAGACAGAATTATGGGACTCGACGTAGGTGCGGATGATTTCTTGATAAAGCCGGTTGAAAACCAGGAATTGCTTGCCCGGATACGTTCAGGTATAAGAATCTATAATCTTCAAAGCGAACTCAGAAATATCGAGCATTCAAAGGCGGTAATTGAAATGGCTTGTACTATGGGGCACAAAATCAATAATCCTCTTAGCAGTCTCATATTCTCCATGAAAAACCTTGAAAATGAGATCGCTCAGGAGGATAAATCCAAATTCGCCGAAGATATTGCCTCAGTAAATGAGTCAATCGAAAGGATAAAAACATTCGTAAACGAACTAATTCATCTGAAAAATCCGGAGGTTGTTAATTACACCGGAGAAAAGCGGATGATTAAAACAAATTAGGTAAAGTTGTTGCCTTTTCCTTCGATAATAATGCGGAGGAGTAGGTATGTTAGAGAAAATCGTAAATATCTCAGCGGGTTCGGATTATAAACATGCGTCCAAACCGGGGAAATACATAAAAATTGCTCACTATCTAAGTGAGTACCACCCGACAGGGAACGATTCCATTTCTCTTTCCCCTGCAACAGGCTTTCTTTCTATTCTCGGCTGGAAACTAAAAAAAATCAAATCCAATAAAGATATTATTCAGGTGGGATTTACATTTGACAGCCTGGATTTTTCTACAGACCTTAATCCTAACGATATAAATCAGCTGCACCGATTGGAATATATAATCCGTTTTCTTCTTGGCAATCACGAAGGATCTTCCGAACTGATTGCAAAATTCACATCCGTAGTAGATCCCGACCGTCAGGATGGAAATCAAATTAAAGTTGATCTTCCCGAAATGAAAGGTTTCTTCGATTTTCTCCACACTTCATACGGATATAAATCTGATTTATCCGCAGAGACATATGAAGTACGCAAATTATTTTCGGAGGCACAGTTTAAATTGGCGGATGAATTCAATTATTTAAATAAAAATATTATTGTATTTGTAGAAAAGTATCTGTCTACCAAGATAAATGTGGCTCGGGAGAAAGATAATAAAAACAGCAGATTGGATTTGAATTCGCTGCAGATCAGGAAAACTTAATATATGTCTAATCCTACATTTTCAAAGTATAGCGTAGTGAACGACGCAACGGACTTTAGAGCTTATACAGAGCTGCCGAATAATAACCCGCTTGCAATAATCGACAACGGACTGGCGATCGCATATTGCAATGATTCATTCGGTAATTTCTTCGGCCTGCGTTCGGGCGATGATATACGTTCATTGAGTTCCAACCCGGAATTTGTGAACCTGCTTAACGGATTTGGAGAAAGCCGGTATAAAAATATTTCACTTGATATAAATCTCACCTCTTGTAACGATCATCAGTTAAAAAACTATTCCCTCAGTCTGGAACGTGTGCTGCTAAAGGTCGGTCAGTATTATGTTCTCACAATTGAATCCCTCCTGCACAGAGAAAAATTAGAGGATAAGATAAATTCGCTTCATAATGCGCTCGATCATGGAAACGTGCCTATTATCATTCTCGATTCAACACAGAGAATCACCTATGCAACCCATTCATTCGAATTGCTCCTGTCAAAAGAAATCGACAGCATTTATTATAAGGATGTTGCCGATATATTCTCAGATTCGTTGAGCCCGGCGGAAATAGGCGAACTGCAGTATGCTCTCGATAATTTTACCGGCTGGAAAAAACTGATTCCGTTTGTAAAAAGGTCGCCCGTTAAATACTGGGAATTTACGCTTAATCCGGTTTTATCCAACGAGGGAATACAGGCGAATTATATATTGATCGCAAATGATCTTACCGAGCATATAAACCAGAGTAAGGCCATAGAAAGATCCGAAAGAAAACAGAAACTTGTTATCGATAATATTTCAGATCTTTTGCTGATAGTTGAAAGTATCGGCTCAAGTACTCTGTTCGAAAATGCGAATGATAATTTCTGCAGGATATTCGATCTTGATAAAAGTAAAATATCTTCCCGCAAAATAGACGAATACATTCCAAAGGAACTCACGCAGAAGATCCATGAGTCGATTAATCACCTCGAAGGTAAATCGACCCCGGTTCAGGAATTCAATTTTAGAGACGCAAAATTGAGGGATTATTCCTGCAAAATAAACAGCATTGCCGAACCCGAATTGCGGTCGACCATCTACATTATTACTATGAAAGATATAACCGATGAGATGCTTTACCATGAACAGCTTAAGAGAGCTTATCAGAAAGAAATGCTCCTGAATAAAATGAAGTCCGATTTTCTTGCTAACATGTCTCATGAAATAAGAACCCCGTTCAATGCGATTGTAGGATTCTCCGAAATTGTAGACGAAAGCGTCCACACAGGCGATATCGAATCGATTATGGAACTGATGGACTCGATGAAGGAAGTTCTGGGACGGGTTGTAAATCTCTTCTCCAATATTGTTGAAGTATTTCAGGTGGAGGCGGGTGAAGTTGAATTTGATAAAGTTGATCTTAATTGCAATCAGGTTGTGAGAAGTGTTTATCAAAAATTATATAACGATGCTTCAAAAAAGAATCTCGATTTCATACTCAGGGTTGATGAAAATGACTGCGTAATTGAAACGGACTGGGTGAAGTTTGAAAAAATTATTTTTTCATTGGTTGATAATTCAATTAAATATACCAGGCGGGGGCATGTCAGTCTTTCAACCAAAAATTGGGGAAATAAAGTTGAAATAACAATCTCGGATACCGGACTCGGGATAGAAGAAGATGAAATTGATCGGCTGCTCAGACCATTTACGCAGGAAGTGGAAGGATATACTCGGCCGTTCGAAGGAGCCGGACTCGGCCTTACACTGGCGTATAAATTGACAAATCTTATGAACGGTAAATTCGTGATCACCAGTGAAAAAAATAGAGGCACAACAATTTCAATAACATTTCCGGCGAGCAACTGATAAATGGAAGTAGTAACGGAAAAATATAGCCAGCCGTTAATAGGATCGGATGCGGATTATTCAAAATTCTACCGCCTGCCTAAAGATCATTTTCAGATTAATGTCAAAAATGATTACGATTATATCAACGGCGTAAAAGAAAGTATCAGGTTCTTCTCGCTGGACCTTCCTGCCGAAATAAAAGAAATATATATTCCGTTCAGCGAAGCGCCGATCTTCTGGATATATGAATCCTCTCTTCTTACTCATCTTGAAGAATTCATGAAATTCAACCTTGTAAAAGGTTCTTACGCGGAACTTCATAAGTCCATTAAGGATAATTATTCCAAGTGGGTTACCACAAAATTAAAAAGCGAAAAAGAATATTATGCGACTCTCACGGTCAATTTCATAGAGCGCGATATTAATAAAGCCAATATTTTCAACCTTATCATTAAAGCGATCATACATACTTACCAAAGCAGCTTTTATAATCCGGTCAAGGCGCTGGATATAATTAGCGATGCGCTTGAACTTTTAAAGACGGTTCGTTTAAATGATTTTACTAAAACTGAGTTGAAGTATATCCTTTACCTCTACGAAGGATTTGTGCATCTTAAAGAAAATATGCAGGAGAAAGCCAGAACCGCATTTAAAAATGCGATAGATGTAAAACCGAGCGGCAGCACCGCAAAAATATATTGCGCCCTTACCGAACTTAATCTGGAAAACGGGGATGCTGTGAAATATCTGCTTAGAGAAGTGTTAAACTATGACGTCCACAGACTGACTATGGCTATCAAAACAAATAATGCGGGAATGTTCAGCTATTTCTACAGGAATGCTTTTGTGTATAATATTTTTCATGAAAAGGATTTTGTTAAGGCGTATGATATAATTCTTACAATTCTTAGCGAGATGCGTGTCTCGGAAGTTAATGGTCTTGAATCCAGCAAGGATAAACTTGAAGCGTTAAAAGCCAAAAAGATGGAAGATTATTATGACGAGGAAATTTTAAAAGCGATTCAGTTTTTAGAAAAACTTATACAAAACTACGGCGGGGCAAAAAACACTCTTCTTGTGGCGCTCCAGATGGAGTTCCAGCAAAAATTCGAATCTATTATAGATTCTATTATGTTGAATGTGCGCGCGGATTACGATTTTGAAATTAGAGAAAAACTTACTGAGTATGATGTCTCTATAAATGATAACGCAACCGCAGAAAAACAGCTTCTCAATGAACTGGAAAAATTCAAGGCAAAATCGAAGGAAAATCTTGCCGAATCCATCAGAAATATTCAGGAAAATTTTGAAATTGAGACGAAAGCTATTGAACGGCATATTGATGATCTGCCGAATCTGGACCGTTACAATCCACGGGTTTCTCTATCCAACAATATGACGTACAATATAATTATCGCATTCATTGTGTTCTTCATCGGCGG
>PGYS01000234.1 GCA_002839795.1 Ignavibacteriae bacterium HGW-Ignavibacteriae-3 | reverse complement strand
CTTGTAATAACGGGTATGGTTAGTTACAAGGATATAGATATTACGGCTCCAATTGCGGCGGCATTCGGATCGCTCGGATTAAACTATGCGGTCTTCATCATTTCACCTGCGGCGATTGCAGGACTCACCTCGGTTACAATAGTTATGCTTTTAGGACAGTCGAGAATCTTTTATGCGATTTCAAAAGACGGACTTCTTCCTAAAAAAACATTTGGCGAACTTCACCCGAAATTCAAAACGCCCTGGAAGTCTAATCTTCTTATTGGAATAATTGTTTCTGTCATCTCCGCATTCACGCCGATTGATTCAATCTCAAAAATGGTAAATATCGGAACGCTCTTTGCGTTTGTGATTGTTTGTATTGCGGTCTGGCTGATGAGAAAAAAAGAACCGGACAGACCGCGCCCTTTCAGAACGCCCGCCATCTGGTTTGTAGCCCCGATGGGAGTTCTCTTTAATCTGGGAATGATGCTTACGCTGGAATGGCAGAACTGGGCCAGGTTGTCCGGGTGGCTGGCAATAGGTCTGTTGATTTATTTCCTGTACGGCAAAAAGCATAGTGTGATGGCGCAGAAACTTGCTGAGGAAAATGGATCTAAGTAGAATCCGCATTATCTCGTTAAAAATTTTTAAATACAAAAAGGGACATTCGAGTTAAACGGAAGTCCCTTTTTTGTGATCGACCTCATTACAATCTTGAATATCTGTAATCAATTGATTTTCATTTTACTTATCCATACGGCTTAACGGAGAATAGTCGGAGTATCCTCTTTTTTCTTTTTTGGCTTTGCTGATAATGTAAATGGAAAGAATCAGAATGATCAAAGAAACGAAAAAAATACTGACCGCGGAATATATAATTGCTGATAATGTCATTTATAAGATCCTTTTTTTTATAATCAAAGAGGGAAGCCCAGCCGAGAACCTCCCCCTTCAATTATTTTAAACTGCAATTCCAATATAAAAATCACAAGGAAAGAGAAGGTGTCACGAGTCACGTTGGAGTAAATTCTTTGTGCTGTGTCACGTAGTTGATGCTAAGCTGGTGATTAATCTGAGTAGTCAAGCAAATTGAAAATTCTGTAAATGATTTCCGGTGGAAAATATTCCGCTGCCGGGATAATTATTTACACCATCGTGAACGAAATGGAAAATTATTTTGTTGATAGTTCTATATAAAGCAGCGCAACCAATTGCGTATCGGGGTCCTTGTTTAAGGACATCAATCTCGTTTAGAGTATTTTATTGCGGCATTATGTCCGAATATGTATATTCAACTTATTAACTTCAATTTCATGACTTTATAAAAGGAGTACTATTTGAAAAAACTAAATTTTTTTCTTCTATTCCTATTTGCAGCAGTTGCAATACAGGCACAGGTACAAAGCGGAACATATTTTTTCGATAAATCATCCAAAAATTATACACTCGGTGATAATGAGGGAAAGAGAATTGTAGAATATGAAGTAACTTTTAATAAACCCTTTGAAACAAAACCCAAGGTTGCCATATGGGCTTCTTTACTGGATGCTTCAAAATCAACACAAATCAGGTATTCGATTGAAGCCAAGGGAGTTTCGCGCGACGGTTTTGTTGTTTTGATAACCACCTGGGGCTCAACACAACTTAACGGCATAGGGGGTTATTGGATTGCCGAAGCAGAAAAACTTGAGATCAAAAAAGAGGAAATTAAAGTCGGACAAACTTTCCAGCTGAATAATGTTTATTTCAATTTTAATAAGTGGGATCTGCTGCCTGAGTCTTTTC
>PGYS01000100.1 GCA_002839795.1 Ignavibacteriae bacterium HGW-Ignavibacteriae-3 | reverse complement strand
CTGGAAAATTCAAAATAGGAAACGAGACCTATAACAACAATGAGCGCAAGGAAGGGAATTTTACCCAGCAGGCAAAAGACAATAAGAACAGGCACGCCTATAAGAGCCACAATTACTCGAGTTGAAAGGTTATTCATTTTCTTCATTTATTCTACATCCTCGCCGGGAGAATCATTTATATCGTTTATAATCTGCATCGCCGATTCTGCGTCACGCTTTTTGACCATTAGCTTAATCGGTGATACTTCACCGAGATACGGAATGCTGCGGTCCCTTTGGGATAGTATTATTGATTCTATGGCCGCGCCGAGAAGATTTGCTTTCAGCATTTCTGTCTCAATAACGTCCGCTGAGCTGTAAACTATCACCCAGTCCGAAGGATGAAGAAGTTTGCCTTCAAATTGTTCTACCGGTATTAACTCAGTATCGCAATCAGGGCAGTTCTGAATTCCCTCAACATATTCACATTCGCATTTTGGACAGATCATATTGTCTCCTCCTTTTTGTATACAATCCTATTATAATTATTCTTTAGATAAAAAAGATAAAAAAAGAAGAAAGTTCCAAATATTATAAAACTTATCAGTTGGGGCATGATTGCATCTGTTTTTGCCGCGGCAGCACTCAATAGCTCATCGCTTCCTAAAATAAGGAAGGCAAGTACGGCAATAAAATTATTGATGAAATGCAGCGCCATCGGCACAAATATCGAATCGCTGATATACGCCGCGAATCCGAAAAACGCACCCAGCGCGATCAAAGGGATTAAACCGTAAGGATTAAAATGATATAAGCCGAAAAATACCGCAGTGATAATGATGCTCAGGACAGGTTTTAACCGCTGCTCAAAACTTTTCTGCACCAGTCCGCGGAATAATGTCTCCTCGCAGAGTGCGGGAACGACCGCGACGACAAAGATTATAAATGACGATTCGAAGATAGAGTGAGAAGTCAGGAGACTGCCGTATGTTTTTTCCACAAGTTTATCAAGCTCGTCGAGCATGTCAGTAATGTTTTTTACAAAAGGACTTACTGCGGCAATTTTTTGAAGTATAAAATTCTGTATAGCCAGGAAATTCTGAAGCAGAGGAGTCAAAATAATTAGTCCCACCATAAACAATCCTATCTCTTTTAAGGAGGGGAATCTGGCCCGCAGTATATATGAAGTGTTGCCGGGATAAACGTAATATGCCAGAAGAAGTGCCGGAAAAAGCAATAGAAGAAATTGGCCTCCTACTGTAAACAGCCGTATGGCGTTGACATCGGCCTTCACAATGTTGATTCCGAAAATCATTATAGTTAATAATGCACCGCCCAGCTGGTAAAGTAAAAATATCCCTATCAGCGCAATAAATGCCGTTGTAACCGGGGGAATGACAGATATCAGTATGCCCTGCTCTCCAACAGGTTTCTCGTCTTCTATTTCAGGTGGAATTTTATCTTCTTCAATCATGGTGGATTAAATTATAAAAAAGGAGAGAGAGTTGCCGAAATATCTGATTAAGAAGAGTCTGTATTAAACTGTCTTCTATTATAGTCATAACTTTGCTCTGTAAGTTTTGCATAACTGTAAAATTTTTCTATCTTCAATTCATAAACACAATCCTATAAATCAATGAATAAAATTCTCTGGCAGCCTTCAGATGATCGGATCGAATCCGCGAACATTTTTATATTCATGAAAAAGATTGAAGCGAAATTCAATTTAAAATTCGCCGGATATAAGGTTTTCCACAAATGGACTGCTGATTATCCAGAAGATTTCTGGGAAGAATTTCTTTTTTACTCAAAAATAAAATATAGCGGAAATTATAAAGAGGTGTTGAACGGAAACAAAATGCCGGGCGCTAAATGGTTTGACGGTATAAAACTTAATTACGCGGAGAATATTCTTGAATCAGGATTTGAAGGGACGGCGTTAAAATATTTTGCCGAAAAGAACGGCGCGGTAAATTTAATTGATGAATATTCATTCAGCTATCTGCGTGCAAAGGTTTTTCCGGCCGCTTCCGCATTAAGGAAAATGGGGGTTCAGAAGGGCAGCAGGGTTGCCGGCATAGTCACAAATTCCCCCGAGGCTGTTATTGCGGCGCTTGCATGTGCCGCTATAGGAGCCGTGTGGAGCAGCGCGTCACCCGATTTCGGCGGTGAAGCATTGATAGAAAGGTTCTCGCAGATTGAACCGGAAATTCTCTTTGCTTCCTCATTTTATAAATATAACGGGAAAAATTTTGATACTTCGGAAACAGTTAAAAAACTCCTCGCTGGATTGCCATCAGTACCGGCATTAATATCGCTTCCGTTCTGCGGTGAGTACGGAGAAGATCCCGGGGGTGTTAGATGGGAGGACTTTCTTCTTACCGGCGTAAATGAAAAAATAAATTATGAACGGGTTGAGTTCGATCATCCTCTCTTTATAATGTTTTCGTCCGGGACTACGGGCACTCCGAAGTGTATTGTTCATGGAACAGGCGGAACATTAATTCAGCACAGGAAAGAACATCTTCTGCACTGCGATTTTAATGAGAAAGATTCCCTTCTCTATTTTACAACAGCCAGCTGGATGATGTGGAACTGGCAGCTCTCTGCTTTGGCCGGCGGAGTTGAAATAATTTTATATGACGACGCGCCTAATTATCCGGACCATTTTTCCATCTGGAATATTGTCGATCAACATAAGATTACACATTTCGGGACGAGCGGAAAATATATTGAAAGCTGCATGAAATATTCTCCGCAGCCGGAAAAATATTCGAGCGGAAAATTTGATGACCTCAAATCCTTAATGTACACGGGATCGCCCCTCTCCGCTGCGGGTTATGAATGGATTTATGATTCCATTAAAAAAGATGTCCGGCTTTCTGGAATAAGCGGCGGCACAGATATTCTTTCCTGTTTTGTACTCGGAAATCCTATGCTTCCTGTTAAAGCGGGAAAAATTCAATGTAAAGGATTGGGAGTTGATGTTTCAGCGTTTAACGAGGAAGGAAATGAAATATTTAACAAGCCGGGGGAACTCGTGTGCAGAAAGCCGATTCCATCGATGCCAATCGGATTTCTGAATGATCCGGATAATCAAAAATTTACAGCGTCGTATTTCAGCGGATTTAAAGACGTCTGGACGCACGGCGATTATATCGAGTTTGACGATGACGGCCACTCAATAATTCACGGAAGAAGCGACGCCACATTGAATCCCGGCGGAGTTCGTATCGGCGTCGCGGAGATCTATTCGGCTCTTGATCACATCGAATTTGTGAAAGGAGCGATTGCCGCGGGATGGGTGCCTCCAAATCAGTCGGACGAAGTGATAGTTTTACTTGTTGTATTAGAAGAGGGAATGAAATTAAATGATGAAATAGCCGCAGAAATAAAATCTATTATTAAAAAAAAAAATACTCCCCGCCATGTTCCTAAATATATTTTCCAGATCAGTTCCGTTCCTGTTACCCGCAGTGGCAAGCCGGTAGAGTTGACCGTGAAAGCAATTTTAGGCGGAAAGGAGATTAAAAATCTTGGTTCGATCGCGAATGCAGGTGTTCTCGACGAAATAAAACTAATCCGGGATAAATTATCCTTGATGAACAAGCATCTTTTCTGATTGTTGAATCTTTCCGCCGTTCCCCGTCAAAAAAAAAGTTCCCAAATACTGCTTCGACTGTAAAAAAATCTGTTGACAATTTATACCCCGTTTTGCATATTATCGGCAAATGAAAAGGCATTTCATTAAACACTAAACAGGAGGAAGAGGAAAATAGGTTAAGAATTCTTTTATCGGGGTTGTCGGGGCAGCTGCTGCAAATTTTCGCCATCCATTTTTCACTTGAATAATTCAAGTAGTCTAACATTAAAAGCTAAGATAATTTTTTCATTAATTTAAAGGGGAAAAAAATGAAAAAGAAGAACATCTATCTTGCTCTATTTGTTGCTACTATAATGCTGACTTTTATTTACCTCGGGGGATGTAAAGACTCCTCTACGAGTGAACCGGAAATCCAAACTGATCAAATTAGTCTATATGTTGGAGGTCAAGGGTACAAGAACATTGCTGCTTACAAAAAATACGGAGAACTGCATAATACATTCCTGACAGATGTAAAAAATAATTTTGTGGTCGATAATTCAACGAAAGGAAAAAGTAATAAACTAACAAAACTTGTAAATTTTCAGAAAAAATCGGCGGATAAATATCTATTTAGTGAATACGATAAAAATCTAATTAAGAGTAATTTAGAGGACTATAAGAAATATTATTTGAAAGAAGATCTTATTAATGATTTCAAAGAAAATATACTCGATAAAATGAAAAACAAGAATTGGTTGTTGAAATCGTCTAATTTATTGTTGCTGCCAGCATATGAACAAGAGGCTATAAATAATTTATGTGAATCTTCTTATAATGCATGTCAAGGAATAATCAGTATCTCGGAATTTCAAGCCACCGTGGCTCAAATGACAGAATCCTATGACGAATACTATAGTGAAACATCAGTTACTGAAGATGCTGGGACATTATTGGGCATATGTTTAGCAATAACACAATCCTCGATTGACTGGTGGCAGCAAAATCCCGACGCTGATATTTATGATCAGTTAGTAAAAACGAATAAAACAGCCCTAGCACCTTGGGTTGCCGCAGATGCCCTCGGGGCTCTTTGCGGGGGAATATCATCATATGTAACTCAACGAGCAAGGACAGGGGGAGTCAGTTGGACTGCAGTTGGCGGTGCGGCTGTAGCTGGTGCTGTAGCTGGATCGACAGGTGTTGTTGGAAAGGTGTTTAAATGGTTAGGCGGCCTTTTTTAATAAATCAAAGGGTATAAAAATGTCACTCTCAGATATTATATGGATAATAGTGTGTGGCTTAGTCGGGGGGGCAATAGCCGAATATCTCGTAAAAAAAATTTATAAAAAAAAGAAAGCAGATTAAATTTAATCTGATAGCATTATGCTGGCAGAATATTATTTTTTTTACTGTTAATTTGAAGAAAATTATTTAAATCTTGGAATGAGCGTCTGAAAAAAATCAGACGCTCTATATTGGGATGATTATTTCTTTGAAACATTTTCGGTGTCGAAATGAAAAACTCATTAAACACTGCGCTTCTTACGTTTATTATAACAATTCTTTTCAATTTCGGCCGACTAATCTATCTCAAGAAAGTTCAAAAACAATCATTAGAAAACAAAAGGACATTCACTGCCGTTATACGAAATGATATATTCTTGAGGGTAGCGACTGTTGTCGGATTTACTTTGGTGACATTAGATTTAACAAGATATTTTTTTAGAGATTTATTAATCAGTTAAACAAGCAATTTTAAGGGATATTCTTTATGGAAAACAATTTCAAACCATTGCTGGATATTTTCGGCTACCTCATTACGGGTTTGACAATATTTTTGCTGATAACCTCAATTCCCATCCTATATTATTTTCGCAACAAGTATCTTCAAAAGTTAAAAGAAATGATCCGTAGGAAGGAATATGTGAGATTGATAATAATATTTCTTGCCGTAACATTTGCATACGTGGCAAACATTAATCTGGCAGCATTTAAGCTCGGATTAACATCTGACCGTTTCTGGAACTTAAAAGCTTATCTTTCCGCACTGTTTTTCATAATGACAACTTTAGAATTCTTTATCAAAAAGAAAAAAATGTGGACAGAAGTAAAAATAAAGTTGAAAACATATCCATTCGCTGTGGTGTTTATTTCTGTGTGGTATTTATTAGGAGGAATTACAATCGGTTATTTTCTTGCTGGTGAATAGAATCTAGCTGAAACTCAAAATATATTTGAGGAGTGTATATGCCATTAGCCGATATCATATGGATAATTTTAATTGGGTTGATCTGTGGTGCTATAGCGGAACTTCTTGTTAAGAAGTTTTATAAAAAGAGGAAAGCCTGATAACATTACTTCCTCTTCGCCTTCAGCTCGCCTGCCAGTCCGCTGTAGCTGCTCAGCTCGGCGTCAATCGAGCCGATAAGGACTTTCGTTTTAACCTTTACGGGAATTTTAAGTTCATCATTCGTAAGCCAGATAATAATGCTTCCCTCATTTTTAAACAGCCCTCCTTCCTGAACGAGCGGCTCGAGAATGATGCAGTCGAATTTCCCCGCCTTAACTGAAACCGTTTCTTTCCCTTTGTAAACGATGTCTAACGGATATGTTTTATCTTTATAAAAATTCTCAAGATGGACTTTATCACCCTCTTTCATTTTTGAGTAGTCAAAAGTCCGCCCGAGATATAACGCTGATACAATATCATGCACATATTTGGGAATATCGTATGAACCCTCGGACGTTTTTGCTTTTCCTTTTCTCTGATCGAAGAAAGCGCTGAAATCCCGCGAGTATCCGCCTTCCCTGATATGCTGCTCGAAACGCCAGGGAAATATTCCCTCTACATCAAGATATGTTTCGTAATGATCACGCACTTTGTAAAACGCATCGAATGTGGGAACGGAGCTCACATTGAAAGTTACATTGTACACATCGCGTCCGGCGATTCTGGAAATTTTCGGGATTGAATATTCAGCGTAACCCGCGGTTATGAATCCGTAATTAACTTCGAATGTCAGTTTCTCACCGACTGTGAAGGCTATATTCTCGATTTTACGGAATTCACTTTTTTGAGCATATGAACTGCTTGAGATCAAGATTAAGAATAAGAGCATGATCATGAAATTCGAAAAAACGGAGAACGGATTCCTGTTCTTGACCATAATCATAATCTTGCTCTTTCTAAAGGAAGTTCCGGATTTAGCTCCAATATCCATCAATTCTCCGATTTAACTTTTGCCAGCATTAGTTTTGCGGCTTCGACAACATCTTCAGCTTTAATGCTTTCCATGCATCTCAAATTTTCGCATTGCCGGCGTGTGCAGTTCTGGCAATCGATTTCGGGTGTAAATATTTTTTTCTTCGTAGTATACGGACTCCACCTTTTAGGCGATGCGGCGGCGAACTTTGGATAAAATCCGATGACATATTTGCCGAGTCCCGCGGCGATATGAATCGGTCCCGTAGAATTTGCAATCATAAGGTCGCACTTTTCAATCAGCGCGATAAGTTCACCCAGATTAAAATTACCCGCAAGGTTTTTTGTTGAGTTATTTACAACAAGGGATGAGCAAAGTTCCTTTTCCTGTTCATTGCCCGTGATAAATATCTCAAACGGCTCATTGGAAAGAGTTTTAATAATTGATTTCATTGTCTCTGCGGGAAGATCGACAGCGCTTCCTCCGCTGCCCGGATGTACAATCACAATTTTTTTTGAAGGGTCAACTTTCAATTCTGAAAGTACTCGTTCTATTTTTTCCCGGTCCTCATTGTGAGGAGCAATCCCGAACTGAACATTATTTTCATTTACTTCCTCTTTAATTCCCAATTGCCGTAGAAGACGTACATTGTATTCCAGTTCATGATGCTCGCCGAATTTCCTGTGATCATAAACTTTTCTGTTAAAGAAAAATGAATACCACCTGTAACCGGATCCAATTCTGATTTTAATATTTGAGAGAAAGAGCATCAGTGCGATGGCGTAACTGGGATAAGCGACAACTACAGCATCAAATTCGTTTTTCAGAACGTAAATATTTTTAGAGATAGACGGTTTCCCGTTTTTCTCAATCAACGCTATAACTTCGTCAATATAGGGATTGTTGACTGCCAAAGGCTCTGTATAACGGCGGAGAAGAAAAGTTATCCGGCATCCGGGAAAATGTTTTTTTATGATTGCCGCCATCGGGAGAGAAAGAACAACATCCCCGATCCGGTCTGTGCGCACTATTAAAATATTCTTTGGTGATTTCATATTTTAGATACGAAAGGATTATCCTTTATATAATAACGCCAGGGTAAATCTACTGATTTTTTTATGCCGATTCTTGTTGATGTGACTATTTGCGGCCCGGGAATTTTTCTTTCCTTCAAAATAAAAATTTCATCTGACCCAAGGTCGATTCCGTTCAGTTTACGCCCGATTCCGAATGCCCGGCAGATTTTAGCCGGACCGTTCGTAAGATTCCTAAATTCTCTCTGTGAGAATTCTTTTCTGCCGAATCTGTTGAATGACATTTCTTCCAATCCTTCAACCGGCTCAAGAGCTCTTATGAGAATGGCTTTGCCGTCACCTTTTTTACCCGTTACAACATTGGCGCAGAAATGCATCCCGTATGTGAAGTAAACGTAAAGAAGTCCTCCGCCACGAAACATTACTTCGTTACGCTCAGTCCTGCCCCTGAAGGAATGAGATGATTCATCTATTGAGCCATCGTATGCTTCAACCTCAACAATCATCCCGGTTAAATATTTTTGTTCAAGTTTACGAACTAAATATTTTCCCAGAAGTTCTTTAGCTACCAAATGAACATCACGCCTGTAGAAAGCCGAAGATATTTTATTTTTCTTGTCTATCATATAAAAATAAAGACGCTTCAGCGGCGCCTCTTCGATAATGCCTATGATCCCGGTAATTAATAATCGTGTTATATAAAATGATGTATTCGCGGCTGCCTGCCGCGGGAAACCTCCGCGTGAATGACACTTTCAGGCCCCTTGCGCAATTCATCCGCCTGCCGGGGTTTACTCCATCAAAGAATTTATATCGGAAATTTTCTGAAGATAAACTCCCGCTCTGCCCGGTTTCTGTTTTAGCAGTTCGGTGTAAATATCTATCGCTTCCGTATAATTTTTCTGCGACAGAAATATCTCAGCCATAGTATCGGAAACTATCTTTTTAACCGGCATTTCAGATTCAGGATTTTCCACAGGCTGCCCGTCTTCCTCCTTTGGAATTATTTTGGCTTTCCGCAAACGCTCGGCGAGAACATCAAGTTTATCTTCCAGAATATCAGAATCATCCCCTTTGGTTGAAACTTTTTCCTCGGATATAAAACCGGGGCGCGAGGCCTCGCTAAGCTTATTCCTTTCAGAAATTATCTCAGCGATTTTATTCTCATAATATTTTAATGATCCGGATGATCCGAGGATCTCACTTCCTGTAATAGCTGATTTTAAAGCATCTTCCTCTTTGCCGGCGAAGGCGTATGCCAGCGCCAGAACAAAATGAGCGGATGGGTAGGATGGATAATAAAGAAGTCCCTTCTCTAAAATTTTAATTGCCTCGTTAATATTATCTGATTCCAATAGGATGGATGCCACTCTGGCAAACAGAGGAGAGTTCTCATTGAATTCATAAATGAGCTTAATCCGATTGTCTGCCGAAGTGTTTATAGAATCTTTCAATTTACTCAAGCTTCTTTTTTAATGAACGATTGCCTTAATGACATAATGGATACAGTCGCGAATCCGAAAAAAAACATAAGCTGAAACGGCAGGGCGGCTATTTCCATAAAATAAATTGCGGCCCCGACTCCTATAAGACAGTACCCGGCCAGCATAAGCTCCACATACGTTGATGCCTGGACTTTTGTTCTTCCCATATATTTATTTTTTACTGACTGAGATGGTTTATCGGTCTTCTTCTCAACTTTAAATTTCGGAGTCCGTACGAATTCACTTTTTCTGTTCATCAATCCTTCCATTACAGCGCGCGTATTATTAAGTGCGAAACCCATGCTTCCCGCCATAAAAAGAGGGAACAGCGTTATCTTTTTCCGCCAGTCGGAATGAACATCCCTTTGTGCGAAGAGATAAAACAAAAAAGTGCTGATGAAAGCGACAACAAAAATTGCCATGAAGTTGAAGAAGTTCCAATAGGGTCCCGCGTTTTTTATAAAGATAAGAGGAACATTTAATATTCCCGCAAGAAGAGTAAAAGGAAAAACAAAATTATTTGTGAGATTGAAAGTCGCCTGCATCTTAACTCTGAATGGAATTTTTCCTTTCCAGACCATGGGGAGTAATTTCACTCCCGTTTCTATTGCCCCTTTGGTCCATCTAAACTGCTGGGCTTTAAGCGCGTTCATTTCTGTAGGAAGTTCCGCCGGCGTTGTAAAATCCCTGAGATAAACAAATTTCCATCCTCTCAACTGGGCCCGGTAGGAAAGATCAAGATCTTCAGTCAATGTATCGGCGTGCCAGTTGCCCGCGTCTTCGATGCATTCCTTTAGCCACACTCCGCCGGTGCCGTTGAACTGAATAAAGAAACCGGATTTATTGCGTACGGTTTGTTCTATCACAAAATGCCCGTCAAGCGCAAGCGCCTGAATTCTTGTGAGAATTGAAAAATCCTCGTTCATATGTTCCCATCTCGTCTGAACAAGACCGATCTTATCATTCGTAAAATATTTCAGTGTTTTGTGAAGAAAATTTTTCTTCGGGATAAAATCGGCGTCGAAGATGGCAACATATTTTCCCTTCGCTGTAAGGAGTCCTTCTTTTAAAGCGCCGGCTTTAAATCCGGAGCGGTTGGTTCTTCTTATATGCTGTATATCAAATCCTTCCGCCTGCTTCTGCTTAACTACATTAGCCACAATGTTAACGGTCTCATCGTTCGAATCGTCTAGTACCTGAATTTCCAGTTTATCTTTCGGGTAATCAATTTCGCAGATTGCGTGAATCAGTCTTTCTGCCACATACATTTCATTATACATCGGCAGCTGGATAGTTATCAGATCCTCGTCGTGAGATTCTTTCGGCAGCGGATTGTTCTTTCTGTACTTGTGATGATAATATATCATAATGAATCCGTGACTGCCGAAAATCAGGATTATGGATAAAGAAAATATGTAGGTGAACAGCACTATCTCATCAAAAATCATTTAGCTTCCTTGAATTAATTACCAATTTGAGACTACACCCAATAGAATGTCTTCAGTTATTTTATCGATCGCGGATTCAATCGCTTTTTTTCTTACAGATGTTATATCGTCCCCGGGAGGAAAATCTACAGTCGGATAATCACTGTAGTTGGAAAATTCCCTCTGGAAGACAGTTGTTTTCTTGACCAGGTCCTTGTAGACAGCACGGACTGTTATAGTAATTCTTCTTGTTGTTACTTTATCCCCGCCTGAAACGACGGAAAATGAATCGCTTAATCCGGAGATGGTTCCCTCCAATACTGAATTCGCATTTTGCATTGTTCCGATCTGAAGGGTATTGTCATCAATAAATTTTTGAATCAGCTTATTGGTAATATTTCTGTTCAGATCAAATTCTCCGGAACCGCTCTTATCGCTGAAGACAGGGATTGAAATTGACTTCAGGTGGGCGGGAACGGAGGCGCCCGTAAACGAGTAGCTGCATGACTGCAAAATAATTAATCCTGCTATGAGCGCGACAGTCCCGGTCACAGCTTTCAAACACATGCTCACTTTAAAATTATTCATTTTATTATTCGATCCCATAGTCTTTCAATTTTCTGTAGAGAGTACGTTCGCTTATCCCGAGCATCTGCGCTGCTTTTCTTCTGTTGTATTTTGTAAAATTAACCGCATTTAATATTGCCTTCCTTTCCATCTCTTCAAGAGTAACAATCTCATTCATATCCTTAGTGATTGCGGATTCATTAATATCAGCCTGATTCTTCGCCGCGATCTGTTTGAGATCGATGAGATCTTTTTTTATCTCTATCAGCGCCCTGTATATCATCTCCCTGTCAAGTGATTCAGCGGAGCGGCCTACATGAACGGGAAGATTTCTCAAATCATCTTCAATTTTTCTATCTGTTATCAGGGGAATAAATGAATCAACATCCAGCTGACCGGTCTTGCTGAGAGCGATTGCCGTCTCCAGTACATTTTTAAGCTCGCGTATATTCCCCGGCCAGTTGTAATTAATCAGCAGGTTGTCAGCTTCTTTTGTTATTTGCAGGGAATTTGTCCTGTAAACATTCGAATAGCTTTTCAGGAAGTAAGAAATCAGTTCCAGAATATCGCCCCTTCTTTCCCGCAGCGGGGGAATGTTAAGAGTGACTGCTTTCAAACGGAAATAAAGATCATTCCGGAATTTTTTTGAATCTACTTCTTTCTGAAGATCCTTATTGGTGGCGGCGATAATTCTAACGTCGACTTTTGTAACGGTCTCGCTTCCGATCCTCATGAACTCCTGGGTTTCCAGTACCCGCAAGAGTTTTACCTGCGTAGTAAGAGGCATCTCAGCCAACTCATCAAGAAAGAGAGTTCCTTTGTCAGCTATCTCGAAATATCCTTTGCGGTCTTCAGTAGAACCCGTGAACGATCCTTTTTTATGGCCGAATAATTCGCTTTCAAGAATGCCTTCAGGAATTGCCCCGCAGTTGACGTTTACGAGTTCCCTGTTTGCGCGCCTGCTCGAGCCGTGAATCGCGCGGGCGAATATTTCCTTGCCCACACCGCTTTCGCCGGTGATCAGAACGGAGATATCGGATT